>JBLHUR010000025.1:0-46579 GCA_047629805.1 Akkermansiaceae bacterium | reverse complement strand
GTCCAATCTCTCGGCGGCATCACCAGCCGTCCCCCTCTCGATCCTTGGCAAATGCAGGACCTCGAACCCAACCCCAACGGCGGCCTCATCATCGTCGGCTCCCACCTCCCAAAAACCACGTCCCAGCTCAACCACCTCCTCGCCAACAGCGACACCTTCCCCTTCGAAATCAAGGTCCTCGACATCCTAAACTCAAGCTTCAACGTTAAGGGCTTAGCATCAGATATTCAAAGCTCCATCGAGTCAGGCAAAACCGCCGTCCTCTTCACCTCCCGCGACCGCATCGACGAAGAAGACAATCTCGCCATCTCCAAAGCGGCCTCCCAAACCCTCGTCAAAATCGTCAGCGCCATCAAAACCCGCCCCAGCTTCCTCATCGCGAAAGGCGCCATCACCTCCTCTGACATCGCCACCCAAGCCCTCGGCGTCAAACAAGCTCAAGTCCTCGGTCAAATCCTCCCCGGCGTCCCCGTCTGGACCATCGGAAACGAAACCCTCCACCCCGGCCTCGCCTACATCATCTTCCCCGGCAACGTCGGTGACGAAACCGCCCTCACCCAAGCCTACCAAAAACTCACCTCTTAAATTCAACCAAGCCCTCTGCTGCTCCGCTGCTCTGCGTGAGACCACCCTCAACCCAAGCCCCCCAACCACCCATGTTCAGCACCTGCCAGCGGAAGACACCATTCCCCGCCAAGCGGCAAGTGCAAGCATGCGTGAACTGAGTCTGAACCTCAACACGCGCCAACGGCTCATCTTGATTCCGGCTTGCATAATGCTGGCTGGCGGACTCCTTCTTTTCCAAGCCCTCCCCACCAAAAACCCCCGCTAATCCGAGATTTACGGACCAAATTCATCTCCCATTCATCTTTCTCGCAACTTCCCCGAAACTCGCGGGTTTCCTCCCCTGAACGGAAAAACCATGAAGCCTAAGCATCCAAACCACAACCTTCCCGATTTCGACAGCGAACTTGAAAATGACGCTGTCTGGAACCTTTTGGAAGATTCCAGTCCCGCCAATCCCTCCCCCCGCTTCGTGCAGGATACTCTCCGGCGTGTCCGCTTAGATGCTGCCCCCTCAAAATCCCCTTGGTGGAAGTCTCTCCTCGCTCCCATGCCCCTTCTGGGAACCGCCGGGACCGCACTCGCAGCCCTCGCCATCTTCGTTTCACTCCCCTCCAACTCCGTCGCTCCTCAAAACACCGACATCGCCGAGATCACCACACCCGCCGAAAACTGGATCGAACTTGAAGACGCCGTCGCCGGCGAACTCCTCTCCGGTGCTGCCGAGGACCCCTCTCTCCTTTCCGACGAAGAAATCGTCGCGCTTCTCTTCTAATCTCTCCTCCCATGAAAATCCTGCTCTCCCTTCTGCTTACCGTCCCCGCGGTTTTTGCAAAACCCTTGCCACTCGATGTCGCCCGCAACACTGCGCGCGAGCTCGACGAAGTCCTGGTCGAAGGCCAAAAAGCTCAGGGCATTAAAGCCAATCCCATCGCGGATGACGCCACCTTCCTCCGCCGCAGCTACCTCAATATCATCGGCCGACTCCCATCCCACACCGAAGCCCGCGGCTTCCTTGAGTCGGCAAAAGACGACAAACGGACCCAACTCATCGACACCCTCGTCGATTCCCCCGGCTTCAATTCCCGCCTCTTCAATTTCTGGTCGGATCTCCTCCGGCTCAAAACCCGTGAAGACCAACACGGCCTCGGCTGGCATGTCTGGCTGAAGAATGCGGTTGAGCAAAACATGCCCTACAACGAAATGGTCAAGGCCATGCTCGCCGCCGATGGACACGTCGCTGAGAACCCCGCCCTCGGCTACTACCTCCGCGACCGCGGCATGCTCCTCGATAACGTCAGCAACACCGTCCAAGTCTTCCTCGGCCAACAAATCGGCTGTGCCCAATGCCACGACCACCCCTTCGACGATACCACCCAAATGGAGTATTACCAACTCGCCTCCTTCCTCGGGGGCTCCGAGTTCCGCTTCGAAGGGGCCCGCGATAAAGTCCGCGAAGTCATCGGCGTCGATGGCAGCAAAGGCGGTGGTAGGCGTCTCGGTAAAATGACTAAGGCAGAGCGCAAAGCCCACGGCCGCAAAATGAATGCAAAGAAGGCCGAAGCTCGCAACATCGCCTCCGTTTTCCGCTACCACCAACGCAACGCCATTACCGACATCCCCACCAAGGAACTCAAGCTCCCCGTCGATTACCAATATGAAGACGGCGAGGCCGGCGACATCGTCAAACCCGGCTTCCTCTTCGGACTCGAGACCAAAGACATCGCACCCGAAAAACGCCGCGAGCACTTCGCCAACTGGGTCAGCTCTCCCAAGAACCCCTACTTCACCAAAGTCATCAGCAACCGCCTTTGGGAATACACCTTTGGCTACGGCCTCATCGCGAATCCCGATGACTGGGGCAGCTCGCCAAAACCCCACTATCCCGAGCTCGTCACCTCCCTCGAAAAGGCGATGCTCGCGACCGACTACGATCTGAAGCAATTCCTCCGAATCCTCTACCACACCCAGCTCTTCCAACGCGAAGTCACCACCGAGGAACCAGCCCAGGGATTCTCCTTCCACTTCCAAGGCCCCATTCTCCGTCGCCTCAGTGCTGCAGAAATCCGCGACTCGTTCGTCACCCTCGCCTCCGGAAATATTGACTCCAACACCAACAACGCTTTCGAAGAAAGTTGGGATAAGTACGTCACCTCCTTCAAGTTCCTCATGGGCACCAATGCCAAACAGCTTCGAGAAATCGATGCCACCGTCGACAAGGCAGAAAAGCGACGTCGATCCCTCCAAAAGGAAGTCTCTCTCCTCCGCACCCAGGCTCGCAAAGCCAGAGAAAAAGGAGACATGGTCGCCTTCCGTAAAATCAGCCTCAAAGTCCGAGACACTCAAAAAAGCGCGGGCCAAAAATATCAGAAAGAAATGATCGCCTCCGGAAGCAACGTCGCCATGAAAGCCCAGGCTGCCGTCGCGCGCCGCGCTCCCAATAGCCGCCCGGACCACCCGGAATTCAAACTTCGCACCTCCGAACTCACCGCTCCCCAACGCGGTGGATCCTTCATCGCCGAGTTCGGCGGCTCCGATGCCGAAAGCCCCTCATCCGCCCACACCGAGGCCACGGTCCCCCAGCACCTCCGCCTCCTCAACGGGAACGAAACCAGCCTCCTTACCAACAGAAAAAATGCCTTCGCCCGCGCTCTTCAAAATATCAACTCACCTGACCGTCGACTCGATTTCCTCTTTCTAAGCCTCTACTCAGCCCTCCCTACGAAGGCCGAAAAAGCAGCCTTCCTCCCCGAAATGAAATCTGCGGAATCCACCGCCACTTTCGCCCGCGCCATCCTCACCTCAAACCGCTTCCTCTTTGTCCAATGAACCCTTTGAATCAACTCGACGAACTCTCCCGCCGCAATTTCCTCTCCAACACCGCCCGCACCGCTTTCGGTGTGAGCTTAGGAGGTGCCTCCGCCTCGTGGTTTTCCACGGCCGAAGCCGCTGAAGCGATCGCGCAATCAAAAGGCAAAGCCAAAAACGTCATCTACCTCTACATGGCGGGTGGCATGACCCACATCGACACCTTTGACCCCAAACCCGACGCCCCCGTCGAGTATCGCGGACCACTCAAAGCAATCTCGACCAACGTCGACGGCATCCAGTTCGGTCAGCACCTCGAAAAGACTGCGAAACATGCCGACAAAATGGCCATCGTTCGCTCAATGAACTCCACCCAAGGCGCTCACTCGCAAGGCAACTACCACATCCACACCTCCTACACCGAGCGCGCCTCCATCACCCACCCCTCCCTCGGATCGTGGGCCAACACACTCGACCCCGCGCGCCTCAAGGGCACCCTCCCTCCCTTCGTCACCGTCCACTCCGGTAACGGACACCCAGGTGCCGGATTTTTCGAGCCCAGCATGGCTCCCCTCCCCGTCGGCGATGCCGAAAAAGGCCTCCAAAACTCCAAACGACGCGGCAACATTTCCGAGGCTGCCTTCAACCGCCAAATCGCTCTCCGCACCAAGCTCGACGAAGGCTTCTCCGCCAAGTTCAACCAAGGTCAGCGCGGAGCCCGCGCTTACGACGAGATGTTCAACTCCGCCGTCAACCTCATGAAGTCGAAGGACCTCGAAGCCTTCGACCTCTCCAAGGAATCTCCCGACACCCGCGCCGCCTACGGCACCGATAAGTTCTCTAAAGGGGTCCTCCTCGCCCGTCGCCTCGTCGAACACGGCGTCCGCTTCGTCGAAGTGCAATACGGCGGCTTCGACTGGCACTCCGACGCCTTCACCAAGGCCGACGAAATGCTCCCCGTTCTCGATCAAGCCTACGCCGCCCTCCTCACCGATCTCAAACAACGTGGCCTCCTCGAAACAACCCTCGTCGTCATCGCAACCGAGTTTGGACGCACCCCAAAAATCGACGACGACTCCGGACGCAATCACTTCCCCAAAGCCTTCTCCTTCGCCCTCGCCGGAGCCGGTATCAAAGGCGGAACCGTCTACGGAGAAACCGATAAGACAGCCTCGAACGTCATCACCGAGAAGACCAGCGCGTCTGACTTTAACTCCACCATCGCTTCAGCCATGGGCCTCCATCACGACCAGGTCCTCTACTCACCGAACAAGCGCCCCTTCAAGATGGGTGGAAAGACCGGTAAGCCTATCAGCGAAATCCTGGCCTAGGAGAAGCGCTTAGCCTCTGTAGCCCTCAATTCCCGATCCTTGGGTTTCATCAGGAAACGTGAAGAGGCGAAAGAGCCTCTCCTACGTGTCGGGGACCTCGAACTCACTCGGAGGCATCCACACCATCGCTTGGTGGGATGCCTCTGGTTTTGTCCGGACAAAGCCCAGCCCCTCGTAAAACAACATCGCGGGATTTCCCATCTCCACCGATAATGATGAACTTGCAAACGCGTCTGCTCTTTCAGTAAGGCAATCCGCTCACCCAATAACAATTCACGAAAACCCGCTTCGCCTTCCCGCACTGCAAAGACCAACTCTTCGAGAAAAGAAAAATCCTCAGGCGTTTCAGGCCGGAGTGAAACTTCAGCTTCTCCCGGCACTGCTAATTACGCGATGGGTAAATTCCTTGGAGCGCGATCGAGAAATTGATCACCAAAAATGGCGGCATATTATTGTGAGACTGATTACCGCCTACGTTCGTTGTATTTGAGGTGGATAAATTCGCAGCGTTGGTCGAATAATTACTCTCACCATCATTTGCGGTGGCAGGCACAGCTCCTACTGGAGAAGCCTGATTCCCCACCTCGGCGGTGACCGCCTGACCATGAGAATGGGAAGGCATCTCGCTTGTAGCCAGGGTATGATCCTCTTGCCCGCTTTTTTGTCCCCAACGGCGGGAGGTCAAACCTGCCCCATTCCCCAAATGCATCGGGAAACGTCCTCGGAGATCTGGCAGTCCAAAAGTCGTCCTCCCATCTCCTCCGTAGGTCGTGCCCAAGAGTGAAAAGAGAGCGGTGTTGCTGCTGATCGCCAAGAGCTGGCCATCACACTGGGCCCAACCACGTGGAGCAAAGTTAAAGCCGAAGGTTTGAATTTGGCCAATGAACGGTTCTGACATTTTTTTTGGGTGTATAAGTTAACAAATTAAAATCTGGTGAGATTCTCTTAGAAAATCTACCTTATCATTTCTATGGAGCAGAAGGCAAGAACCATCATCGCGGCGGGATTAGTATCGTCGAGCCTTACTTGTTATCTATCGGCAGGTAGCTTCCATTTGATCAATTCCATCACCTCGAACACCGCTGTCAATGATTTCTACGCTGCCAGTGGACTCATCAATGGTCCCGGAATTGATTTCGATGCCAACCCACCACACGACACGATCGTCGTGACAGGGTCCTCATTATGGGTCACCGACGCCTGCACCTTCCCCTGCAATTACTACGACACCCTCCCCATCCCTGTCCTCACCCTCGATCTTGGCAGCGATCAACCGCTCAACGAGATCAGCTTTTGGGGATACTCCGACAGTAATACCAACGGAGCAAAACAAGCCTCTCTCCGCTTCGCCACCAGCGCCGAAGGAAGCTCGAACTTCGCGAACTCCATCACTTTCTCCCCCTCCCTCCCCCTTCTCAACGGGCAAACCCTACGCCAAAGCTTCGCCTTCGGTCACACCATCACGGCCCGTTATGTCGAAGTCACCCTGACCGATAACCACTTTATCTTTCCCGGTGATGGCAGTAACAACGGAGGAATTGCCGGCGGAGACCGCGTCGGCCTTGGCGAGATCGCCTTCGCAGTCCCAGTAAAAGACCAAGACCAAATTTTCGTCACTGCCCCCAATGAATTCTCCCTCAAAACCGGTGACCCAGGCTCCGCAACTCTGAGCGGGTTGCTCAACAATACCAATTACTGGGCCGTCGAACGCAGCTCCGTCACCGGCATCATCTACCTCTCAGTTCCGACCGATGGAAAAATCTACCAGGTCGATCCAAGCGTCAATCCCATCGCCTTCACCGTTTTTGTCAATGCCCCCGGTGCCGTCTTTCACGGTCTTGCCGTGAACGCTGAAAATGGCATCCTCTACGCCGCAGATTCCGCATCCGACACCATCAAAAAATACACCCTCAGCACCGGCCAGGCCAACGGCTCCCTCGGATTTGGATATAAACGGCCGAATGAAGTGATTCACGATGAAGCCTCCCAAAGGATCATCGTCTCCGACTCGGGAACAGATGCCATCTACATTTACGATGAAGCGGGAAACCTTCTGTTGACCTTTTTCGATGCGACCACGGTGGGCGTTTGGGGCTTGGTGATTGATCCCCAAAACGGAGACCTCCTTTACTCCAGCCATGATCTAGGAATAATCTATCGTCGCAATTTCACCGGCGGATCCGTCACGGTCGAACACGATAGCCTCCAAGGCCCACGCGGCTTAGGATTCGATCGATGGGGCCGACTCTACTGCGTCGAAGGCACCGCCAATCAGGTCAAAACCTTCGGCCCCAGCCCCCTCACAAACTATACCACCGCTGGCGGAGGACGTGATATTTCCATCCTCGCTGACTGCGACCTCGATGGCGACTTCCTCCCGGATGCCTGGGAAGCCAGCTCCGGCGGATCAAGCCTGACCTTCATGGGCGATGCTGATGGCGATAGCATCGTCAACGGACTCGAAGCCGCAACCGGAGGTAGCACCACGGCCTCAAATGATGGTAGCCCCGTCAAATTAATCAGAAATTCCAACGGTGAATTCACCATCACCCATCAAGCCTTTAAAAAGAGCGCTCTCGCCTACACTCTCTGGCTCTCCACCGACCTCGCCAACTGGCAGGCTGCCGAAACTCTCCCTTCACGCACTGACGGAGCCGGACTCTATGACACTTGGAGCTTCCGCTTCACCTCCGAGGACGAGGGATTTCCAATCGATACTCCCCGCCTCTTTTCCAAATTGGGATTGGAGCCATCACTCTAGTTAGCCCCAAGCCACATGGAGCGCCCAAAACTCTCGGACTTCGAGGCCCATAAAGGCCAATCGTTTCAAGTTCTTAATCCGGAAGGCCATTCTCTGGCGACTTGGCTCTTGACCTCCATCAAGACCCTCGACGCCCCTAACGAAGATGGTTTACGTGACCTCGAATGCTTCAGCCTTTCCTTTCGCCATGAGGCCAACGAAATCCTTCCCCAAGGAGTTTACACCCTCACCTCGGAGGATCATTTTCAGGTCCAACTCTTTGCTGTTCCTTTTCGAAACGACGAAATGACCGTAACCATCAATTGAGGGTCACTTCAAAAACACGTCCCTCGTAAGAACCTCGCAACCGGCTTCCCTCTGCATGCATGGGAGTCTCACTCACCTCGGCCAGTGCTTGCAAACCCACCCCAAGATCGCTGGACGCAATGCGGCCCTTCAATTGAAACTCCCCCGCCGAGTCAGCAAAACGAACCCCATATCGTCGTGCCCAATCTTGAAGCCCTCCTTCATCCCCAACAGGAAGTTGCTTCCCGTTCAGAGATCCAAGACCAGCCAAGGTCGTCATGGCTATAAATTCTCCTCGCTTCATTAGAGATCGATAACAAAAAAAGGGCCCTCCTCTCAAGCTCAAAGAAGATCCACTCAACACGCGGGACCCAAAAGAGAAGCCTCAGTTCCCCAGCTTGAAAAAGAAACGAAGTTCCGGGTTACCTAGCTCGATCAAAAATCGATACTGACCCGGAACCACTTCCTCAACCACGCCTGCAGAAGTCAGGTTCGTCACAATTGGTAGATTTTCATCGCCATAGATTTCCCAGCCAGTCAGCCCGGGAAAGCCTTTAAAGGCCACTTCCACCTGTGATCCGTTCACCACCACATCACCGATCACTGGAGAAAAACTAGACGTATTAATATCCAAGACATAGACAGCGCCAGACCTTTCCCCGCTCTCCGCCTCCCCGGTCTCATTCCCTTGGCTCCCGTTCACGCCCCTAGCCGAGCTGTCCTCATCGCGGGCACCAACGACAATTGTCCCGGCCGAGATCGCCACAGTGCTGGACCCGATCTTTGACCCTGGAATGAGCGAGCGCAGCTACGGGTTCCGCAGGAAACGAAGCGCGCACGATGCCGTGAAAGCGGCCCAAGGATATGTCCACGAGGGCAAGACCTGGGTTGTCGATCTCGATATCAAAGCGTTCTTTGATCACGTGAACCATGGCGAGCGCAGTGCGCAACGCATCTACGAGAGTATCGTAAAGTGGATCGGAAAGGTCCTGAGGCTTGAAGTGAACCGGGAGAAAAGCCGTGTCCGCCCGCCGGATGAAGGCAGCTTTCTGGGATATCAAAGTGGATCCGCCGTCATGTCCGCAAGTTATTTTGGCAACGGTGGCATAAGTCGGACGGCAGGCGCAATGCGTTGCGCCGCCTTGGCTTGCCACCACACCAAGTGCTGCTTGGAGGATGTGGAAGAGGAGCGTGGCGCATGGCGGCTCACGCCGTGATGCACACCGCGCTCAACAACAAGAGGTTGATCAAATATGGATTCCTGACCCCATCAGATCTTGCCAAAGCAAGCGACTCAGAAATGAGAAGTTAGAGAAGAGGCCGTTGTTCAACCGCCGGATGCGGAAAACCGCATGTCCGGTGGTGTGGGAGGGGTGATGGGCGCAATCCCGTCACCTCCACCCGATCCCGATTCGCCAGGTTTTGTTTCTGTGGCTCTCTTCGGATACGGGGGTGGAATCACCGTTGGAAGCTTGCCGCCAATCATGAGCGATCCATGAATCGCTGCAGTTCCCCACTCATCGGCCTGCATCTCGTAGTCTTCTATCTTCAGCGCGGCTCCGAGTTTGAGCTCCTTGAGTCGTTTTGAGGTAACCAGCAGAAGCATCTCCCCATCTTCGATCTTGGCATCCAAGATTCGATGCCGGATTACGCAACCCCGAACGTAACGCGTGATCTTTTCGCGAGTCTTCTTTTCAAGCTGCGGAGCCTTCAAGCGAATATAGTAACGTGCCGCCCATTCCGACGTGTAACCCTGATTCCAGACGCCATCTTCCTCGTGCTGCATTTCATTCATCCAGACGAAACCAACCACGGTTCCTTGGATTACCTTCTGCTTGATCGGTGGGAGTGGTGCGCTGAATGAGTCTACTCCCGTCAGAATGAGAAGTGATGCGATCAGGAGAGTTTTCATTTCTTAGGCACAACGTAGTATTTATTCGTATCGTCAGGATCAGGCCTTAATACGTCTATCTGGAAGATGTCCGCGTTGACGCCGGCGGGCTTGATCCTTGAATTTGCAGGGTTTTATGCTGGCCTAACTCACCCTGAGTTAGATGAGGTGATGCTCCCGTCAATGATCTTTCTAGGGCTCCTGATAGAAGTATTAAGAAATGTCCCTGAGGACAGGTTTAGGGGATACTTCAGAAACATGCAGTTCTTTTGAACATATTTTAGATTGACGGACTAAGCGAGACTCCGAAGAGGACGATAGCTTCGGCCGGGAAGTGTGCGGCGGCGAAGCCATTGATCGAGGGAACGGATCTCGCCAAACGGGATGCCAATCATGCGCAGCCGCGTGAGGCGAAGCCTTTTACGCGGTAGTAGTTCACCGCTCCGCGAAGGTAAGCACGGAGATCGGCGAGGGTCTGCCCCCTTGGGTATGACTTTCACGGGCGAGTGACCTCGCGTTCGTTTCGTCAATCGCCTGATTTCGGCCTTGAACTTCTTTTGGCTTTTCCCAGTTCATCGGATTTTCCGACGGATGATGGAGAAGCCGAGGAAGGTCGCTTCACTGAGGGTGACGACTTTACTTTTGCTTTGATTCGCTCCGCTCATCCTTCGGGCTACCCGTTGGTCGTCTATCTCCGCTCCGCTTCCATTCCCCAGTTACGAACACGATCCTCCACTGCCCAAACAGCTCATTTACCTCCAGAGTTGAATGACAGGAAAATTGGAACCGCCGCGCTCTTCGCTCAGAGCTTGCCTGTGCCAGCTCTTCCCACTCTATCGGCCTCGAATGAGGTTTCTGTTCGTCGTCTGGCAGCTTTGATTCACTCCGTTCACCTCTCTCGGGGCCACCCTCCGGGTGCTCTAACTCCGCATCGCTCCGGTTCCCATAGCCTTCCTTCCCACGGTCCCTCACGGTCACGCAACAACACCGAAGGCTTGCAGGTGTTTTAGACAGGAGCGAAGGCGACGGGCCCCGGAGGGGTGAGGGGGCGGGCGGAGCCCCCGAATCAATTGGCCTCTGGTAGTTCTTTTCATCGCTAGCAGTTTCTTTTGTTCTTCAATGTTCATTCTATAAACGGAGGACTTGAACCCCTTTACCCTGATTCGGAGTGGCGCTCCCGGTAGCGGGTGCCACCACTTCGACGTTGGGCAAAAAAATGACAGCCTCAAGCACAGAGCAGAGCCTTCTATCCGCATGGATCAAGCCCAGAGCACATGCACGGCTGCACATTCTTCGGGCTCACGGATCATCTAAGGCCGTGATCATAAGGCGGAAGCCCAGCAAGCGAGTCCACATTATTTCGTGAGACACCAGCACGGACGCTTTAGAGTATGGATCATGGTTCAGTGGCCGGATTTACGCAGAGCGATGTGCCCTATCATGGGACGGATGTTGGATAGTATACCTTGCGATGGGATCCGCAGGCGAGACGTGGAATGGGATTTGCAATCCCCCGTGGCTGCGCACGCTTGCCGATGTCCCGACTATGGGAACTTGGGCTGGCGGTGGTTTCTTCTCCGCAGCGGGGACGCTGCGATTAAACGACAACTGGTGCCATGATCGCTCATTGAGCGAGTTCTCCAAGTCGAAGGAAGTTCCATTCTCTATCGAGCGTATGGAGTCGGGCGGCGTGGATTTTCCGATCCTTTCTCATCGGCTAGGGAATCCAAAAACATCTCCCTCATGATTTCACGATGTCCTGGAACTCGCGGAGGCAGAGCAGCTGTTCCGGAATTCATCAGGGAGAGAGAGAGTTCCCTCACCTGCTCTCTGGTGAATAGTTGCTTCCTCCCCAAGCAACGACCGGAATTCCCCTGGGGATGAAGGGTTCAGACATCGGGTCTTTCGGCCAAATTTGGAGATCACAAGCTGAGGTAAAGTAATCTTATCAATGAGAGTGGCGCGCTTCGATTCCTGAATCATCGCAGCCGAACGCCCGGGAACGCCACCAGAGGTAAACCCTGATGACGGTTGCTGAAGCATTCTGAATCAGTCGTTCCGGCCTTTTAAGCCCTTCACGATGAGCTTCCAAATCTTGGAAGCCCCTTCATCGAGCCTCTTCCGCTCCAGATCGGTGAGCTTGTTGTCTTCCTTATACTTGGCCTCCTTCTCCTCCAGAGCCATGAGCTTTCTATTGATGGAAGACACCTTGGCCTTGCTGAGTTCTCCTGATTTGGAGCCGTAGATCAATGTCTCGCCAATCATCCACTGGAGCTTATTCAGCGCAGGAGTAAGAGTCTCGGCATTGACCGAGTCCGTGAGTGCTGAATCGACTAAAGTCTCCAGAGCCTTGATCTGTTCCTCAATCGATCCGCCTCCCTGAACCCCACCTTCGGTGATCTTCAGCGCATTCATGAGAAATTTGCGGGCTTCGGTGCCATCAAGTCTATCCTCGACCGTCGCTTTTTCGATCTTCTCAAGGAGCTTCTGGTAGTTCTCGCGGACCTCCTCCTGGTATTTTGAAAATGATTCAGCACCTTCGAGCTTGGCCGTTTTCCATGCTTGGAAGCGATCGGCGGCCTTTCCAAGATCGTGGAGACCACCACCACCTTGAGGTCCGCCGGGACCACCGGGGGGGCGTCCGCCGCCACCTCCACCACCTGGAGGTGGACCTCCCCCACCGGGAGGGGGGCCGCCACCGGGAGGGGGGCCTTGGGCAAGGGCTGAGGAAATTCCTCCAAGAGTCCACACAGCGAATGCTGCACCGGCGAGTAATGTTGCTTTGGCTTTCATCTGATACGGAAGGTATCAGAGAGCAACTGAACGGGAGATGAACCCCCTGAGATATTTAATAAGCCCGATCGTAGCGCTCGATTCCCGCCACGATGGAACGGGCCGTCGTGGCCTGGTAGCTGGAACTATTGCAGCGCTTTCGCTCATATGAGTTGCTGATGAAACCACATTCCACCAGAACGGCAGGGCTACTGGTCTGACGTAAAACGGAGTAGCTCCGATAGTGGATCCCACGATTGCGCACTTTAAGATTCTTCACCATCTCACTCTGAATGGACTTCGCGAGATAGCTCCCCCGTTTACCAACATAGAAGGTCTCGGCTCCCCTCACACTGGTATACTTCGTAGCGTTGAAGTGAATGCTTACGAAAATAGAGTTACTATAGCGGTTCGCGATTTGCGCCCTTCGGGTCAAGCTCACGTAAATATCGCTCCGGCGAATCATGATCACGGTGTAGCCCTTGGCCTTGAGGGCGGCTTCCACGCGACCCGCGACCCGGAGATTCAGATTGGATTCACGAACCCCTCCCCAAACGGCGCCGCGATCCCGACCGCCATGACCGGCATCGATGATCACTCGGAGTGACTTGGCCCGCGGCGGAGGTGGAGCAGCCACCTTCCCGCTCGTCGCGCTCTTCGAAGGAATGGTGATTTTTTGACCCAGCATGAGATCGCGGGGATCCTTCATCCCGTTGGCCTCCATCAGAGACTTCACCGGCACATTGAATTTCCGGGAGATGGAATAAAAGGTCTCAGACTTTTTGACAGTGTGAGTGGCTCCAGCTGAGAGCCCGCACGCGAAGATCACGGCGATGAACCGTGCCAAAATTGTTTGGCGAATTTGAACCCTCATAACGATGTGACTCAAAATTTTTAGGTGCACCCTTCGCCAAGGTCAACAAAATTCTAAAAAATATTGAATATCACGCTTCCTTAACTTCTAACTTTTTCTTCTTACGACGAAAGAGAGGAGAAATCAAATACACCACAAAAATCACTGACGGCGCATAAACCGTAAACTTCACGACCAAGCCCAGAACCAGCGCAGCCCCCAAGAGAGTCCAAACATTCGCCTTTGTCTTAAGGTCGATTTTTTTAAAACTTGGGTATCGCACGTTACTCACCATTAAGAGAGAGATCCCCAAAATCATGGCCGCAAGAACGTAAGACCAACCTCCCAACGATCTTCCCTTTTCCGCAAAGTTAATCATAAAAAAGGTCAGGGAGGCCACAAAACCCGCTGCCATTGGAATCGGAATGCCACGAAAATCCCCGCTCGTTGACCCAATCCAAGCCAGACAATTGAAGCGAGCGAGTCTGATTCCGCCACATAGCAGGTAAATAAAAGCAAAGGCCCAGGTCACGCCTCCTTCCCGACTCCCGGATGGATCAAAGGACTTCGGCAATTCAAACTCAGAAAGCACCGCGCTGGAAACCAGCATCGCGGGGGCGAGTCCGAAAGACACCATGTCCGCCAAGGAGTCAAACTCCTGGCCAAAGGGAGACTCCTGCCCACCGAGGCGAGCAAGTCGTCCGTCGAGCAAGTCGAACAAACACGATCCAAAAATGTAGAGCATGGCCGTTTCGTAGTAATCCTTCGCATCAACAAGGTTCTCAATCTGCATCCCCTTGAAGATCGTCAGGATCGCCAAAAATCCACATAGCAGGTTTCCCGCCGTCATCAAATTAGGGAGGAGATAAATTTTAGGTTCTTCGGGATCTTGCGACATAGCGTTTGGAATGCTGGACGTTCTCAAAAGCCCCCCCTTTTGGAAAGTCCCAACTCCCCTCTTTCCCCCGCCTCAATCTCTGTCATTCTCCAGCCATGCCTGCTGAGATCACCGCCGACCTAACGATGAAGTCCCTCCTCGACCGCTATCCCGGCGCGCGGCGAGCACTTTTCTCGGCTTTTCACATCGGGGGCTGTCAATCCTGCGCCTATGAACTGGAGGACACGCTCGCAAAAGTCTGCCAAAGTCACGAAATCGAAATCGAAACTGCTTTGAAATGCCTCATCGCAAGCCAGGAGCACGACCGCGCCATGCTCGTCTCACCGCAAGAACTGGACCGCCTTTTGAAAAGCGAGGACGCCTTTACCCTACTGGACACCCGTACCCGCGAGGAGTTCGAAGCCATCACCCTTCCCGGGGCCCAACTCATGACGCAGGAACTCCAGACCGCGCTGTTCTCCCACAAAGATCAGAATCAAAAAGTCATCCTCCTCGACCACCAGGGTCGTAGCGTTCTCGACCACTGCGCCTGGTTCCGCGGCCACGGACTCACCCAAACCTTCGGCGTCGACGGTGGCCTTGATCGCTATTCCCAAGAAATCGACTCATCCATTCCCCGTTATCGGCTGGAGATGGACTAAAAAATCAGCTTGCCGGCTCTCACCCTTCCTAAATATTTTCTCCTCATGAAAATTTTCCTGCTCACCCCACTCTTTTTCATTGGCACTCTCTCGGCCCAGGAAGCCGAAGAAAAGCCCACCGTCTCTTCGGAAGAAGCCATCCGGCAATCCTCGCTCGCCCTCGGCTACCAAGAAGGAATCCGGACATCGCGAAAACAAATGCGGACCGAGGACATTAATACCGACGCTTACCTCGAAGGATTCCTGCGCGGGCTCAAGGGACAAAAAATATCGCTCAGCCCCGAAGAAATTCGCGATGCAATGACCCTACTCCAGGCAAAAATCACGGCACGTGAAATCGACACCGCCGAAGCTAATCTACAAGCGGCCAAAGAATTCCTGCAGGCCAAAGAAAGCAAAGAAGGAATCATCAAGAATGACTCCGGCTTGCTCTATCGCGTCGTTAAAGCCGGCGAAGGAGAGCCTTTTGGCGAAGAAGGACTCTTTGGAAAAGAAATCCTCGTGAACTACCGCGGCACCCTCCCCGACGGAACCGAATTTGCCACCAGCGGCGAGCTCACTCCTGCCATCATTCAATTGGACGACGTCATCACGGGCTTCCGGGAAGCACTCCTCAAGATGCGCAAAGGTGACAAATGGGTCGCCTTCGTCCCATCGGAACTCGCATACGGCGACCAACGGCGCAGCAGCGAAATCGGGCCCAACCAATTGCTCATCTTCGAGATCGAGTTAGTCGAAGTTCGCGCAATTCCTCTGCCGACCGAATAAAAAAACAGCACCCCGCATGAGGTGCTGCTTTGCTTAAAACTTTGAGTCAGCGCAGGAGGGATTTATTCGCCCTTTCCCTCTGCTTTCTCCACCTTCTTCTTGCCCCTCTCTAGGAGATCTTTGCCATTCAGCTCCAGCCGAAATGAGCCCTTGTTCCCCATGTCGAGACGCTCAACCCGTTCCCGGTAGTCCTCGGGCACGGCGGCTTTGTCGATCTCACTATCGTAAGGTCCTTCGAAGAGAAGCTTCCCTTCCTTGTCGCGAATCGCGAGTTCACGCTGACCGTTCTTCGTCTTCATTTCAATCGACCCTTCTTCGTCCTCAAGACGGACTGAGCCGAAGCCCTTGATCCCCATCTTCATGTCTTCGCCATTGCGCATGTTGGCACCAAGATCGAGACGGAGTTGCTGAAAACCGGCTCCGCGATCACCGAGAGCTTTCTCAAGCTGCTCCATCATCTCCTTCTGAAGCTCGGCATTTCCGAAACCACCGAGCGCATTTCCAAGTTGCTCATTGAGCAGTCGGTTCATGTCGGCGGCCTGATTCGGAACGAGAGCAAGCGGCTGAATATTGCGGCGAGCAGGAGCTTCCCCAAGGGTCACCTTTTGTTCGATGGATTTCCCGCGACGGATGAGTTTCAGAAGGACTCCATCCCCTGGCTTGACCTCCGCAAGGGCAGCACGGAGAGAATCCTGATCGGTCAACTTAGTCCCGTCAACTTCGACGATCACGTCGTGTTCATTGAGGCCGGCGAGGCCTGCAGGACTGGTGGGATCAACCGTCGTAAGGAGCAGACCGCTCTCGAGATTGAGGTGCATCAGGAGAGTTTCGCTGGACTCTTGTCCACCCACTCCGAGATAGGCTACTTTCTCTTGAGGGATGACCAAATTTTTAAGCGTAAGGCCTTCAAGTTCGTCAAATCCCTCATGATCACCGAGGATGCCGCCCTGGGGCTCGACCGGCTTGGCTGGGATTTCTTCCTTCACTTTCTCTCCCGTGGGACGTTCGATCGCCGAAAGGCTAGCGAAGGTTCCGACGAGGGCGGTGAGGCCGATCGTTGTGATTTTTATTAGAGCGTATTTCATTTCGCTGATTGAGCGTTGAGCTTCGAAAAATTTGTTTAATCGAATCTAATTGAAGTGAATCGGACCTCTCTTTTCGGCTGCTCCAAAATGAGTCGCTCACCACGCTCGTTCACAAATCGGAACTGATTAGTGAGGTGAATTTCGGTGCAGCGAACTGGCTGCCCAGCCTTGGTCCAAACCACGCCGTGATCGCTCGACGAGACCAATGAGGCTCGCGCATCATTCGGGGTGAAAACGGCATGCGAAGTCATGCCGTCAGAGACGATAGGGATACGCTGTGCCTCAGCCATCGGAGCTGGTTCATTCCCACTCGTCAAAAAGGCCACTCCGGCTCCGAGGAGACCGACCGCCGCCGCCGACCGCAGGCCAAACCAGGACGAACTCTGTCGCGCCGGCTCGGGATGAATTGAAACAATTTTTTCTTCCACCGGGACAACTTCGTGCCAGCGGGACATCGCAGAATCGAGCCGGGAAATCATGTCTTCAGGGACACCGTAGGGCACGAGTCTGCGCAGCGTGTTTTCCAAGGCCGCCAGTTCGGTATCTGAAGATACGACGATGATTTTTTCTTCTGCAGGTGCAACTTCTGCCGCCGCCGCCGACATCGCTGAATCGAGTCGGTCCAAAAGTGAATCTGGGAGACCTGCCGGGGTCATCTCCTTGAGTTGCCCTTCGAGTTGTGAGGTATCGAGGTTCATGGTGTGTTTCGTGGGGAGGGTGTGGGAAAAATTTAAAGATCGCCGTTGAGCCGCGCCGTCGCAAGTTGCTTGCGCAGGGCTTCGATTCCATAGCGATAACGGGAGGCCGCCGTGTTGAGAGAGATTTCCAAAGCCTCGCCAATCTCGGCAAAGGTCCGTTCACCCCAAAGTTTCATGTTGATCACTTCCGAGAATTTTTGAGGTAAGGCCTTCATCCCTTCGATGAGAATCCGACGAGTTTCATCCTTACTTTCCCCTTCTTCAAAGAGGGGCATTTCCACATCTCGTCCGAGAGACCGGTCGTCCTTCACGACATTTTCTTCACGTTTTCTTCGGCGGTCATCTTTCCGACCTAAGTCGATCGCTTCCCGCCGAATCTGGGTGTAAATAAATGAAAGCCAAGCGTCTTGACCTCCAACAAAGGTCCCCTCCTCCACCTTCCGGGCCAGCTTCACCAAGGCATCCTGAAAGACATCCTCGGCATCAGCTAAGGAGCGGGTTTGTTGTCGGGCGAACAAAAGGAGCTTTGACCCGTGCTCTTGGAGCCACGGCCGAAAACGCGATGAGTTTTTTTTCTGCGCAGTTGCTAAATTCACGGGTTGAGTGGGGTTAATCATAGGAGCGGAGCGAAAGTTAAAGTCTGTCTGTCACTCCCTTAGAATACCCTATAAATCGAGACCTGCAAGATCCCCTCCCAAATCACAAAAAAGGAGGGGGGCTGGAAAAACCCCTCTCCTTCCAATGTCGTGACCTTGGTGAGGTCCCCATCGCGGGCTGGGTTGCAAGCCCCACGAAATAACGACGCCTAAGCAGGCGCCATTTCCGGAGTAAGGGCCCCCGTAAGGGCTCTCATCACGTAAGCCGAAGGACGGAAATTTTCGATCACCGCCTCCGTGCGATCGTCCCAAATCATGCGGACCTCCTTGACGTTAAAGTTAGGCGTCTTATGCGGAGCAAAAAGGATGTCGTCGTGAGTGCTGTTCTCGTGCTTCTTGAACATCTCCGGCGCGATGTCTCCACCCAAATGATCATCGCGTCCGGTCGCAAGATGACAGGTTCCCAAAACCTTTTCGTCCTGGATGTCCTGATAAGAAACCGGCAACACTTGGGTCCCAAAACCCAACTCACCAAGGGTCCCCGTCATCGGGTCGTCAGCAAGACGGGCATTGTGTTCGTCGATCGTCGCTTGATTTCCCTCGATCAAGGTCGACTTCACGACATCACGATCGACCACATCGAGCACCCCCAGCGTCCCATCTTCGTACTTCATTGGGAATTTCCCACGGGCATCCCGGGGGACAAAGTAAACCTCTCCCGCCGGAAGGTTGGCAATATCCGGCTTCGTTCCCCGGCAAAGCCCATGGGATTTCTGCGCATCCTGCCCACCCAGTCCAAGCCAAGCGGTGAGTATTTCACCATCTTCCATTTCGAAGTCAATTTCGACCTCATTCGCATTGCTCAAAGCCACCCGCATCTTCTCGGCATCTTCAGAAACTTCCTGATAATTTACCGCAAGTCCCGAGTTCAAGATGACATCGTTCATTCCATGCATCGTCGCTCCACGGAAGTTGAACTCCTTACACTTCGCGGTGAGCGGCGCGGTCGCAGACCAAGTGGAAATGCAGAGGACGATGTCATATTCGCTGTAAATATCCTTATCCAACGAGAGTTGCTCACCATCGGTATTCCAAACCTCATCTTTCATATCGAGATTGGATCCATAGGTATATTTGTAAGCGAACATCTCGCCACCGGTCATCCCCAGCTCTTTCAACACACCGTTTTTCAGACCCTCATGAAAATATTTCAGCGCATTGTTTTGCACCTCAAACTGCTCTTCCCCCTTAAATGCAAAATCTTTGATCCACTTCGCAGGCTCTTCAAAGTCGATCAAAATACAAACGCGGCATCCCTGAGTGGGCGCGAAGACGGTGTCGAGGAGGCGACTCAGATCGAAGGCGGAAAAGACACGCTTCTCAGGGTTCAGAAGGACTTCTTCTAGCAGATATTCTTTTTGGCTCATTGAAATCAAATTACTGCTCGTCTCTTAGGCTGCAAGTGATCTTTTTTGAACTGACTCACACCCCAAAGCCACTCGGCGGATCTTTCTGATTACGAACGGCTTCAAGCGCCTCGCTCATATCCTCAAGTTCCGCCCAAACTTCCGGCACTACAAAAATGGGTGCCTTGTGCCGCACCGCAAGCGCGATGCTGTCGCTCGGTCGGGCATCCAACTCCACGATCTTTTTCTCCATGATCTCGTTCTCCGCTTTCAGAATAAGACGGGCAAAAAAGACCTCATCCTCGTGCTTCACAATTGTGACGTGCAAGACCTCGGCGCCAAAGGCCTCCAGGGTTTGCGCGAAAAGATCATGGGATAGCGGACGCGGCGGCGTTGCCCCCGCTAGAACCGCATTGATCGAAGCCCCGATCGCCGGATCGATATAAAAAACGATGACCTTCTTTCCGTCGCCCAGAAAAACAGCACAACCTGCAGGGGTCGGCAAAAGGGCTACAGGCTCAACACGGACGAGATCACTCACGGTGGAACCCTCGCTTCAACCGACCGGAAAATCCAGTGCGGAGTTTTAATAAACGTCGCGAGCGTAGCGCTTCTCTTTCTTAAGACCCTTGAAGTATCCCACGGCTTCCTCCTCGCTCAAACCACCATAGGTTTGTGCAATCGAGTGAAGCGCCCGGTCCACATCCTTTGCCATGCGCGAAGCATCTCCACAAACGTAGAAATACCCGCCGCCTTGCAGCCAGTCCCAGAGATCGGCACCGGCCTCCAGCATCTTATCCTGAACGTAAATTTTCTCCGCCTGATCACGAGAAAAAGCAAGGTCGAGCTTCGCGAGATCCCCACTCTCAACCCACCCTGCAATCTCATCCTCATAGATATAATCCGTGGCACGGTGCGGATTACCAAAGAAGAGCCAATTCCGGCCACTTGCTTTCGAAACCACACGCTCCTCCAGAAAGGCCCGGAATGGCGCGATCCCGGTTCCCGGCCCCACCATGATGACATCCTTCGTGAGATCATCCGGCAAACGGAAGGCCTTGTTATTGTGAACAAAAACTCCCGCGACGACATCCCCCGCTCGATCGGACAGGTAAGTCGAACAAACACCACCACGATCACGTCCGTGGCTCTGATAGCGCACGATTGCCACCGTCAAATGAACCTCACCCGGGTGAGCATTCGGACTGGAAGCGATCGAATAAAGCCGCGGCTGTAGCTTCTTCAAAACACCCACGAACTCCTCACCATCAGAAAAATCCGCCGGGTGATCATTGATCAAGTCGATCAACTCACGCCCCCAACAAAACTCCTCAATCTCCTCACGTGATCCCGCCTCGACCAGCGCCCGCAAAAACGGCGAGCCTGACCGCTCGGACCAAGCCGTAAGGATCTTCTTATTCAAACTCCGAATATCGTAGGAAGTGATCAAAGCCTCACGCAAAGACGCCTCGCCCCCATTCGGAAGAGGCACCTCATCCTTAATATTGAAAGGCAGCAACGGGAGCATTTCATCCACGATCTGGGCCGGGTTTTGCGAAAGCACACCAAGGGCGTCTCCCGTCTCATAGGCCAATCCGGAGCCCTCAAGCGAGAGCTCGATGTGATAGGTCTCACGCTCCGAGTTGGAACCATTTAGGTCGTAGATATTGAGAACCGCCGATGGAAAAGGATTCTTTTTCCCAAAGGGCTCATCATCTCCCATTTCCGGCTCTGTCGACGCCACCTCCATGCCGCCCATCGCACCAACGACCCCTTGCTTCCATTCCGAAAACTCATCGTCGTAATCGACATCACAATCGATCCGCTTGAACATTCGCGTCGCGCCAAAAGCCTCCAAACGTTGATCCAACTCGATCCCGCATTGGCAGTAATCGGGATATTCACTGTCCCCGAGCGCCAAGATGGAGAAATTCACCCCCTCCAGGCTCGGAACCGAATCGCCCATCAAATACTCGTGCAAATCCGCCGCATTATCGGGAGGTTCACCGTCACCATAAGTGCTTGTGATGATCAGGAGATTTTTCTCCTCAGGAAGACGCGCCTTGTCATACACCCCCATATCAAAAATTTCCGGCTCATAATTTCCAGCCTTCAATGCTTTCATCAGCTTCTTGGCAACCCCCTCGGAATTACCGGTCTGGCTTCCCCAAAGAACCGTCACCGGAGTGGCCGGACCAGTCGACTTCACCGAGACCTCTTGTCCGGACAAAGCCTTGCTAAGAAACTCACTGAGCCAGGCGCGTTGCTCGGCATTAAACGGGGCGTTTTCGGGAATGACAATTGGTGAACTCATCGCAAAAAATCCGCTTTTGGAGGCGGGGCGGCAACATGGCGGCACAAATCCCACCTTACAAGTGCGTTTCACCACAGAAAGGCCCTTCTTTTCATCAAACAAGTGAACCATTCGCCTGAATATCCTCCTGACTCGACAAATCACCCCTCACAGGCATTCTCAAAAAACGATGAAACTCTTGGGCTTTTTAACTCTCCTCGCACTCTCTCTCCCCCTTTTCGGGGACCTTTCCTCGGTTTCTAAAAATCCCTCTCTCGGCCAAAATCGCTACCAAGAGGACCTCAACGATGCCTACGAACGCATCGACCCCACAAAAGACGGCTGGGAATCTGAAGCCCTCGCCACCCAATACGCCGCCACCCTCGCCATTTTCCTCGACGACCTCCTCCACCAAAGACCCAGCAATGTCATCACCTCGGACTTCACCTCCCACCAACTCCTCCAACCCAAAACCACCCTCAGCTTCGAAAATGCCGGTCTCACCGTCCGCCGTGTCTCCGACCTCGGTGATTTGCTCCCCTACTCAAAAATCACCGCGCGCCCCGAAACCAAATTCAAATCCAAAATCAAAATCACCAACATCAACAAGGTCACCACCCGGTCCTTGATCACCCTCAAATCCCCCCTCCTCCAAATCAACGCCGACTGGTACTGCGTTTGGACCGCCACCACTCCCCCCCTCCTCAAAACAATCGCCCTCCGCCACCACGAAGAAATCACCCAAGCCACCCCCCAACAACTCCTCTCCGATGTCACCGCCTCCGCCTTCGAAAAAAATCCCTCCTACCAATCCCAACTCCTCCGCTCCTCCGACCACTGGCGCCAACGCCTCCCCCGCGACTTCGGCCTCGACCCCGCCGCAAATCACGGACTCGCCCTCGGCGATGTCAATGGCGATGGCCTCGAAGACCTCTACCTCTGCCAACAAGGCGGCCTTCCAAATCTCCTCTTCCTCCAAAACCCCGACGGCACTCTCACCGACTTCTCCGCCGAATCGAAAACCGACTGGATGGACTTCTGCGCCGCCGCCCTCTTCCTCGACCTCGATAATGACGGCGACCAAGACCTCGTCGTCTCCCAAGATTTCAAACTCCTCTTCATGGAAAACATGGACGGCAAGGGCCACTTCCAACTCACCTTCGGCATCGGCACCAAAGCTCAATCCTTCTCCATCTCCTCCGCCGACTTCGATCAAGACGGCCTCCTCGATGTCTACGTCTGCGGCTACAATCCCTCCAACGCCGAAGCTCGCGCCGGAGCCCTCGGCGAACCCGTCCCCTTCCACGACGCCAACAACGGCGGCCCCAATATCCTCTGGCAAAACCAAGGCGACTGGACCTTCGAAGACGTCACCGCCCAAACCGGCCTCGACCAAAACAACACCCGCTTCTCCTTCGCCGCCTCCTGGGAAGACTACGACCAAGACGGCGACCTCGACCTCTACGTCGCCAACGACTTCGGCCGAAACTGCCTCTACCAAAATCGCGGTCCCCAATCCCCCGGCCAACTCCCCCTCTTCATCAACATCGCCCCCCAACTTGGCATCGAAGACTCCGCCGCCGGCATGTCCACCAACTGGGGCGACTTTAACCGCGACGGCTGGATGGACCTCTACGTCTCCAACATGTTCTCCAGCGCCGGCAACCGCATCACTACTCAAAGGCGTTTCCTCAAAGAACTCGATCGCAACGAAGAAGCCCGCTCCACCTTCCGCCGCATGGCTCGCGGCAACACCCTCTTCGCCGCCAACGGAAAAGGCGGCTTCACCGACGTCTCCGTCCAGACAAAAACCGCCATGGCCCGCTGGTCCTGGGGCTCCACCTTCGCCGACCTCAACAACGACGGCTGGCTCGATATCCTCGCCGCCAACGGCTTCATCACCGCCGAGGACAGCGGCGACTTGTGAAGTGTCTACTGGCGACAGGTCGTGTCGCAATCCCCCCTCGATTCCCAAAACCTCAACTCACTCCAATCCTACCGCCAAGGTTGGAAAGCCCTCAACCGCCTCCTTCACGAAAACAAATCCTTCTCCGGCCGCGAAACCAACAACGCCTTCCTTAACTGCGGCGACGGCGGAGCCTTCGCCGACGTCTCAACCGCCATCGGCTGGGACTTCGCCGACGACGCCCGCGCCATCGGACTCATCGACTACGACCAAGACGGCGACCTTGACCTCTTCGTCTCCAACCGCACCGCACCCCGCGTTCGCCTCTTAAAAAACAACCTCCAATCCGACTCCTCCTTCCTCTCCCTCCACCTCACCGGCACCGCCAAAACCACCCCGCGCGATGCCATCGGCGCCCGCGTCGCCGTCCACCTCAAAGACCAAGCCATCCCCCACCTCCGCACCCTCCACGCCGGACAATCCTTCCTCTCCCAATCCTCTCGCTGGCTCCACTTCGGCCTCGGAAAAAATGCCACCATCGAAAAAATCATCGTTCATTGGCCCGGCTCAGCACCCCAAACCTTCACCGACCTCCAACCCGACCAATTCCTCCACCTCACCCAAGACTCTGACAAAGCCACCCCACGCAAAAAGGCTCCCACCCACTCCCTCACTCCATCCGACCAACAACCCGCTCCCCCCACCGACCTCGCCCGCATCATTCCCCCCGCCGGAAACGCCGTCCCCGACCTCCCCACCGCCGATCGCAAACTCCTCTCCTTTAAAAACACCACCCTCATCTCCCTCTGGAGCCACACCTGTCCCCATTGCCAAAAAGAACTCACTGAGTGGGCCAAGGAATTCCAAAAATGGAAGTCCTCCGGCCTCGACCTCATCCTCTTCTCAACCGACCAAGAACCCCGCACCCAGTCCGACACCTTCTTAAAATCCATCGGCTCCCCCTTCCCCGCCGAAATGGCCTCACCAAATGCCGTCGAACTCCTCGACGCCCTCCAAGCCTCCATCGTCGACCTCTGGACCCCCATCCCTGTCCCCTCCAGCTTCCTCGTCTCAGCCGATGGCGAACTCCTCGCAATCTACCGCGGCCCCGTCTCCCCCGACCAAGTCATCGCCGACGCCAAACTCGAGAAAGCCACCTCCCGCGAACGCCGCACCGCCGGCACCCCCTTCACCGGACGCTGGGTCGGTGATCCCGCCCCCGCCACTCCCCAGCGCACCACCGACCAACTCGTCCAACGCGACCTCCCCGACCTCGCCATCTCCTACCTCGGCTCCGCCCTCTCCAAACCCTTCCTCAAAGGCACCAAATTCAACCACGCCGACAACCTCCTCCTCCTCGGCCAACTCCTCGGCCAAAACGGCCGCCCCGCCGAAGCCATCGCCCCCCTCCGCGAAGCCCGAAAACTCCTCCCCCAAGACATCCGCATTGTCCGCCTCCTCGCCGCCGGCCTCAGCGAAACCAAGCAACTGCCCGAAGCCCTCGTCACCCTCCACGACACTATCCAGGAACATCCCGAAAACGCCGACCTCCGCGAAGATGCCTCCCGCCTCGCCCTCGAAAACCGCGACCCAAAACTCGCCCTCATCCATCTCGCAAAAACCGTCTTCCTCAAACCCACCGACCCCGTCCTCCGCTACCGCCTCATCCTCCTCCAGCTAGAACAAGGACAACCCGCCCAAGCCATCGCCAACTGCAAAACCATCCTCGGCACCTCCCCCAAATTCCTCGACGCCGCCAACCTCCTCTCCCGCATCCTCTCCACCCACCCGCAAGAAAAAATCCGCAGTCCTCAAGAAGCCCTAGCCCTCGCCTCCCGCCTCAACCAATTCTCCAAAAACCGCAACGCAAACCACCTTCTCACCCTAGCCTACGCCCAAGCCAACCTCTCCCAATACAAAGCAGCCACCACCACCCTCAACCAACTCACAAAAGTCGCCCCCCCCGACTCCCCCTTCACAAAAGAAGTCAAAGCCGCCCTCCAAAAAACAAAATCCAACCACCCCATCCGCAACCCCACCTGGCAATAACGTGGCGTGACCGTCCCGGTCACATCGCCCCCCTCACTCCCCCCCCTTTCTCAGGCGGATTTTCTTGCTCAAAAAGAAGCTGAAATAGCGCGACGGCAAAATCGCAGGGCGCGAATATAAATTTCTTGAAAGATCCAATTTCGTTCTGGTGTCGGATACTTTTCCACATAGGATACCAAGTTACATAGACTTTCGGTGCTGACATTTGCATCGGTGTTTTATGATAGATGTGAGTTCATTCCTGCCTTCAATCCGATGATCGGGAGAAAGACACACACACACACACACACACACAATAAATATATGAAGCATCTAGTAGACCCTCATTTTAAATCGCTCGCTTCGAGCTTCGCTGTCTTTTCAGCGATGGCGCTCACGGCCTTCGGCCAGCAGCTCCCCGAACCCCTGTTGTATTTCCCTCTCGACGAGGCCGACGGTGCGACCGTCGCCATCGACAGTACTGGCAACGGCTACGATGGCACCGTCGTCAGCTCCGTCACCTTCGGCGAAAGTGGTGCCCCGGGGGGCTCTACTCCCTCGGGTGCCGCGCGATTCACCGACGGCATCCTCAACGTGACCACTTTCGATGTTCCGGCGCTCTTGGGCAATCGCGACGGCGCGGGATTGGGAGATACGGGGAGCTACACCATGGCGGCCTGGATCAAACCGGACGCCGCCTCTTTAGCCGGTGACCGCTTCTTTTTTGGGCAGTCGAGTCAGGGAATCCACAACGGTATGCGAGGCAGTGGAACTCTCCACCAGGCACACTGGGGCAACGACCACAACGCCAACACAATGCTGAACGACACCGACTGGGCGCACGCGACCTTCGTCTATGACGGGGCCACCGACCTCGGCACGATCTACTTGAACGGCACGGCCGACAGCGATCCCACCGCAAAGTTGAGCCCGAACGGCTCCGGTAACCTTATCATCGGCGGCCGCAACGGTGGCGAAGCCTGGTACAACGGTTTGATCGATGACATCGCTGTGTGGGACTCGGTCCTTACCGAGATCCAGATTCAGGCACTTGCTGATGGTGCCAAACCATTCTCTCCGGACACGGGCGAGGACACTGAGAACGGCGGGGCTGGCGATGGCATGGACGACGGTTGGGAGCTTGCGAACGGTCTCGATCCCGCCGTCGATGACTCTGCCGAGAATCCTGACAACGATGGACTCACCAATCTCGAGGAGTGGAACGGCGGTGACAATTCCACCGACCCCATGGATCCCGATAGCGATGACGATGATCTGACCGACGGTGACGAAGTGAATACCCACAGCACGAACCCGAATGACAACGACTCCGATGACGACGGCCTAAACGACGGAGCCGAAATCGCCGCAAACACCCTCCCGCTCGATGCTGACACCGACGACGATATGATGGTCGACGGATATGAGATCGATAATGGCCATGATCCACTGCTCGCTGCTGACGCGGCTGAGGACGCAGACAACGATGGTTCCTTAAACTTGGAAGAATGCCAGCGCGGAACTGATCCGAACGTGGAGGATAGCGACATGGACGGTCTCTCCGACGGGGTCGAAGACGGCGGCGGCACCTTCGTCAGTGAAACCATGACGGGAACCGATCCCCTCAATCCCGACACCGATAGCGATGGGCTGAACGACGGCGACGAACTCACTGCAGGCACAGATCCCTTCAATCCGGACACCGACGGCGACACCGTTCCCGATGGCATTGACGACGATCCTTTATCCGGCGGCACAGGCATCGAATTCGGCTTGGTTTCTTACTGGCCGCTCGACGCCGATTTGATGGACGCGGCCGATGAGAACCACGGCACCGCAGAGGGGGGCGTAATCCCCTTTGAAACAGGCAAGTTCGATAATGCAATCAACCTCGATGGGACGCTAAACGTCATCATCACCGGTGGCGAAGAATCCGAGTTCGACTTCACCGGGGGCAGTATGACCGTCTCAGTATGGTGCACTGCTGCAGCGATCGACACAAACTGGCAGTGCCTGATCGCCAAGGGTGAGGGCAATGGCTGGCGCGTGCATCGCCGCGGTGGCGATGTCCCGGAGGAATTTTCCTGGACAGGCGGCGTCGGTGATACCCCGGCCCACGGCGTCCCAATCATGATCGGTAGCGATCCAGAGACCTGGCACCACGTGGTGGGCGTCACCGATGGTGCCACAGGCATCGAAAGCCTGTATATCGACAACGTCGAAGTCGCCACCAAGCCCGGGGCGGTTCTCGAAGATCGCGCCAACCGGATGCGCATCGGGGACAATCCAGATGCCCTCGGTCGTGGCTGGAATGGCAAGATCGACGATGTTGCGATCTGGGCTCGCGCCTTGTCGGTCGACGAGATCGCCGAAATTTGGGCCGATGGCGACGGTGCCAGTATCGAAGTCTTGCTCGGCGGCGGCAGTGGACTGGGACTTACGATTACCGACATCTCAGTCGCTGAAAATGGGAACGTCTCACTGACTTGGAACTCCAGAAGTTCTGCAGGAACAACTTATGCGATTTATTCGACTGCCGATCTTTCGATTCCTCTGGAAGATTGGTCGGAAATCGATGATTCAATCGCGACTGAGGGCGAGAGCACGACCTATATCGTTCCAGCGGTCTTTCTGGATGATGCCGATAAGCTCTTCTTCTCCGTTCGGAAAAACTAAAAGACCCGGTTCCGGGTCGAAAAGAAGCGCTAGCTCCTGCTAGACAAGCATTTCGGTGGGGTCGTCCTTAGGGCGGCTCCGCCGTTTTTTTTGATCCCCTGCGCCAGAGAATTTAGAATTCGGATTATTCTCCCACCACCTTTCTCGATTCGCTCCACCTCATCAATGCACGCCCTTGAAACTCAACGGTAAGCTCCTGAGGCAACGTCCTGCAGAATTCCTCCAAAACATCTCTCGTTCCAACTCTCTCCTCCCGCGCACCCGATTCGCCGCGACCCGCGCCCACCTCGTAGAAGATGCTCTCAGCTTCTTCCCGAGTGACCCCTCACCCAACAACCTCACTCCCCGCCCCTCTCCCACCCCACAAACTCCGACCCCACAAAACCAGCCTCATCCACCTCCCGCCATCGCCGAATAATTTTCTGCGCCAGTGGATTCATTCTCGGGTTCGATTGTTGCTCAATCCACATCTTGGCTGCCCCATATTTTTCATGCAGACCCCTTTCCCACCGTTTCCTCGCCTTTGCAGGAGGATGATTCCAAGTATCTAAAGCCTCCCAAAAATCATCCCCTGACTTCAGCGTGCTCACAAACCTCTCTCGACGCATCGGAGGAAAGTCGGAGACATGGTAAAGCGTCATCCATCCCAGAGGCCTTCCCGCCAACAACATTTCCGACAGAAAATAATCATGGACTTGAAAAGGATCATTCAAACGAGTCTCCGCATCAGCCCACACATCAAGCAGAGCGAGCGAATCCTGATGGGCCCATTCCAGACAGACAAGGCGCCAGGCCTGATTTAGCCCGGAATCCAAATTGTCCCGATTCGGCCACTTTTCCCTGATCCAATCTAACGCCCCGGGCGGATCTATTTCCGCCATTCTCAAAACCATCGCCTGAATCCCAAAGGTATATTTCCGATTGTAGCATCCATCAGGACACCCCGCCATTTCCCTCCGTAGCTCCGTTAAATCCATTTGATGCAGCCGCTCCACGGCAGCAAGTTTCCTTTCGATGGAATCAGCCTCTTCCAGCTCCTCAAAGACGCTTCGCCCCCTCACCCGCTCAACTCCAGCAACTTTTGCAACTTTTGCAAACGGCACCTCAACCAAATCCTGAGCCTGTTCAACCCAACTCACAGGAAAGAAAGCCCAAACCAATCCGGCCAAAACCCCACCCAAACAAGCAGACATCCAAAATTGATTTTTCATTTCTCACCCCTTTTCTCGATCCGGTGAACCTCATCAAGACACGACTTCTTAAAGTCCGCAGCTGAGTGCCCTGGTAAAGCGCTCATATATTCTTCTTTTGTCACCTTTTCCTCCCGGCTCTTCAAGTCACTCCCCCAGCGCTCATACCACGTCAGCCAAGCCAGCTCCTTCATCCCCCCAAAAGGCTCATGATCGGGCAATGTCGCAAGATACTCCGCATGCTGAACCGGATAGAATTCGCCTTCTTTCAATCCTACTCCTGACCGACACATGAGATTCCTCCACATCGTCGCTGCCATCTCATCGTCAAAGTTCTTCGCAAAAGCCTCAACTCCCTGAAAGCCCTCGACATGGTAGACAGCACGCGCAGTTGCCCGCCCCACCACATCAACCCACATGTCATTGGGAGAAAAACCTCCTTCCAGCTGTCGACGCCTCGTGGTGCGGGATTCCGTCACGCTTCCCTCTTCCCCCATCTCTTCAAATCGCCACCAATTCTCGATCACCCAAACGGACGCCGCTTCAAGATCATGGCTGAACAAATTCACAACCGCATGAACACCCAAATAACTGGAATATCCCAACTTCGGATTTCTCATCTCAAAAACACCCTTTTCCAAAATGCCTTCCACCGTCCCGATCGGAGCCGTTTCTACCGCCTTCTCCAACAGCGAATAACACAACCTTTCCTTCATCTTCACCGACACCCTCTTATCCGCCTCGTCGATAAACTCAAAAAAACGCTCGCCCGGAACCGACCTCAAAACCTCCTCCACCAACAAATCCGTCACCACCGTCATCGGCTCACCATCTAGCATCACCAAATTCTCCCAAATCTCCTCATCACTCAAAGATCTTCCAGCCGCCCCAGTATTCCTAATTCGCGTCAACACACTTTCTCCATTCCTCAGAACCCTCCCCGACTCCATCACCGACGAAACTGCGGCCTCCTCCCCCTCCATCATCCTCACCCCACCCATCACTACCGAAACCCCCAGCGCTCCCGCTAAAATTCCTACCAACGAAAACATCCCGCTCCCAGAAACCACCCCCTTCTGCACCGCCGCCCCGCTCACGCTCATCACCAACCCAGCCGAAGCCCTCGCCCCACCCAGCCCCACCAATCCCACCGTCAGAGCACTCGCCGAAACCCCAACGCCCCGTTTCGCCAAAACCACCCGCAACTTCTCCACCGCTCGCCCCACCTTCTTCCTAACAGCCTCGACCGACACCCCAAAGCGCCGCCCCATCTCGGCATAGTCACGTTCCTCGACATACCGACAAATCACCAACCCCCGCTCTTGCTCCGTCAATTGCCCCAACGCTTCATCAATCTCTTCCATCATCATTGTTCCATTTTCAGTTTCCGTCACCGCTCCAAACTCTTCTTCCCGCCGCTTCCGCCGCACCTCACCCCGCACCCGGTTCGCCGCCAACCGACACGTTTGCCGATAAAGCCAGGCACTCACCACAACTTCCCCCCTCACCAAAGCCCCGGCCTTCTTCGCTAGCATCACAAAAACCTCCTGCATCACCTCCTCAGCCTCCGCCCGATTCCCCACCTTCCGCATCCCCGTCGCTAAGACCAAGCCCGAGTGCTCTGCCACCACCTGCGTAAACGCCTCCTCCGAGCCTGATCTCACAAACTCCTCCAACAACCTCTCTGACTCGAATTTCACCATCACAAAAAAGACACCACCACCGCCCCCAAGCGGACAAAAAAAGGAAAAAATCTCACCCGCAGGGATTCTTGACTCTCGAATTTGAATGTAATACATTGTTATTCATGGTTAAGACGATCAAGAAAATCGGGAACTCAAAAGGCATCATCCTCGACGCCGCCTTCCTCGAAATGGCCCATCTTAAAGAAGGTGACCAACTCTCCGTCACCATTCACGAAGGCGGCACTATCTCCTTCACCCCTCTTCGAGACACCATCCAGCCGCAATCCGCAGTGGAGACAGCCAAAGCAATCATCACCGCAAACAGCGAGCTTTTTGATCGACTCTCCAAATGACTCAGTTCGCTCACCACACCGTTTCATCGGTGCTCGCGATTCACGAAGAAGTCCGCGCCGCACACGGTGGCCTCGCCGGAGTCAAAGACCTTGGCCTTCTGGAAAGTGCCATTGCGGCTCCTCAAGCATCGTTCGGCGGCCAGCCATTGGTCCAAGCTCCCACTGAAATAGCCGCTGCCTACCTTTTCCATCTTTGCCAAAATCATCCCTTCAATGACGGCAACAAGCGCACCGCCCTCGCCACCTGCCTCGTCTTCTTGGCGCAAAACAATCTCTTGAATCCAGCAACCCACCTAGACCTCGCTCTGTGGGAAGCCCTCGTCCTCGACCTAGCCGCCTCCCGCATCAGCAAGGCCGATCTCACCACCCGCCTCAAAAACCTGCTCACCAACTCGCCGTAGTTGCCTTCCAAGATCCACCCTTTGCCTTTCTCCATTTATTCGGTTAACATCTCCCGCGCGACACCATGATCAACGACCCCACCTCCGCCATCGCCGCCCAACTCGCCATCACCATCGATGGCCAGCAGACCACCTTCACTGAAGGTGAAACGATCTACCAAGTTGCGACCCGCCTCGAAAAGGACATCCCCACTCTCTGCTACGATGATCGGCTCGAGGCCTTCGGCGGCTGCCGCCTCTGCGTCGTCGAGGTCGAAGGCATCCGCAATCCCGTCGCCTCTTGCACCACCAAAGCCAACGACGGCATGGTCGTCAAAACCGCCCCGCCCCAGATCGAGAAGATGCGCAAGACGCTCCTCGAAATGGTCGCCTCCGAAAACCGCCAGATCGATGTCGATCCCCTCCGCGGCCTCGCCTCCCAGGAACTCTCCACCCTCGTCAACCGATACGGAGCCCGTACCAGCCGCTTCGCTGGCAAAAAATCCGGCACTACCAACCTCCAGGACGCCAATCCCTTCATCCTCCGCGACTACGAGCAATGCATCTCCTGCTACCGCTGCGTGAGAGTCTGTGCCGAGCAAGAAGGCGACTACGCCATCTCCATCGCGAACCGCGGCTTCGACACCCAGATCACGACCGAGTTCAACAACGACCTGCGCGACTCCGACTGCACCTTCTGCGGCCAGTGCATCCAGACCTGCCCCACCGGAGCCCTCGCCGATAAAAAAGCAATCCGGGCTGAAGCACTCCCCGAACCGATCAAAAAAACCCGCACGGTCTGCCCCTACTGCGCCGTCGGTTGCTCCATCGACCTCATGACCAAAGGCGACAAAATCGTGGGCGCAGTGCCTGCAATGGACGGCCCCGCCAATAAAGGAGCCCTTTGCATCAAAGGCCAGTTCACCTACGACTTCATCCAACACGAGGACCGCCTTAAAAAACCCCTCATCAAACAAGCCGACGGCTCCTTCAAAGAAGTCGAATGGGACGAAGCGCTCAAAGCCGCCGCCGCCGGATTCGCGAAAGCGAAAGCGAAGTACGGAAGACATAGTATTTTCGGCATCGCCTCCGGGCGGGCCCCACACGAAGCCGCCTACTCGATGCAGAAATTCATTCGAGCCGGCTTCGGGACCCACCACATCGATAACTGTAGTCGAGCCTGACACGCTCCCACCGTGGCCGGTCTGGCCGCTCAAATCGGAAGAGGCGCAATGTCCAATCCCCTCAAGGACATGGACAAACCCGATACCATCTTCGCCATCGGCACCAACATGACCGAGTGCCATCCTGTCGCCGCCACCGGCCTCAAAAAAGCCCTCACCAAAGGAGCCAAACTCATCGTCGCCGACCCCCGCAGAACCCGCCTCGCCGAGCTCGCCCACCTTCACCTCCCCATCCGCGTTGGGTCCGATGTCGCCCTCCTCCTCGCGATGGCTCACGTCATCGTGCGCGAAGGACTCACCGATAAAGAATTCATCGCCGACCGTTGCGCCGACTACGAAGCTTTCGAAAACCACCTCAAAGAATTCGACCCTGCTTGGGCCTCCAAAATCTGCGAAGTCCCCGCCGCCGATATCGAGCAAGCGGCCCTTTGGTATGGTTCCGCCAAACTCGGCGCGATCTACTACACCCTCGGCATCACCGAGCACATCTGCGGCGTCGATAACGTTCAATCCCTCTGCAACCTCGCCCTCCTCACCGGTAATCTCGGCAAAGTAGGAACCGGCATCAACCCGATGCGCGGCCAGAACAACATCCAGGGAGCGGGAGACTGCGGAGCGGTCCCCAACAACTACCCCGGATTCCAACCAGTGATCTCCGAGGAAGCCCACGAGAAATTTAAGACCGCCTACCAGCAGCCCGACCTCGACCTTGGCAATTCCATGACCAAGGTCACCGCGCTCAACCTCTGCGGCCTCGAAGAAAATGGCATCCACGCCATGCTCATCGATGGTGAAAACACCGTCGTCACCGACCCTGATAAGAACCACTGCGAGAAAGCCCTCAAGTCGCTCGACCACCTCGTCGTCATCGACATCTTCATGACCGAGACCGCGCAAATGGCCGACATCGTTCTCCCCGCCTCCGCCTGGGGCGAGACCGACGGCGTGCAAGCCAACACCGAACGCCGGGTCCAGCGCCTCCGCAAAGCGGTGCCCTCCCACGGCGAGTCAAAACCCGACTGGTGGATCATCTCCAAGATTGCCAAAGAACTCGGCATCCCCGGCTTCGAATACGAATCCGCCAAAGACGTCTTCAACGAACTCTGCAGCCTCAGCCCCATTTACAAAGGCCTCAACTGGGACAACATTGGCGACGGCGTCTACCAATGGCCCGTCCCCGAAGAAGGCCACCCCGGCACCCCCATTCTCCACGAGAACGAATTCAAAGACGGCAAGCCCGGCCTCTTCAAAATCATCGGCTACCGCGACCCTGCCGAAGTCATTGACGACGACTACCCCATCTGGCTCACCACCGGCCGTCGCCTCCAGGCTTACCACACCCGCACCCAAACCGGCCGCGCCAGCGGCATCGACTACCTCCTCTCCGAGGAAACCCTCGAAGTCCATCCCGACGACGTGAGAGACTGGGGCCTCACCGATGGCACCTTCGTCAAAATGGCGAGCCGCCGCGGCGAGATCGAACTCAAAGTCGAAGCGAACACCCGCTCTCCTCGCGGCACCGTCTTCACCAGCTTCAGCTTCGCCGAAACCAACGTCAACATCCTCACCGGCTCCGGCTACGACCCCATCACCCAAACCGCCGAACTCAAAGTCTGTCCAGTCCGCATCAAGCCCGCCTAAGGGAGCCGTGGAGCCATCAAAATGGAAGAGCAGGGCCTTCCCACCTTACTGATCGGCGGCCACGCCGTCACCGCATTAGGACACCTCGAGCCACTTTCGATATAGATTTTCTCATCCACCGCTCAGCGGCACCCACTTGGAAAGAGCAACTTGGAAGACATCCATCCCGCATTTTTTCTGAGAATCGTAACTTCATCCAATTCGAAGCATCTCCAAACTTCACCCTCCCTGCGCTCGATCTCATGATGGTCGATCTCGATTTTAGAGAAATCATCCAAGGCGAGGGCCCTAAGAAGAGGCCCCCCAGATTCTTCGATCCCCGAATCGTCAACGACCACTTCCGGCCTCTCCTCACCAATATCCCCAGCCCCGAAGCTCGCTGGAAAAGCAAAGCCAACGCCCAGCCATTCCCAGGACTCTAGCAGTAAGGACCTTTTAAAAGCTCATCTCCAGGGCGATCAAGAGGTATTCCATGACTCGCCTTAAGAACCAGCAACCTTCCGATAACTCGCTTCAATCGAGGTCCGGGCTAGCACCACAAAGGTAAAAACTCCCAGCGCCGTCCCGAGCGGAAAGTTCATGCAATTGAATCCCGCGACAACCATCGAGAAGATCCTCCCCCTTCTCTGTCCCATTTTCCGTGCCGACAAAAAGTTCAGCACCATCATCAGCAGGATGAAAGCTCCGCCTATCGCATAAAAAATCATCATGGGCCCTAAGAGACGCTCAAAGACGTCTACTTCCAACTCAACGGGTTCGACCGCCACTTTGGTAGCTTCAGCAGCTTCTTCCGACGGCATTTGCGCTGTCGCTTCCTCACCAAAAACCACGACCTCACCCACTTGAGTTCCATCTTCCTCAGGATCAACAGTCATCGCGGGAGTATTCTTTGGCAGATCATTAAAGACCGTGAACATCGTCCGCATCAACATAAAGTGCCCTGCGAGAAACAGCAGTCCTACCAAACCAAGGCCCGCCAGGACGTAGTGAAAAATCGCAAGCAACTTCAACTGCTCGGTATCGCGAATGTCTTCCGGGAGAGGGGGTGGTGTCATTTTGAGATTCTATGAATCAAGTTTCAGAGCGGCATTCTGTGCCGCCGATTTTGGCCCATCGGATTTCGCAGATTCGCTGGTGAGACGCATCCCAACCGGCTTGGAAACTCCAAACTCTTCCATCGTCACGCCATACATAACATCGGCCCGCTCCATCGTGCGCTTCGAGTGCGTCACGATGATGAACTGGCTCTGATCAATGAACGCATCGAGCACCTTCAAGAAACGTCCGATGTTCGACTCATCCAGCGGCGCGTCCAACTCATCGAGCACACAGAAGGGACTCGGCTTCACCATGTAGATGGAGAAGAGCAGCGCCACCGCAGTCATAGAACGCTCACCACCCGACATCAGCGAGATGGATTGCAGCTTCTTACCCGGGGGCTTCGCGATCACTTCGATGCCGCACTCCAGCGGGTCGCTTTCATCCTGAAGAATAAGATCAGCGGTGGCCTTCTCACCGAAGAGACGCTTAAACATCGACTTAAAGTTCTTGGCCACCGCATGGAAGGTCTCGGCAAAGAGACGCTCGGATTCGATGTTAATACGCTCAATAATTTCGAGCAGCTTGGCCTTGGAATTCACGAGATCATCGTGCTGATTTTTGGTAAAGGTGTGGCGCTCTTCCAGTTCGTCAAACTCCTCGATAGCATCAAGATTGACAGGCCCCATCGAATCAAGGCGACGCTTCAAGTCAGCCACGATTGCTTCCACAAATTCCCAGTCAGGATTCTTTTCACCGACCAGTTCGAGAACCACTTCCTCCTCGCTCTCTTTCTCGGCGGTCACCTCGATCTCCTCATCCAAAACCTCCTCGCCATCGACACTGGCTTGAACATCGAAGGCATTTTTACTGCGGCTCTTTTTCTCCGTCTCCTTACGCTCATTGATACAAGCGACCAAGACGTGCGCGTCGGGACGGAAAAGTGAGAGATCGACCTGGTGACGCTCCATCGTGCCCTCGACCAAATTCTCCAGTCGCAGGTCCAACTTGGTGCAAGAAACCTCTTCCTTGCTGATCTGATTGAGCACTTTGCTTTGACGACTCCGAACCTCGGAGAAGGCCGCTTCGGATTCTTCAATACCACGCGCTAGCGACTTACGTTGCTCGTCAGCCTTCCCAAGTTCTTCGGTCAAACGAGCCACTTCCTCGTTGTATTTTTCCATCTCGATAATGAGATCCTTGTTCTCGATCTCCCCTTTCTCGATGCGCTCCTTGGCGGATTGAATTTCGTGCTTCCGACGCGTGTTCAGCTCGGCCAGTTCGCGGATGCGGCGGCTCATCGGATCTTGCTCACGAGCGGCGGAATCGCGGGCCTGTTTTTCGACGGCGAGAGCGGTGCGAGCTTCGTTCGTTTGCTCGCGGGCTTCGTTCTCACGCTTGATCGATTCCTCGACGCGGCCCGAGAGCTTCCGTGAATCATCTTCGAGCGCAGTGAGACGTTCACGGGCGCGGGCCAGTCCGTTTTCAAGTGCGGACCGGCTATCGGTCGCAGTCTTTTCGCGGCCACCGAGTTCTTCGCGCTCCCACTTGTTGTTCGCCACTTTGGACTCGATGGCATCGGCTTCACGCTTCGCGAGCTTCAGCTGTCCTTGGAGGGTGGAGTCTTCGACACGATGACGCTGGAGGCGGTCTTTGGCTTGCTCCAGTTCTTCGCGGAGTTCCTTGGTGCGGGCCTCGCAATCGAGGATATTCTGTTCAGCCGCTTTCTCGGCCTCTGCGAGTTTTTTAACCTCGATAATGAGCGCTTCGATTTCGTTACGACGCTTGAGGAGAGAGTTATCCTTCCCTCCGCTGGAACCACCGCGCAAGACACCTTCTGGAGTTAAAGTCTCCCCAATTTGCGTCACGAAGGTGAGATCAGGATAGTCTTTACGAAGCTTAAGAGCGGTAGTGCGATTCGGGACGACTAAGACCTGAGCGAGGAGACTCTCCATGAGTCCGATGAACTTACTCTCGACCGTCACGACATCGAGAGCCCATGCGGAAGCACCTTCGGGAAGAGCTTCCATCTGACTCCCTTTGGAGGGCGGCAGAAGGCTTTCCGGCAGGATGGCGGCGATGCCTTTTTTACCGTCAACAAGCCGCTCGATGATGGAATCGGCCAACTCCTCATCACGCACGATGATCGCTTGGAGATACTGCGAGAGAGCGGCTTCGACGGCCACTGCGTAGTCATCGGGAGCCTTCAATTGGGCTCCGAGAAGTCCGCTGATGCCGGGCTTGATGAGATCGGGATCATTGAGCCCCCTGAGAACCGCTTGCGTTCCTTTTTCCAAGCCCTCGCCGCTTTCGACGAGTTGCTTCAAAACATCGAGACGAGAGCTCCGTTGCGAGTAGGCACGGTTCGCCTCGGAAGCGGCCTTGCGAGCAATATCCAGTGAACCTCTTACTTCCTCGAATTCACGCTGAGTTTTCTCGCGTGCCTCTTCGAGACCGGGAAGAGTCTTCTGGTGGTCTTCGAGGAAGGTGATGAATTGATCTCGCTCGGCAACCGTCTTGATCTGCTCGGTGCGAAGGCGCTCAGACTCCTCCTCGAGCTGCTTCATGCGCTCCTTGTTCCCTTCCATCTGGCTCAGAGCACTTTCGATCTTAGCCTGCGAACTCGCAATGATTTGCTGAGTGGAATTGGCCTCGGCCCGGGCGCGACGCAGTTCGTTTTCCACTTCCTGGCGTTCCTTCGCAAGTCCGGTGGAAGCCTGAATTCGCTCCTGGGCTTGGGATTCCTTTCCGGCGATGCGGGATTCCAGATCCTGCAACGCCGCCTGGCTCTGTTGCAGAGTCTCCTGCTGCTCGACGAGATTGGAATCAGTGGAGGCAATGTCTTTTTCGTTTCGCTCCAATCGCTCGGCGAGTTCTCCTTTGCGTTCGTCGTTGAAAGCAACGCGACTCTTGGCCGCGGAGATCGCGTTCTTTTTGTCAGAGAGTCGCTGGCGCAGTCCGGATAGCTCGGCATCCAAGGCCTGGGCCTTGTCGCGGGCATTGACCACCGCCGCTTCATTCTGAGGAAGGTCGGTCTCGATGGCATCGCGATTCTTAAAAAGCGATGACAAGGAGGTGAGCAACTCGGCACGCTCAGCGGTGAGACGTTGCCAGAGACGATGACTCAGGTGAGTGTCAAGAATGGTGACATCCTTGGCGAGCGCTTGATAGCGACGCGCCTTGGAAACCTGTCGCTTTAGCGAATTCATGCGGCGATCCTGCTCGGCCAAAACATCAGACACCCGGAGGAGGTTGCCTTCGGTGTATTCCAGCTTCCGCAGAGCCTCTTTCTTCTCCTTCTTCGACTTCGTGATTCCAGCCGCTTCTTCGAAAACCTGACGTCGGTCCTCGGGCTTGGCCGAGAGAAGCATATCGATTTTCCCCTGCTCCATGATAGAGTAAGACGAACGCCCGATTCCGGTGTCCATGAAAAGTTCGCCAATATCACGGAGACGGCAGCGGGTGTTGTTGATGAGATACTCTGACTTGCCGTCAGCAAAAACGCGCCGCGTAATCGAGACCTCATTATAGTCCGTCTTTAGCGCGACCTCGCAATCAGCCATCGTCAGGGTCACCTCGGCCATGCCCATTTTCTTGCGCTTCTCGGAGCCATTGAAAATCACGTCCGCCATCTCGCCACCTCGCAAAGCTTTGGCGGAGGTTTCACCCAGGACCCAGCGAATGGCATCGACCACATTGGACTTCCCGCAACCATTCGGCCCCACAATCCCAGTCACCCCTTTCGCAAATTCAAAGCGGGTCTTGTCGGCAAAGGATTTGAAACCGTAAATATCGAGGGACTTGAGAAACATGGTGGTCTTGAGCGTGAACTTGAAAAAGGGAAATTTGCTTCGAGCGAACAACACTCTAAAACCGCTCCAACGCTCTCGCAAGCGAACTCGTAAGAAAACACTACATATTGACCCTCCTCAACAAAAAAACACTCCATGATGTGCCCCACGCCATTTCAGCTTCCCGAAACAAGTGGCAGAAAAGAGCACATTGAGCTGGTCACGTTGAGACCACATCTTCCTTGTCTTTCAGCAGAGAGAAATTCATGAAGCCGATCTGCGGACCGAATATTAACTTCCAAGCCCGGTTCCTGAATCAGAATTCGGCACTTGATGAGAGCCATCCCATCAGTCAACTGTTCCTGATCACTGACCTTTGGGTTCCGAAAAATAACACCATGAACATCCACGTTACAAAACTCGGCTTCAAAAAATTCTATAAACTCGTAATCCTGATATTCTTTTCGATCGGACTTCTCATCGGTCTGCTTTTCTTTGCGGCAAGTCTTTTGGGTGCAAACGTCACGGCAACACTCTTTGTAACGAAATTTTCAGGAATCATGGGTGGGACCATCAGTCTCTTTTTGGTTCCACTCATGACAACTCTTTTCGCCGCAATTGTCAGTCCAATGGCCTACCTGCCTTTTCGGTGGCTTCTTCGAATCTCTGGAGGAATCTCAATCCAACCAACCAACCAACCAACCGAGGACAGAGAAAAAGAATCTCCTGCAATCGCGGCAGGTCAGACTGGGGTAACTCGCTGAAGTTTATGCTAACCACCACACTGCACGAGAGAAAATAAGAGTCTAACTCGCTGACAATCAGCAAAAAAAGGCGGAAAAATCACCGAAAAGTCTTGCCTTGGTCGAGGGCCCTTCAAAATCGGGGTGCTAAATACCAAAATCTACCAGGCCCTCGAAGGAACGATAAGCGGCAACGCCGCACGACTGAAGTGCCTCTGTTGAATCGTCCTCGCCATTGTCGTTGGCCATGTTTCCATTCCAATCATTTGGGCGATTCTCCCCAAGAAGAGCAAGTGTGGAAATTCAAATGCCGCCCAACGGAAACGCCTGACCAAAAAGCGTCTCGCCGTCCTGCCTGCCAGTGACATCAAAGTCCTGACAATGGACCGGGAGTTCATGGGAAAGAAATGGCTTCAGTGGCTCGATGACCAAGATCTGGCCGATATCGTGCGGATTAAAAAGAAGGTGTGGGTCGGAGAGCACCAAGCCGGTATCCTTGCCCGGAGACCGGGTCGTCAAAAATCAGCCCGCCAGAGCATCTTTGCACTGACTCTGTTTTTCGCCTCAAAATCGACGAGAGGAAGTGGCCGGGACGGACCTCTCATGGTTGTCAGCAACCGCTTCAGCGGAAAAGAAGCACTCAAGATCTACCGCCAGGGTTGGGGGATTGGGCGTCTTTTCGGGCATCTCAAGAAAAACGGATTTGACCTGGAAGCCACTCATATGACTGGTGCCACAAAGCTTGAGATGCTCTTTGCCCTCACGGTTTTGGCCTTTCTTTTCAGCTTTGCATGGGGGCAGTCGCTTACGGGAAAGCACCCGAAAAATGACTGCGGCAGCGAGCCGCAAAAGTGTCTTTCGCTTGGGTCTGGAAGACCTCATGAGTCTGTTCGATCAAAGCAATCCAGACCCATCTCAGGAGGCGCGTCGGAGCGAATTTTGGCTATCGCTCCCGTCAGAAACCTTCCCCTCAATTTTCCTCGTGTCGTGTGCAACCCGACGAAGGAGGCACACCACGAAGTTGGGCGCACCGACCATGACTTCACACAACACTCCGTAAAAATATGCCTGACATGTTTTTTTCAATTTTTTGACCTCGTCAGCATTGGTCATGGGTTGGCGGAAGGAAGTCGACAGACCCGCGAGGAGGGGGCTTGAACGCTGACTGACGGCAACGCTATTGCGCTCGGACGCAGACCTATCCTCCCTTGCCTCGACTCCCTTTTCGTCGTTGCATGAGGCTAGTGGCAAGATTAGCAGGAGTGCATACGAAAAAGGAGAGTTGGATCTGTTGAAGTGCTTCATGGTGAATTATCAGTGAATGGAGGCCGTGTAATCTGGGGTGAATGTGTGCTCCGCGTATAGGGCACAAGTTGAACCATAAGGCTCAGGAATATCCGAGGGAAGCCCGTTACTGCTAGGAATTTGCTTTTGGCGGGAGGGCTTTGAAGCCGCCCTTGGACCGGAGCGGAGGGGGGGGGTAAAACGCTGGCCAAAAACATACTGTCAATGCAGCAAGTGGTGTGATTACCTCAGGCGGTATGGACGATCGTTTGCTACCTCCAAAGCAGTGCCCCCTTTGGTTCCGTCTTGCTCGAAATTCAGGGGGACACACGACCAAAAGCCTTTTACGAATGGTTTTCCAACCTGGATTCCCATTCTCCCCGGACCCGTCCGTCCGGAGAGGCCCCTCAAGCTCTGTCGGCCCTAACCGGACTCCCGGCAACAAGACGATCCTCACAGGTTTTATCGTTTGTATGTCAGGATTCATCTCCCTCGTTGGTTGCGGCATCTCCTATGGGGAATCTTTGACAAAGGGTAAAGCAGGCAGCCAACTCTCAAAACAGACTAAACAGAATACCTCCGGCCCTTTACAATCGAACGACTCAGACACCTTGCACTCGTCTTCAAATGCTCAAGTGCATCCTTCCGGGCCGGAGCCAGTTGTAAGGAAGACACGGAACCCGACCATCCTCTTTCTTGGGGATTCCATGAGCATGGGTGCTTTTGGCAGGACACTCGATCAGGAACTCAGGGAATCGGGGTTCAAAGTTTACACTTTTGCGACTGGAGGAGCTACTCCTTACTACTGGCTAAGTGACTATCAGTCGATCTCTTCAACGGTCGGCCACTGGATGCGCACACCGACAATCGAACGACGATTGAAGACGATCAAGCGTGTGCCAAAGGTTGAGCCATTGATTGAAAGCTGTGATCCGGATATTGTGATCATTCAGACGGGCACCAATATGTATGCGACGTTACGTTCGAAAAGACGCTCCCAGGAGGCTAACACAAAAGAGGTGGCCTCCGTTTACAAAAAAATGTTTGAGCGGGTTACTGCCGGAGGACGAAAATGCTATTGGATTACTCCGCCATCGGCGCACCAGAAACGTTACCCAAGAGAACTGCAAAATCGAATGCTCAACCTCATTCAGGACACCGTAAAGCCATCCGGCAGGGTGTTTGATAGTTATAAAATCACCAAATATACCGATCCTTTTCCCAAGACCGATGGAATCCACTACGGTCCAACGAAGGCAAGAGCCTGGGCCGAATTGGTGGCGAAAGACTTTATTCACTACGCCAGGCAGGATGGTGGAGTTGGACATAACATTAAATCATCGCAACCGGAGAGTGGGGATAAAAATCAACCTTCTGCCCTCGCAGTCAACCTTGAATTGACAGTCAGGATTCCGACAGAGCAATCGAAAGCTGACTCATCAAAGCCTCAAGCTGACGTTGACGCTTCTCTCGGAAATAAGATCCCGGAAGATAACTACGACAACATCAAGCCTCCTGGAAATGAAGACTTCGTCGCGGATATAAAACTGATTCATAAATCCTCAATCGGTGCACTCAACGAGGTCGTCTATAGCCGGGCCTGGTCCATCTGCGAGTATGAGGTAATTACTGTAAGGAGCGGCTACTATCCTTACCGCAAACTGAGGCTCGCTGAGTTTGTCGTCAATAACCGTAAGATTGCTAAAACTGTTCGTGATCGAAGAATCGGAGAAGTCCGATACCTGAAGCTGGAGCCTATGTCGAACTACCCAAGTCTCGAGCGGTTGCAGACGATTGATAACCTTGAGTTGAACCTCAACCTTCCGATCTTCATACCGAGTATGAAGTAGCATGAGTCTCTGGATCTTCTTGCCATTGATCTATTCATCATACATGTCATAGCTTGATCGCCGAGACAGCGGTCCGGTCGGATTCCACCTGAGAAATTTTACTTACATTATCTTTAATGCCGCAATGCTTTCCCTGCTCAACCCCTCGATGCGGGTCGCTTTTCTTTTTTGTTGGAGCGCCCTTTTACCAACACACGGCGACGAAAACAATCCGCAGCAGCGACACGTTCGCTTCGCTTTCGCGGGCGACTTGATGTGCCACAATCAGCAACAGATCGCGGCCTACCAGAGCAGCACAAAGACCTATGATTTCTCCCGGGTTTTCAAGCATATCAAGCCTGTCCTGGAAAGCGCGGACTTTGCGATCGGCAACCTTGAAACGACCCTTCCAGGGAATTCAAGCAAGTATCGCGGCTTTCCGCTGTTCGGTGTCGATGACGCCTATGCAGTGGCGGTCAAGGAATCCGGCATCGACGTGCTGACAACGGCCAACAACCACTCGTTAGACTCCTCCAAAGATGGGCTGATTCGAACAGTAAACGTTACGCGTAAGTTGGGATTTCACCAACTCGGCACCTACTTGTCCGAAGAGGACTTCGAGCAGAACCGCATCCTGATTCTCGAGAAAAACGGCCTGAAGGTGGCAATTCTAAATTTCACCTACGGAACGAACGGCATTACGGTGCCGGACGGCGTGGTGGTAAACCTGATGACGGAGGAGCGCGTGGCCGCCGATCTCGCACAGGCCCGGGTGCTCAAGCCTGATGCCATCATTGTGGTCTATCACTGGGGCTGGGAATACAACCGCTACCCGAACTCACAGCAGAGGCATTTTGCCCGGTTGTCCTTCGAGCATGGAGCAGATGTCGTTCTCGGAGCGCATCCGCACGTGGTGCAACCGTATGAAATTCGTAAGGTTACAGACATCTACGGAAAAACGCGTGACTGTCTGCTACTCTATTCCGCCGGCAATTTCGTTTCAAACCAGCAGCGAAGGCACACGAAGGGTGGCATCGTGTTTCACTTCGACTTGTTGAAGACGGATGAGGGGCGCCTCGTTTTTTCAAATGTCGACCACACAGTAACCTGGGTTTATCGGGGTTACGCCGGAGGCCGACGCAGCTATGAAGTCTTGCCCGTCAGTTCCGCGCTGACTTCACGCAAGCTTCCATCCTACGAGCGCTCTCGCATGAAAGCGCATCTTTCCAGTACGAATGCCCTCTTGGCTGTCGGCAAGAAATCGGTGAAGGCCTACCATGCCCGTCTCGATCAGCCGTTGCTTGAGCCTGAGATTCTGTCCGCTCAGCCAAAAGAACCTCAGGAGGGGCCAAAAGCCATGGAGACAGTCCAAGTCGAAGTGAAGGGGGATCCGGACGTTCGCCCAGTGCTTGATCCAGCGGCCGCCAGGAAGTATCAGCCGGGCGGTCTGGTCGTTCTCACGGCGAAACTCGTCGCCCGTCCACCTGCAGAGAGCATCGACACGAGCTCGGGCAACTCATTGGGCATCTTCGAATACGAGGTGATCAAGGTGCACACGGGGCACTACCCGTTGCCGCTCATCCGGGTGGCGGACGGACTGGTCGTTGGTGGCCGGCTGACACGCACTGCAAGGCGCGAACTCGGTGCAGTCATTCAAATTGGCGTGGTGCCGCTTGACCAGTATCCGGCGTTAAAACGTTGGCGGTTGATCGGCCTCGATGAGAAGCCCGAGGTCGAGCTGCCGTTGTTCACCCCGAAGCTGTAGCCCTAATCCTTCTTACTTGGATTATTGCTAGGAATTTGCTTTTGGCGGGAGAGCTTTGCAGCCATACAACCCAAATAAACGAGGATTTGGAGGAGCCGAAAACGGCTCTTTAAAATAACAAACCCAAAAAAAAAGACAATTTACTCTTGAATTTTCAACGCAGTATCTTCTTCGCCTTTGATTGCGTTGATGATGCGAAACAGTCGCCTAGTCTCGTCAGTGTTCTCAGTGTTCTCAGTGTTCTCAGTGTTCTCAGTGTTCTCGGTGTTCTCGGTGTTCTCGGTGAATAGGAGAATCGCGAGACCAAAAACTTCCACTTCAGTTTTCTTTCCGGTTGAGGTTTCAATACGAAGAAACTCGAAAATAGATGGATCGCCAGCCTCCGCATCTCCGTAAGAGGTCTTCAGCGAAAAAACATCATCTTCGATAAGGATCGATCGCAATGAATCTGATATGGCTGATTTGCAGATTCTTATGTCTTCGAGCGATGATTCCGCATCGGGATTCGCTCCTAGAGGGAGTTGTCCGTGGCGGAGGAGCACCTCTTCGATCACTGGATGTGCAATGTCTACCATTTTTGAGGCGAACGTCCAAGCGATGTCACTGCCTGCCGACAGCGCGCTCCGACTTCTGGGTTGAGGTTTGAATATTCATTCCGCTTTTGACTCGGCGCGTGCAGGCAGTTGATCATCCGCGACTTGTTCTGCTTCGATTGGTTTCTTTTGGTGCATCAAAACAATAATCGTAGCAATAGCCCAGACGATTCCCCATACAAGAATTGAGTATGGGTAACGAGACCCTAAGGAAAAATGGGCCAACGTGCCATCAAGATCACCGTCAAAGTGGTGCCAGTGATGTCGGGGTCTCGGGAGCGTTCCGTCGCGCGCGGCAATCAATAGATTCATGAACGCTTTTGCGGACGGCTCATGCCCATTGAGCCCAATGAACCACTCCTCATTAATCTTCGTAGACTCGTCCAAATGCTCCAATGTCATTGTAGGTAGATTTAGCACTCCTTCTCCGCTAGAACTTTCCGCCTCCCATTCGAAATCGACATCGACATAGCGATAGTTGACGGGACGTGACCACCTCAATTCGGATTTTGTTCGACCTTCGAATCTGATAAACATGAAATCCTCGTCTGTCGTGGAGAAGCTGCCACCAGCGAAACCGTGAAAAGTCCCAAACCCGCTATCATCATAGCGATGTTGATAGAATTGGTTTGCCAAGAGTAGCAAAAGGGCGCCGACAGGAAGAAGTCCGACCCATACAACGCGCTTGAGCCGTGCCCGGGATTTCATTTTTTGGCAGAACGTAGAGTTCGCGAATCTTTTTACAAGCCCGTAGGGCGCAGGAAAAATGATTTCGCGCAACGACTTGATAGGGCGTGGGGGGAAATACGTGGCACCTTCGCAGAGCCCCCCACTTAAGAAATC
>JBLHUR010000024.1:0-47666 GCA_047629805.1 Akkermansiaceae bacterium | reverse complement strand
AGCTGATTTCAACGCAATACTCGGTAGCCGGTGCTGGCTAGGCTTTACGGCATCTGGACTCTCACCAGACAAGAAGCGCCTTGCTTTGCTCGGCGCACAACAGTATTTATTCGTATCGTCAGGATCAGGCCTTAATACGTCTATCCGGAAGGTGTCCGCGTTGACGCCGGGGGGCTTGGTCCTTGAATTTGCAGGGTTTCACGTTGCCTAACATCCTCTACCATAGCTTCACCACCATCCGCGTCAATGATCTTTCTGGGCAACACGGATAGACGTATTAAGGAATCGCTTTCAGGCTCATTTGAGCAGCGCTTTAGAGAAATGGTGATCAACAGAATATTTTGAATTTGACGGGCCAGCGCTATCCTGCGGCACATCAGGATCTGTGAAACGAGGGTTTTGGGCGGGAGAGGATTTGGGAGTGACCACAGAAAGAGCAGAATGGAGCTGAAGCTTGATTGAGGGGACTTCTTCCAGAGTTTTTTACCCCATTAGAGCAGAGGATCGAAGAAGAGAAAAATGACCCACAGATTGAAGTTTCGGGTCGTTCATGGTGGGACGCTATCGACAAACTCAGTGGGCGTAAATTTTCTCAGAAAAGTCACCAACCTACTCCTGCGAGGATTCTTTCTTCTCCGCGGGCTTGCTCAGACTCATCTTTTTCCGCTCCTCACCAATCGCCGCGAGCGCATCAAAAAGTGCAAAGAGAACCAAAAACAAACAAAGCACCCCCAAAAAGCCCCAATAGATGAGCATTCGCCACAGCCCCTGCGATAACCAGGAATTCAAAGGCCAGTTCCCCAGCGCAAAATACCCCAGAATAAAGAAGAGCAGACCGGTGATGAATTTCCGCCGCTTCGCCCGATCCCCCAGCGTCACCGCCGCAATCGCGAGCGACATCTGCCACCATCCCGAATTCTTCATAGCGGGACGATAGCGACTCCGTGTTGCCATCGCAATCCTATCGTGCAAACTCGCGCGCGCATGAAAATCCTCGTCGTCCACTATCATCTACGAGCCGGTGGAGTGACGCGCGTGATCGAGTCCCAGGTCAACGTCCTGCAAAAAATGGGACATCAAGTCATCATCGCCTCAGCCGGGCCCGGTCATGACCAAGACTGTCAATGCCTCCTCATCCCTGAACTTGATTATCAAAAAGAGGGCTCCATCCCCATGGAGCAACTCCTCGCGGTCGAGGCCGACCTTTGGATTATTCACAACCCCTGCCTCGGTCTGAATGTCGCCTATCCCGAAATGATCGAAGCGGCGGCTGAATCCGGAACTCGAATTTTGATGCAATGCCACGACTTCGTCGAAGATGGCCGCCCCGCTAATTATCAGCTTCTGGCAGGCCGCAAACGGATCTACCCCCATGCCCCCCACGTTCACTACGCCACCATCAACCGCCGGGATCTCGACATTCTAAAAAAAGCCGGAGTTCCCGAATCCCGCTCCCACTTCCTCCCGAACGCAGTCGATCCACCCGCCATCTCCCAAGCCCCTCCCAGGGGAAACCTCGTCTTCTATCCGGTCCGCGGGATACGACGAAAAAACCTCGGCGAACTTTGCCTCCTCGCCGCCCATGCTCCCCCGAACACACGTTTCGCCGTCGCTCTCCGATCCACCTCAGAAGAACCCGCCTTCATCCACGATGACTGGGTCTGCTTCGCCGAGGAGGCAAATCTCCCCATTCAATTCGACGTTGTGGGCGACGACCCGCAAAGTTTTAAAGCCTGGCTGGAGCGCTCCAGCCACCTCGTCACCACCTCCATTTCCGAAGGCTTCGGCCTCACCTTCCTCGATCCCGCCTTCCTCAAAAAACCTCTCATCGGCCGAGACCTCCCAGAGATCACCCGCGACTTCGTCCCCTACGGAACCCTCTATCGATCGATCCCAGTTCCCCTATCCCACCTCGTAGGTCTGGAATCTCAATATCGCGAACAAATCACCCTGACCATGAGCGCATACGGGCGTGATCTCGATGAGCCACAACTCGATCGAGCCTGGTCACAATTCAACTCCCAGGACGAAGTCGATTTTGGAAACCTCCCCGAAGCTCTCCAAAGAGACGTCATTCAAAAAGTCCATCTCCCGGATCTAAAAATTTGGCTGGAGAACGCCCTCAACCAACCGGCTACGGAAATCGACACCACACCATGGAGTCTCGAAACCTACGCGGCCACCCTTCAGAGAGTCATCACTTCCGTTGACGGGCCCGGCTCCATCACCTGGATCCCGCCAAAACGCCTTCTTGAGCAATTTCTCAAGCCGGAGAAATTCCACTTCTTGAGATCAAAGCTACCGGAGGCCCGTTAAAGCCACTTTTTAAGAACCTTCACATCGCGCGCGACATTCGCCACCGCCTCCATGACCTCGGCCTTGGGATAAATTGGGGACTTCCCCCACTCCATATGCAGTGAAATCGGCATCACGGTGTGTCCCTTTCTCACCGCATCAAAAGTCTTCTCATCCACGATCCCCATATCGAGTGGCACGTTCCGCATTTTATTCGAACGCTCACCGCCCCACTTCGCGTCCTTCACAAAGATCGAACGCACATGCTTTCCCATCAGCGCCAAAGCCGTTTCAAAAGAAGCCCCCGTCCCCGCCCGAATGTGCCTCAGATCAAAAGCAATCGCCGCATGCTCGGGGTTCACTCCATCAAACATCATCGCCGCGTCCCAAGCCAGCGAGCCGGCATACTTTGCCCCGGCATGAATCTGATAAAGAGCCTGCACCCCAATCTCCCGATTCATCGCCTCAACCTCCTTCAACATTTCCGTATTCGCCTTCACCTGAGGCAAGAGGTCTTTCTGCAAATCATAGCGAAAGTAATCCATGCGATACTTCGTGATGCCATTCTCCTTCAGAACTCGGAGGAAGCGGGCATTCTTATCATCAGCCGTATTCACATTCGTCGTCGCGATGATTGCTTTCTGCCCATTCTTGGCGAGAGCTGCCACCATCTTGGGCACCTCAACTTCAGCGTTCTTAGGATCAATGTGCCCGCCACGGCGAATCGTAGCCTCAATTCCCTGCGCGCCCATTTTTGCCAACTCCTCTCCCATGCGATCATAATCGAGAGTCTGAATCGGCTTCTCAAAAACCACGACCGGCCAATCTGCTCCTCTGGCTTTAGCTGCGGACATAAAATGAGTTCCAGCTGCTGCTAGTGTTGTTTGGCCCAAGAATTTGCGACGATCAATCATGGCTGAATCAAAGCCTTTGAAGCATCCCCTTGGCAACCATAAAGGCCTGCGGAAAGTTCTCCTCCGCGATCTTCCATCAAAGTTGCGCTCTCTCAAACAAAAGGAACCATTCTCCCCGCTTTCCCTCACGAAATCATTCCGCTAAGCTAACTTCGTTCATGAAACACTTCCTCGCACTCGCCACGGCATTCATTCTCCCGCTTTCCGCCAATCCGGTTGCGGGCGAAGGATCGGACCTCAAGCCCGATTCCAAAGCCCTCTTCGGGTCCATGGACAACGGCTTCAACTACATCATCTACCCCAATGCCGAGCCTCCGGGGAAATTCTCCGTTCGCCTGCACATCGCCGCCGGCTCCCTCATGGAGTCCGATGACCAACGCGGTCTCGCTCACTTTCTCGAGCACATGGTATTCAATGGCACCAAAAACTTCACCCCCGCCGAACTCATCCCAAAGATGCAGCGTCTCGGCATTCAGTTCGGCGCTCACGCCAATGCCTACACCTCGTTCGATGAAACCGTTTACATGCTCGACCTTCCGAACATGGACGAAGAAACCGTCGATCTCACCTTCACCGTGATGCGTGACTTCGCCGACGGAGCCCTCCTCACGGCCAAAGAGATCGACAGTGAGCGCGGCGTCATCATCTCGGAAAAGACCTCCCGCGACTCCGTGGGCTACCGCATGATGCTCAAGCAGTTCGAGTATCTCCTCCCCGGATCCCGCCTCATGCAACGTGTTCCCATCGGGACTGAGGAAGTCATCAACACAGCCCCGCGCGAGCGTTTCGTTGATTTTTACAAGCGCTTCTACACCCCCGAGCGCATGACCTTCGTCATGGTCGGAGACTTTGATGCCAAGGAAATGGAAAAACTCGTCCGCGAGACTTTCATCTCTCTCCAAAACCCTGAGAACCCCGGTGAAAACGCTCCCGCCGACGTTCCGCCCACCGGATTTGGACTCCGCTCGGAAGTCTTCACCGACAAGGAAGTGGCCTCCGCTGACCTCAGCCTTTATTCCATCCGCAAGTATCTGCCCAAGGCCGACACCAGCGCTAACCGAAGCACGCAATATCCGCTCGCCATCGCCAATGGCATCATCAACCGCCGCTTCGGCATCCTAGCCAAGCAAGAAGGCTCACCCATCCTAAGTGGTGGAGCCGGTCGGACCGTTCTTTTTAACCAAATCGAACAAGGCGGACTTGAGGTCACACCAGCCGAAGGCAAATGGAAGGAAGCAGTCCCCGTCCTCGAGCAAGAGCTTCGCAAAGCCGTCAAATTCGGCTTCACCCAAGACGAGCTCGACGAAGTTAAAGCGAACCTCATCAACCAAGCTGAAGAAGCCGTTAAACGCAAAGCCACTCGCCGCAATCCCGGTCTCGCCATGATGTTCATCGGCGCCATTGGTCAGAAAAACGTCTTCACCACCCCCGAAGCCGAACTCGCCCTCGTGAAAAGTGCTCTCAGTAAAGTTACCATCGAAGCCTGCCAAAAAGCCTTCAATGAATTCTGGGACACCAAGGATCTCTCCCTCGTCCTCACCGCGCCGAAGGCACCCGAAAGCGCTGCGGCCGAGTTGAAGAAAATCTTCCTCGAAAGCCAAAGCGTCGAAGTCAAAGCTCCCACCGAAGAAAAGCTCGCCCCTTTCGCCTACACCGATTTCGGAAAGCCCGGCACCATCGTGCAGGAGAAAAAAGTCGAAGACCTTGGCGCTACCCAGCTCATGCTTTCTAACAACGTGCGCGTGAACTACAAGCAGACCGACTTCCAAAAAAACTCCATCAGCCTTAGCGCCAACTTCGGTTCCGGCCAGCTCACCCAGCCTGACGGAACTTCAGGACTTGATCGCTTCGCCAGTGCCATCTTTGAAGGGGGCGGCCTCGGAAAGCATTCAGCGGATGACCTCCAACGTATCCTCGCTGGCAAAAACGTCGGAGTCGGCTTCGCAGTCGGCGAAGGTAGCTTCACCCTCGCCGGTCGCACCACTCCCGAGGACCTGGAGCTCCAGCTCCAGCTCATGTGCGCCTACCTCACCGATCCCGGGTTCCGCCCGGAAGGCGAACGCATGTTCAAGATGGCTCTCCCCATGCTCTACTCCCAGATCGAGCACTCCATGCAAGGAGCCATGATCAAGATGGCCAACCACCTCTACGGCGGGGACTTCCGCTTCGACTTCCCCGCCCAGGAAAAAGCGATGTCCTATCATTCGGAGATGATCAAAAAGTGGCTCGGACCAGCTCTCACAGAATCCCCACTCGAACTCACCCTCGTCGGAGATCTCGATCCCAAAATCGCTCTTCCCCTCATCCAGAAAACCTTCGGAGCCCTCCCCGAGCGCAAAACCGCCAAGCCCGACTTCGCCGAACGTCGTAAGATCAACTTCCCCAAACGCCCCGGCGGCATGAAGTTGACCTTCGATTCAAAAATCCCCAACGCCGCCGCCATGGTTGTTTGGAAAATCCCCGCTACCGGGACGGACGTTAAAACAACCCGCCGCTTCAATATCCTCGCCTCCATCCTCAGCGACCGCATGCGCGAGGAAATCCGCGAGAAGCTCGGCGGTTCCTATAGCCCACGCGCTGGCGCTTCTCCAAGTCAGGAACTCGATATGGGCATTCTGCAAGCGATGGCTCAAGTGAAGCCGGAAGAGACCAAGAAATACGGTGACCTCATGATCGCCCTCGCCCACAAAATGGCGACCGACGGCGTCACCAAGGACGAACTCGAACGCTCGCTCAAACCCATCCAATCCGGTCTCAAGGAAAGCCTCCGCGATAATGGATACTGGCTCAGCACCGTTCTCGGCACCAGCCAGGAACAGCCCTACAAGCTCGACTGGGCCCGCGCCCGCGATGCCGACTACGGAAACGTCACCGTCGAAGAACTCAACGCTCTCGCCAAGCAATACCTCAGAAAGGATAATGCCCTCCTCTACGAGATCGTCCCCGAAGCGAAAGAAGAGAAGACCGAAAAAATCGAAAAAGGCGAGTAATCTCACCCACTCTCATTTCAAAACCACGGTGTCTCCGGACCCCGTGGTTTTTTATTTCCCCCCGCCAGGTTGCACCGCGAGAGAACCGTAGCCGAACAGCTTTGTTTTTAGCGGTGCGGCGTTCTCATAGTGAGCAGCCATTCAAATCGAGCCGAGCCGAAGGCCCAGCTGCGGAACTCTTCAATTGTTCGGCTGATTCATTCGCGGCGAAGTGGCAGGAAGCAAAAGTGCAGAGACTCCCGTTGCCTGCCTTACGTCCGAACCATCAACTCCCGTCTCACCAAATCCAAGGCCCGCTGACTTACCTGTAACTTAAAATCCTGACGACTCCGGGGATGCAATTCACGGTAGGTCTCAACGCCATCTTTAGTCGCAACTCCCAAACAAACAGTCCCCACCGGCTTCTCTTCCGTCCCCCCAGTCGGCCCCGCAATACCCGTCACACTGATCGTAATATCAGCACCACTCACCAACAAAGCGCCAACTGCCATCTCACCTGCCACTTCCTCGCTCACTGCCCCGTGCGCCGCCAAAGTCTCTTCTTTCACCCCAATCATGCTCACCTTTGCATCATTCCCATAAGTCACAAAACCATGCGTGAACACCGCGCTCGCTCCCGAAACATCGGTGATTCGATTTGCAATCAAACCACCGGTGCAACTCTCCGCCGTCGCCAACTTCTTCCCAGCTGCGGCCAAGGTTCTCACCACAACGGCCTCAAGGCTTGCCCCGTCATCGCAAACCAGGAATTCACGAAACATCTCCTCCGCAAGCTTCCGGCCGCCCGCGATTGCCTCCTCAGATCCAATCAGCCGAAGATCCAACTCACCCAGCCGTGCGCAATAGCCCACTTCCAGACCATCAACCTCAGCCAACTTAGCATCCAGTCGATCCTGAAATTCACTCTCACCAACCCCCACAAATTTTAATTCTTGAACAGAGTCGATCATCTCAACCCCACCCAAAGCCTTCAGCCGTGGAACCACTTCCTCATGGAACAAGGGATACAGCTCACGCGGAGGTCCCGGCAAGAGAAAGACCGCACAACCCGGCTCACCACCCAGCCTCGGCGGAGCATAAATCCCCGGAGCCGTGCCATTGTGATTCGGCAAAATATCAGCCCCCACCAAATTCTGCGCCTGCTTTAGATTTGCATCCACCATCGGCTTCTTCCGCTTCTCAAAGAATTCCGTCAATGCGCGCAAGGCCCCCTCATCCTCCATCAACTCCACCCCCAAAACCTTCGCCGCCGCCTCACGCGTAATATCATCGCTCGTTGGCCCCAGCCCGCCGGTCACCAACACGACATCAGACCGCTTGATCGATTCCGCGAGAGCCTCCTCAATCGCAACTCCATCCGGCACTGTAGTCTGCCGTTGCACCCGTAAGCCCAGCTTCACCAATTCCTGACCCATCCAGGTCCCATGCGTATTCGCGGTCGATCCGAGAAGAAGCTCGCTACCAGTATTAACTATTTCAATTCTCATCACGGTCATTCCAGACCACCTCCTTGGCATCACCCCACAAACTTTCAAGTGCGTAATGTTCTCTAAATTCCTGATCAAGGACATGAACCATGACATCGACGAAATCAATCACAACCCAGCGGCTCGCAGCCTTTCCCTCGGTCTGAAGAGCAGAATCAGATCCCTTCTCTTTCACACTTCGCTCCACATCACGCACGATCGCTTTCAAATGAGGCATCGAGTTCCCTGAACAAACCACCATAAAATCGGTCAACGTGGAAATCCCACGAAGATCGAAAATACGAGTATTTTCAGCCTTAAGTTCATCAGCTGCAGTTGCACAGGCGATCGCGAGGTCTTGTCCGTTAAGCATGGGGAGAGAGGAGTCAAATTGACAAAAAAACCGGCCTTGGGCCGGTCATTGTTCTGATCAGGTTTCCGCCATTCGCCGTTTTCACGAAGAATGGTGGAGCGTAGCGGATTCGAACCGCTGACCCCCTGCATGCCATGCAGGTGCTCTACCAACTGAGCTAACGCCCCCTAACCTTTTCAGGACGGGCGGAGACATAGGCTCCGCACCCGAAAGTGGCAAGAGAAAAAGGCAAGGAATTCTCAAAAAAACAGAAACAGAAAGGCAACTTGGGAAATCCCGGCGCGTTTTGCTAAGGTCCCCTCATGTCCACTCTCCTCATCGCCATTGCGACAAAGCTCCAACTCCACCTCATCGTCGTCGGGTCCATTTTCTTTGGCGTCAAAGCCAAGGAGGTTAAGATCGACGAGGTCGAACGTGAACAAACTCTCCAAGAACTTCGATTTGAATTGCAGCAATTGCAGCCAAAAGAAGAAAATCTGCAGAAATTTCAAGAGCTCCGACAGAAGAAAGACTAAGTCGCCTTAATCAAGCAGCTTCTCCCTCATCCCCTCTTCCGGAATCCCACAAGAGGGCTTCCTCACCAGCTTCTCCCGATTGCGCGCAATGAGATAATATCCCCATTCCCTGACCCCTAGCGGGATCACCTGCAGCCCCAGCGCAATCACTCGCCCCAATCCCCCGGCCCCAAGGAAGGTCAAACGAGCCGCTTCGCTTGATCGATAGACCTCCCCGTCTTTCACCACCGCCAAGGAGTCATTTTCCACCATCGATATCCCCCACTTCTTCGCCGTCTCCCCACCCATCGGGGCGAAGAGTAACTGATCGTCAGCATCCAGCCGGTTCAGCCACTTTAGCGACCCCTGACACATCAGGCAGTCGCTATCAAAAACAACAATCGTTCGCTCCTCCACGACAGAAGCTTGCCACGTCCCTTCGAAAAATCGAAGATTCTTTCCAATGGCCGAGCACCAACGCATCCACGATCTTCCCCCGGACCAAAAACCGCGGGAAAAAATGGCCGCGCTCGGTGCTCGCGCTCTCTCGAACGAAGAACTCCTCGCGATCTTTCTCCGCACCGGGACACCAGGAGCCAGCGCGATCGAAATCGGCCGCCACCTCCTCCGCAAACACGGCGGCATCGTCTCCCTCGCCCGACTCGATATCAAGGAGCTCTGCAAGGAACACGGCCTCGGCCTCGCCAAAGCCTGCCAAATTCAAGCAGCCTTCGAACTCGGGGCCCGCGCCGCTCGCGATGGATCCTCTTCCGCCATCGTCAATACCAGCGATTCCATCTACCACTTCCTCGCCCCCCAACTTGCCCACCTCTCGACCGAAAAGCTCATCGTCCTCACGATGCACGGCAACGGGAAGCTCATCCGCCAACGCGAACTCTCCAGCGGCTCCTCCAACCAAACCGTCGCCTCGGTATCCGAAATCCTCCGCCCCGTCCTCATCGACCAAGCCCCAAACTTCGCCATCGCCCACAACCATCCCTCCGGCGACACCACCCCCAGCATTCCCGACAAAATCCTCACAAAAAACCTCCACAAAGCCGCCCAAACGATGGGCGTCCACCTCGTCGACCACCTCATCATCGGTCGCCCCACCGAAGGGACCACCGGCTACTACTCCTTCTTGGAAGAAGGCCGCATTTAGGGCTATGAAGCCTTTCATCGTCACCCTCTTCTTTCTCACATCCTCGCTAGCTTCGGCAGAAACATGGATCGAGATCATCGTAGAGGCCAATCCCGCCGACGAAAAACTCAACTTTTTCCAAGAGATTGGAAAAAAAGACTCAAACCTCTTCCCCAACTAATGCCAAAAATCCACCCACAGGCCCTCGTCGCAGAATCCGCCGACCTCGCCCCTGACGTCGAAGTCGGACCTTTCACCATCATCGAGGAAAACGTCACCATCGGCTCCGGCTGCCGCATCGCTTCCCAGGCCAAAATTTGCAGTGGCGTCACCATGGGTGAAAACAACATCGTCGATCACGGTGCCGTCATCGGCGGGCTTCCCCAAGATCTCACCTTCGATCCCACCACTCAATCCGGGGTCCTCATTGGCCATGGAAACACCTTCCGCGAATACGTCACCATCAACCGCAGCACCCAGGCAGACCGCAACACTATCATTGGCGACCGCAACTTCCTCATGGCCCATGCCCACCTCGCCCACGATGTCGAAATCGGCAATGACAACATCCTCGCCAACAATGTCATGATCGCCGGCCACTGCCTCCTGGGCTCCAAGGTCTTCCTCGGCGGAGGTGGCGGCATCCACCAATTCGTCCACATTGGTGACTTCGCCATGTCCCAAGGGAACTCCAGCATCACCAAGGATATCCCTCCCTACTGCACCGTTCACCAAACCAACCAGCTCTCAGGACTAAACGTCGTCGGCCTCAAGCGCGGCGGCTTCTCTCCGAGCGAGCGAAAGGAAATCAAGCTCGCCTATTCCATGCTCTTGAATTCCAAATTAACCCGCACCCAAGCCCTCGTTCAAGCCGACCAACTCACCTGGAGCCCCGCCGCCGCCAAAATTATCGAGGCCGTTCGCGCCCCTTCCTCTAAAGGAATTCTCACCCGATAAATTCTACCTCGACTCACGTCTTCAAAACAGCATAATGAAGACATGGCCACTGTTACGATCTCCACCCGCATCGACGAAGAAGACTGCGCTCTCCTCGACGAATTAGCGGCGATGGAATTCCTCGACCGCTCCGCCCTGGTCAAAGCCGCCGTGCGCCGGACCATCCACGAACTCCGCCTCAAAAAAGCCCTGCAAGCCTTCAAAGAGGAAAAAGTTACCCTCTCCCGAGGTGCCGAAATCGCCGGCATGAATATCTGGGACTTCATGACCGAAACCAGCAAACAAGGCCAGACGCTCCACTACGACGTCGAGGAATTCGAGGAGGATTTGAGAACCATCGAGTACCTTAGAAAATGAAGCGATCAAAAGTGGTCGTCTGCGACAGCAGCCCTCTGATCTTTCTCGCAAAAATGGACTGCCTGGATCTGATCCCTCAAATTATGAATCGTGAAATTCACGTTTTGTCGGACGTCGTTAGCGAACTTTTTGCCAAAACAACCCATTCCGGGGAGTTTTCCCGCCTAAAGTCCTTTTTGGAAGGAACCCGCATTGTCGATTACACTGATGAAAAATCGCATCCTTCCAAACTGAGTTCAGTAGACTTTGCCTCCCTTGCTTACTCTCTCAAAATTAAAGCTGAAATCCTTTTAGTCGATGAGCGCCTCCTTCGCCGCGCAGCCATCGAGAACAAGATTCGAGTCATGGGCTGCCTCGGCATCCTTCTAACCGCGCACGACCAGGGCTTAAAATCGAAGCAATGGACCAAGAACAAAATCGAACAAGCCATGACCATTCACGGCCTGCGAATTGCCGTAAGCCTCTACGGACAAATTCTGAAAAGATTGGACTGATTTGCATGGTTCCCAAAGTGTCCCATTTCCGCACATTCCGAGCATTTCGCGATTGAAAATCAACCTTTCTCCTCTACACACCTGTCACACAACTTCATCGAAATGAGCAAACGCGTTCTCCTCACCACCACCTCTTTCCAGGACACTCCTGGAACCCACCAAGATCTTTTAAACTCCCAGGACTGGGAAGTCGTGCGCGCTCGCGGACCGCTTTCTGAATCCGAAATGCTCGAACTCGCCGGAGACTTCGATTGCTTCCTCTGCGGAGACGACGCCATCACCGCCGCCGTGATCGACAAGTCACTTCCCCGTCTCCAAACAATTTCCAAATACGGCATCGGCCTTGATAAAATCAACGTCGATTACGCCACCGAGAAAAAGATCCCCGTCCTTTTCACGCCCGGAGTTAACCACACTACCGTCGCCGAGCACACCTTCGGCCTCCTCCTCGGCATCACCAAAGACATCCAATCCAACGCCGTCGCCGTCCAAAATGGCGAGTGGGTCGCTGGTTGGAAAAAGCCCGTCGGCAACGAGATCATGGGCAAGACCATCGGCATCATCGGCCTCGGCCGCATCGGCAAGGAAGTCGCGATCCGCGCCCGTGCCTTCGGCATGGAGATCATCGCCTTCGATCCCTACTTCGACGATTCTTTCGCTTCCGAATACGGCGTGAAAAAGTGCGCCGAGATGGACGAAGTCCTTCACAGCGCCGATGTCGTCTCCCTCCACTGTTTCCTCAACGAAGAAACCGAGGACATGATCAACGCCTCCAAGATCGCCGAAATGCGTGACAAAGTCATCGTTCTCAACTGCGCTCGCGGTGAACTCGTCAACACAAACGACATGGCCGACGCCCTCAAGTCCGGCAAAGTCGGAGGCTACGGAGCCGATGTCCTCGATGCCGAGCCACCCGCTCCCAATCATCCACTCATCGGTGCCCCAAACTGCATCATCACCAGCCACATCGGCTCACGCACCCACCAATCCGTGCAACGCCAAGCCAACCGCTGCCTCCACAACGCCATCAATTTTTTCTCCGGCGATACCGATGTTCTTTGTGCAAACGGCCTCCTTGAAAAATCCTAAATCCAAGAATCTGAAACTCTAAAAAAATGAGCTTAGAAATAAAATCCGCTGAGTCCTGCGCCTACGACATCCTCTCGATGGGCGAAATCATGCTCCGTCTCGATCCCGGCGACGGCCGCGTCCGCACCACCCGCCAATTCCAAGCCTGGGAAGGCGGGGGCGAATATAACGTTGCCCGTGGACTCCGCCGCTGCTTCGGCAAACGCGCCGCGGTCCTCACCGGATTCGTTGATAACGAAGTCGGCCGCCTCCTCGAAGACCTCGTTCTCCAGGGCGGAGTCGATACCCAATTCATCCACTGGGCTGACTTCGATGGACTCGGCATCGCCGCCCGAAACGGCCTCAACTTCACCGAACGCGGCTTCGGAGTCCGCGCTGCAAAAGGCACCTCCGACCGTGGCCACACCGCCGCCAGCCAACTCACAATCGATGACTTCGACTTCGAGCACATCTTCGGCACTCTCGGTGTCCGCTGGTTCCACACCGGTGGAATCTTCGCGGCTCTTTCCGAAGGCAACGCCCAACTCACCATCGAGGCCTGCAAGATCGCTAAGAAACACGGCACCATCGTTTCCTACGATCTCAACTACCGGCCCTCACTTTGGAAGTCCATCGGCGGACTCCCAAAGTGCCAGGAAGTGAACCGTGAGATCGCCCAGTATGTCGATGTCATGATCGGCAACGAAGAAGACTTCACCGCCTGCCTCGGCTTCGAAGTCGAAGGTGTCGATGAGGAAAACATCACCGGGATCGACATCTCCAACTTCAAGAAGATGATCGAAAAAGCAGTCGAAACTTTCCCCAATTTCAAGGCCACCGCCACCACCCTTCGCGAAGTCCACAGCGCTTCCGACAACGACTGGGCCGCTCTCACCTGGCACGATGGTGAATTCTACAATTCGGTGAACCGCGAGCACCTTGAAATCTTCGACCGCGTCGGCGGTGGCGATTCCTTCGCCTCCGGCCTCATCTATGGATTCCTAGAATTCAATGATGCTGCGCAAGCCGTCGAATGGGGCGCCGCCCACGGTGCCCTCGCCATGACCACTCCCGGCGACACCACCATGGTGACCCGTGACGAAGTCGCCAAGCTTGTCGGAGGAGGCTCCGCCCGCGTGGATCGCTAAATCATTCTCATTTCAAAAAGCCCGGAGCTGCCTCGCGCACTCCGGGCTTTTTTTAGGGATCGCATCCGCTAACAAGAATCCATGAAACACCTCCCTCTCCTTTTTCTCCTGTTCGTCCTCTCGTCGTGCAACTCTTCCTCGCCCGTCTCTTTTTCAACTCCGCAACTTCCCCCGCCCGGAGGTTTCCCGAACATCTTTAAAAAATATTCCGTAAGCGAAGATGCCAGCATGATGGATGGATGGGTTCGCAATTTTGACATGTCTGGCGTCTCCTTCGATCAACGACAAACCGCAACCCTCGTCACGAAACGGCACGTCGTGATGGCAAAGCACTACCAAAGGCGCCCGGGCTCCAAGGTCATCTTCCACAGCCGCACCGGAAAACGCCTAGAGCGAATCTTGACCGAAATTCGCCCCGTTTGGGGAGACATCGCAGTGGGATTGCTAAATCTTGATGTCCCCTCGGGTTATAAAGTCTACCCACTGCCTGCTCCAAGAGAGGATTACTCCCATCTCGTCGGAAGAACCGCCGTAATCACTGATCAAAATCGACGGGTTTTCTTTCACAAGGTCTCCGTCGTAAACCCGCTCTACATGAGTTTCCGCCACGAGAAACCCAAGCGCTACGGCTGGGGCAAGAATCTCATTGGTGGGGATAGCGGAAATCCTTCCTTCTTGATTGCCGGTGGGGAGCTCGTCCTGGTGGAAACTCACAGTTCGGGAGGTGATGGAGCAGGCCCCTTCTACGGAAACCCCAAGGTTCACGAAATACTTCAAGCGGCCATCAATGAACTCGCGCCTGGTTATAAACTGAAGATGAAAAACCTCTAAAAGATGTTTTTAATGTTTCCTTTTGAGGATTCAGACTTATTTTATTCTCATGAGAATCACAATCGACATCGACGATGAGACTCTTGAGAACGCCATGATGCTGACCGGTGAGACCAAAAAAGGTCCAGCCATCACCAAGGCCGCCTCAGAGTATGTCCGCAGGCAAATGGTCCGCAAATTCGCCAATCTCGTCATGGAGGGGAAGTTTTCTGACTACCCTCTCACCAATGATGAGTTGGAAGCCGTTGATCGCTAAGCCACATTTTTCATGGTCATCATCGATACCAGCGCGTGGGTGGATTTTTTCCGTCGGGACGGAGATCTTAGCGTCAAACTTGCCGTCAAAGGCCTCCTCGATGCCTTCGAGGGGGCTCTTTGTGGTCCCGTGGAAATGGAATTCCTCGGCGGCGCGAGACCGAATGAGACCGATGAAATCCAAGCTTGGTTCGATGTCATCCCATACGTTCAGCACGATCAAAAAATCTGGCGCAAGGCTGCCCGGAATTTCGCAAAGCTCAGAGCCGCTGGGTTCACGGTCCCTTGGAATGACATCCTTATCGGCACCATAGCCGACGAGAAAGACGTCAGCCTCTACGCCAATGACAAGCACTTCCCCATTATGGCCGATGTCCTCGACATTCATCTCTACCAACCAGGCTATAACGGGATCTTCAATCCCGACTCCTAAAACTTGCCGACCTACTTGATCCCCATCTCGCCAAGACGGGTCTTGGCCCAGTGGTAGCCTTCTCGAATTTCCAGCTGGTCTCCTTCGTCGCGCGCCAGCTCCTGCCAATAGATCTGTGATTCCTTGAGATATTTGACTGCCAATTCGCGCTTATTTCGCAGGTCTGCCGAGTGACCCAGGTCACCACAGAGGTAGGCTAGGGATTTGCGAACTTCAGAAGGGTGCGGACGGACCATCGTCGTAGCTAACAATGCCTTTAGCTCATCATGAGCAGCTGCGCCCATTTCCAGTTCAGAATCACTCTCCCCCTGCTGACCCATCAGACCCGAAAGCTGCCACTTCAGTGATGCCAAAAGATAACGCCCAGCCCAGTGATCGGAATTACTTTCAATGCCTTCTTCGAGCGACTTAATGCTTTTGGTCAAGAGCGCGCGCGCCTCTCCCGGATTTCCTTCATCACGGAGAGCGGTGGCGATGATGCCTTGCAGGGACGCAAGATCGACGGTGACCCGAAAGTCCTTGGGGAGTTTTGCTTGCAACGCCAGAAGCTTGACCACCCCTTGACGGGCTAACTTTTCCGAACCAAAGGTATCACCTTGTTGCCACTGGGAAATGGCTCTGGCTGCGGTAGCGGATGCGATTTGATATTCCAGTTCGGGAGCCGGATGCTCCTGCTTCTCCGCAAGTGCCGTGAACGATACTGCCGCCTCAGCACGCAGCTTCGCGGAATTTTCAAAAGCCCCCTCTCCCTCGGCAGCCTTCGCCGCACTAAGATACCGGCGCCCAACCATGAGGCAAATCGCGGGATTTTCAGGATGAAGTTCTTCTAGTTTTTTGTAGTCATTCAGGCTCTGTAGATAACTCGCGAGAGCCTTCTCCCCGTCGCCCTTGGCTTCCCACATCCGGGCTTTCGCCAGACTAAGCGCCGCCTCTGCTCTTCCCTTTCGCGACTCATCATTTGACCAAGCCTTGGCCACCGCCGCCGCAGTCTCAGCAAGGAGCGCCTCCACCTGAGCAGGGTCTTTTTTGGAGATCAAGAGAAGTAATCTCATTCGAGCTTGCGCGATCGACTCACCCGACAAATCACCACCTTTTAGAGCTTCTTCGAGCAAATACGCGCCACCCTCCACGTCCCCCATCGCCAGAGTTAACTCGGCATTACGCAACCTCAATACTCCCGCTTGTCCCGCAAGTTCAGGGCGAGCGTCCATCCCCTTTAATTGCGCACCAATCTTCTTCCTAAGCCAAGCCAATCGCTCAGCCCTTCCCTCCAAAGTGGGCACGCCCTCGACCCCTTCTTCCAGCAACCAGTCGAAAAGCTTCTCGTTGGTCCCTTGAGCCGAGAGCAATTCTACGTTCGCTTTACGCTGTTCCTCCGTCAGTGCGGCTCGAACTTCGTCTCGAATCTTAAGCGCTTCAACCTCGCTTGAAAGGGCCTCATCGCGCTGCGATTCCAGATCCACAATCGCAGTCTCGGAGCCTCCTCGAAATTCCTCAAACGCCTCCTCATACTCAGCCTTTTCAGCCAAGCCCTGTTGATGACTATATCTCCACCCTCCTCCCAGCCCCAATACGAACAACGAAGCAAAAGCAAAGCGTCTCGATGCTCCTCGTTTTTTTAGGAGAGCCTTCTCCTCATTCGCAACAAGCCGCCGATTTTCTTCCTCCGCAGCTAGATCAGCCTCGATCGATTCGAAATATCGGGCGACTTCACGCATGCCCCCGGGACGACCCATTGGATCGAGCGAGAGACAATAATTAATCATCTCGCGACGCCGGGCTTCGCGATCATCCTCGGGCTCTATTGGCCAAACGAAGTCTCCGTTTTCCTCCAGACCCGCCGCAATTCCCGCATGATCGGCCTCAATCCCAAACCGCTGCTGTGTCCCCGGAGCAGGACTCACCGTCTCGAAGATCTCCTGGCACCGTGGGAAGCTTCCCGTCAAAAGCCGAAACGCCAGCACACCGAAGGCATACACATCCCATCGATAAGCAGCCTCTTCCGTGTATCCCTCTGGGTGACGAAGCTGCTCCGGCGGTGCATAGAGCAGAGCATCACTGTAACCGAGACGGTGAACCCCTGGCATCAGACCGCTGGCATAGTCAGCCATCAATGGGCCCCCATTTGCTCCTAGGAAAATATTGCCGGGCTTCAGATTACCGTGAGCCGTTTTAATCGTATGCAGCGTCCCCAGTCGGTTCGCCAACTTAAGAATAAAGGGCCAAGAAAACTCGTTCGCTTGATAATCACTAAAGAAAGTCTGCAGCGTTCGCGGGTGAAATTGCGCAACTTCCCCTTCAAGCCTTTCCGCCATTAATGGCATCACCACACAACTCGGACGGGATTCCAGTGCCTGAGCCAACACCGGGACCGTGACATCCTGCGCTCCTCCATCCATCACCCGGTTCACGCGACTGGCCAGGAGCGCCGTATTTGACGACATACTGTCGAACACTTTAATGGCACAAAGAGTGCCGTCTGCGCGCTCGGCTTCGTAAACGACGCCTGCCGATCCTACGCCGATTTCAGCGAGGATTTTGTATCCTTTTATGATTGGGGGTTCCATGACTGAAGAAGGGAAGCGATCCTCTACAAGAGAACCAAAAAGTCCAGCGTCCCAAAGATCCACTTTTTTCTCAATCAATTGATTAAAAAAGCGCAAGGGCTACGTAAATTGATCGAGAATACTCCCGACCATGAAAGAACCCTGCCCCGGAAATCCCTTCGCCAACGACTTCTCCCGTCGTGGCTTTCTCCACGTCGGCCTCCTCGGAGGTCTCGGACTCACCCTTCCTCAACTTCTTCAAATGGAGGCGAAAGGTGCTCAAAAAGACTACAAGTCACGCGAAGGGGTGGCCAAGTCAGTCATTCAGATCTTCCTCCCCGGCGGCATGGCCCACCAGGAATCTTGGGATCCCAAGCCCTACGCACCCACTGAATACCGTGGACCATTCGGCACCGTCGACACCTCGATCAAGGGTATCAAGTTCAGCCAATATCTCAAGCACACCGCCAAGATCGCCGACAAGATGACGATCATCCGGTCCATGGCTCACGGTGAAGCGGCGCACGAACGAGGCACCCACAACATGTTCACCGGCTATAAGCCATCTCCCGCACTTGAATTCCCTTCGATGGGATCAGTGGTCTCCCACGAGCTTGGGCCAAAAAACAACCTCCCTCCCTACGTCTGCATTCCGTCGGTCCCCAACGAGTTCGCCAACTCTGGTTACCTTTCTTCCGCTTTTGGTCCCTTTGCCATCGGCTCGGAGCCATCACGCGGCGACTTTAAGGTTCGAGACCTCAACATGCCCAGCGGCGTCGACGAAAAACGCTTCAACCGCCGCCGCAGCCTCCTCGAAACCGTCGACCACCACTTCAAGACCCTTGAGGAATCCGACGCGCTCGATTCCATGGATGCTTTCTACCAGCATGCCTACAAATTGATCTCCTCCCAGCAAGCTCGCGAGGCCTTCAATCTCAAAGCCGAGCCCGAAGCTGTTCAAAAACGCTACGGCTTGAACACCTCCGGCCAACGCATGCTTCTCGCCCGTCGTCTTGTTGAAGCCGGAACCCGTTTCGTATCCCTCACCGCAGGTGGCTGGGATCACCACGACAATATCAAGAACGGCATTATCCAACAGCTTCCCACTGTCGATCAAGCCATCGCCGCTCTCATTTCCGATCTCGATGAACGCGGACTCCTCGACTCCACTCTCGTCATGGTCACCTCCGAATTCGGTCGTACCCCTAAGATCAATGCCACCGGTGGCCGCGATCACTGGCCACGCGTGTTCTCCGTCGGCCTCGCAGGTGGAGGAGTCCATCGCGGTCTTGTCCACGGCACTTCCGATTCCCTCGGCGGTGAACCCGAAGAGGATATGGTCGGAATCGAAGATCTCGCCAAGACGGTTTACAACCAACTCGGCATCACCGGCGACAAAGAACTCATGTCACCCGGAGATCGTCCCATCGAGATTGTCGATGGCGGTCGTGTCGTTGACGAAATCCTCGCCAAAAAAGCTTAACAAATTTGACCTCCATGATCCGCACTTTTTTGCTCCTCCTCATCACTTCTCTTTCCGTCTCCGCATTCACCCCCGACCTCGCTCGAGTAGAACCACGTGGTGGAAAACGAGGAACCGAAGTTAAGATCACCCTCCTCGGAAATCGTCTCTACGAACCGCAGGAGATCCTCCTTTATCACAAAGGCATCACGGTGAAGTCTCTCACCAAAGGAAAAGATCACAAAAGTGCCACCGCCATCCTCGTCATCTCTCCCGAGGCCCAGCTCGGAGAACACCCAATACGTCTTCGTTGCAAAGACGGCGTGAGCTACATGCGAACCTTCTGGGTCGGACAGTTCCCTTCTGTGATGGAGGCCAGAACCGAAGATCGGAAAAAGGACATCAACAACACCTTCGCGGAGCCCCAAAAGGTCGATCTCAACGTCACCGTCCAAGGTGTCGCCGATGCGGAAGACGATGACTTCTACCAAGTCCAGTGCAAGAAAGGCCAACGCCTCTCCGTCGAGGTCGAAGCGATGCGCCTCGGTCGGGTCATGTTCGATCCCTACATCGCCATCCTCGACAAAAACCGCTTTGAACTCGCCGTCAACGACGACTCCCCCTTCCTGAAGCGCGACTGCGCCGCTTCCATCATCATCCCCGAAGACGGGCCTTACACCGTGCTCGTACGTGAATCCTCGTACCAAGGAAACGGAGCTTCGCAATACCGCATGCACATCGGCACTTTTCCCCGACCACGCGCCGTCTTCCCTCCCGCCGTCAAACCTGGCGAAGAAGTCGAATTCACCTTCATCGGCGATGCCAAAGGAATCCTTAAAAAGAAGATAAAAGCCGGCAACGAAACCTTCGCCGCCTTCGTCGAATCAGAGGGCCTCTCCTCGCCCTCCGGCAACCTCGTCCACATCTCCCCCCTCAATTACCTCAACGAGACTGAACCTAACGAAAGCTACAAGGCGGCTATCCCCCTCAAAAGCCCGCCATCCGCACCCTGCGCTTTCCACGGAACACTTTCCACTCCCGAAGATCGCGACTGGTTCCGTATTCAGGCCAAAAAAGGCCAAAAACTCCGCTTCCAAATCCTCGCCCGGGAAATACGGTCACCTCTCGATAGTATCCTCACCCTTCGCCAGGCCGCCGATAACAAATACCTCCAACGCAACGACGACACCACCCAGGGCGTCCCCGATAGCCGCTTCGATTTCGACATTCCGGCTGACGGTGAATACGTCCTCGAAGTCACCGATCAGCTCAAGCGCGGAGGCCCGGAGTTCGTCTATCGTATCGAAGTCATTTCAAAAGCTCCTTCCCTAGCCCTCACCTTGCCCGCCGCCGACCGAGTCGATACCCAAAAGCACAAGATGATCGAAATCCCGCGCGGCAACCGCCTCGCCATCGCTCCGAACATCACCCGTGCAAACATCGCTTGCGACATTATCTTCCACGCCCCCAAGCTGCCCAACGGCGTCTCCTTCAAAACGCCTTCAGCCTCTCGCAGCCTCAGCAACTTCCCCATCCTCTTCGAAGCCACAGCCGACGCACCCATCGCAGGTGGCCTCTATCAATTCGAGGTCGAGGACCCCAAAACCAAACTCCGAGGCCCCTTCACTGAGAAAATTGCTCATCTCTACGTAAATAACCAAGGCGACTACCAAGTCACCAACACCCAAAAAATCTCCATTGCCGTCATCGAGGAAGCGCCCTTCCATCTCGAGCTTTTTGCTCCACCCGTTCCCCTCGTTCGCAACGGAACCATGACGCTCAAGATCACCGTCAAACGGGCCAAGGACTTTAAGAAAAAGATCAAAGTCAAACTCCCTTGGAAGCCTCCAGGGGTCGCCGCGCCCAACGAGATCGACATCCCCGCAGACAAAAGTGAAGTCACCCTCACTCTTAATGCCAACGGCGACGCCCCCGTCGGGGACTGGCAGATGCTCATCACCGGCGAGTCCGCCACCGACCGAGGCGTCGTCCGAGTCTCCTCCAAATTCGTTGAGGTCAAAGTCGCCGAACCCTTCGTCAAAGTGACCCTCGCCATGGCCGCTACCAACCCAGGCAAAAATACAAATATGATCGCCAATATTGAACAGCTGGAAGCATTCTCAGGCGAGGCGAGGGTCATCCTCCACGCCCTCCCACACGGCGTGAAATCCACCGAAAGTAAGATCACCTCAAAGTCCGCCGACGTCACTTTCCCGCTGGAAGTTGCCGCCGACGCCCGCAAAGGAAAGCACAGCAACATCTTCTGCCAAGTCATTATCACCAAGGACGGCCACCCCATCCCTCACAATGTTGGACAAGGCGGCACCCTTCGCATCGATCCACCGCCCCCTGCTCCCAAGAAAAAAGCCGAGCCCAAAAAAGACGCTCCGGTCCAGGTCAAAAAGGAAGCACCCAAAAAACCTCTCTCCCGCCTCGAACAACTTCGCCAATCTAATAAATGAAGAACCTAGCCCCCGCTCTCTTCACCGTCCTCACCCTCTCTGCTTCGGCTTCAATCAGCGAAGTCAAAGACATCTTTGAGCACTCCTGCGTCGAATGTCACAACGCTGACAAAGACAAGGGAGGTCTCCGCATGGACCTCAAGGCCAATTTTTTCGAAGGTGGTGATTCCGGCTCGCCTCTCGATCTTAAGGCTCCCGATAAATCCGAACTCCTCCGCCGCATTGTGCTCCCGCATGACGACGATGAGTTCATGCCCCCTTCCTCAAAAAAGAAGGAGCGTAAGCCCCTCACTCAAGAGGAAGTTGCCCGGCTCAAAACCTGGGTCTCCAAAGGAGCCCCTTGGGATGAAAAAATCATCCTCCAACATCGCGAACGTCCCGCCGCTCTCGAAAACCCCGATCAACCTGATCCCGATCTCACTTCAATCGCAGTTTACCCTTCTTTGGTCACACTCGAAACCAAACGCGATTTCCACAAGCTCATCATCCTAGCCACCGATAAAAACGCCGTCACTCGTGACGTCACGACGTCTGTAAAAATCACCCTTGCCGACATCACCCTCGCCCGCCTCGAAGACACCACCCTCTTCCCACTCAAAGACGGTCAGACTTCAGTCAAAATCATCTTCCGTGGAAAAGAACTCACCGTCCCGGTCACCGTCAAAGGCGCACAAGAAGGTCGACGCATCAGCTTCCAGCAAGACGTCGTTCCCGTCTTCACCGCCTCCGGTTGTAACACCGGATCCTGCCATGGCGCCGCCCGCGGACAAGATGGCTTCATGATCTCCCTCTTCGGCTACGACCCCAAAGGCGACCACTTTCGCCTCACTCGTGCGCTCGCCGGCCGCCGCCTCAACCTTGCCATTCCCGCAGACTCCCTCCTCCTCACCAAATCTATCGGCGCTGTTCCTCACACCGGCGGAAAGCTTTTTGAAAAGGACCACCCTTACTACGCCACTCTCCTCGAGTGGATCAAAGACGGAGCAAATTACGATCCCGATGACGTCGCCCTCCCGGTCAAAATCGAAGTTGAACCCAAGCAAATCCTTCTCGAAGGCAGCGGCAAAAAGATCCCTCTCACCGTCAAAGCCACCTACTCTGACGGCACCGACCGCGATGTCTCAACCCTCTCCAGCTACACTTCCTCCAACGACAATTCAGTCGGTATCGACGAGTCCACCGGCCTCGCTCTTTCCAAATCTCAGGGCGAAGGATTCCTCATGGCCCGCTTCCATACCTTCACCGAAGGTTCGCAAGCCATCATCATTCCCAGCGGCCTTAAATACACTCAACCCCAGCTCCCTGAGTTCAACTACATCGACAAATACGTCCATCAAAAGCTCCACAAGCTCCGCATTATCCCTTCGGAAGTTTGCACTGACGAGATCTTCATCCGGCGCGTCTATCTCGACATCGTCGGCCTCCTCCCGAATGAGGACGAATTGCAGACCTTCCTCGCCGACCCCAACCCCAAAAAACGCGAAGCCCTCGTCGACCAACTTCTCGAACGCAAGGACTTCACCGAAATTTGGGTCATGAAATGGGCCGAACTTCTCCAAATCCGCACCACCGGAAACAACGGAAATGACGTCACCTACAAGTCAGCCCTCCTCTGGTATGAGTGGCTTCGTGGACAGATCGCCGCCAACCGTCCCTTCAACGAAATCGTCCGTGACCTTCTTTCCGCCACCGGAGGTTCCTACGACAGCCCCGCCACCAACTTCTTCAAAGCCGAACCCGACGTCAAAAAGCTCACCGAGAACGTCGCCCAAGTCTTCATGGGCACCCGCATCCAGTGCGCCCAGTGTCACAACCACCCCTTCGACCGCTGGACCATGGACGACTACTACGGCTTCGCCTCCTTTTTCACCGGAGTCAAACGCAAGCGTGGTGAAGACCCTACCGACGTCATCGTTTACGATGGCGGCGGCGAGATCCAACATCCGGTCACCAAGCAAAACGCTCCACCCACCTTCCTTGGCGGAGGTCTCGCAGATGTCAAAGGTAAGACCCGTCGCGAAGCAATGGCCGAATGGCTCACCAAGCCCGGTAACCCATGGTTCGCTCGCAATGCCGCCAACATCATGTGGTCCCACTTCTTTGGAATCGGCATCGTCGATCCGGTCGATGATGTCCGCGTCTCCAACCCCGCCACCAACCCGGCTCTCCTCGAAGCCCTCGGCCAAAAATTCACCGAATACAACTTCGACATGAAAAAGCTGGTCCGCGACATCTGCACCTCGCGCGCCTACCAACTGTCTACCAAGGCCAACGAAACCAACGCGACCGATACCAACAACTTCTCCAAATCGCGCATCCGCCGCCTCCGCGCCGAAGTCCTCCTCGACACCCTCGCCCAAGTCACCGACACGCCCAACAAGTTCCGCGGCCTCCCCCTCGGCGCTCGCGCCGTCAACATTGCCGACGGAAACACCTCCACCTACTTCCTCACCACCTTCGGTCGCGCCACCCGCAAGACCGTTTGCTCCTGTGAAGTCAAGATGGAGCCCAATCTTTCCCAAGCCCTCCACCTCCTCAACGGCGACTCCGTCACCAACCGCATCACCCGAGGCAAAATCATCAACAAGATGATGGCCGAAAAAATGGCCCCCATTGAGATCGTTAAATCCCTCTACCGTCGCACCGTCACGCGAAATCCAAATGAGGCCGAGCTTTCCAAACTCAACCATGCCCTCGCCGAAGCCAAGGACCCCAACCAATCCAGCCTCATCCTCGAGGACATCTTCTGGGCCCTCCTGAACTCCAAAGAATATCTCTTCAATCACTAGGGGACACCTGCGACAAAACGCTAATTTCTAGAATCTAAAACTCTAATCTCTCCCTTGTTTCCGTCTCAAATCTCCCCGCCCCAACGGGGCGATATTCCTCAGCCCAGGGCAACCCCTTGGATCTAGGACCGTTCTAATCATTGGGCGAACTCATGACTTCGATTCACACATCAGTCACCCGAGGCCCGCTCCTCCCTCTGCGCTCCCGACCATTTATAAATTTCCTCCAGATGAAAAAACTCCCTATCACCTTCATCCTTGCCACTTCGTCGTACGTCTCCGCCGCCGATAAGATCACCTACGACGACGACATCTTCCCCATCTTTGAGGCCAAATGCCTCAACTGTCACAATCCCGACAAAAAAAAGGGCGACCTCGACCTTTCCACCTACATGGGCACCATGGCCGGCAGCTCCGGCGGAAAAATCGCCCTCGCTGGCGATGGCGGATCGTCCAAGCTCTTCGGCGTCACCGTCCAAACCGAGGAACCGATCATGCCTCCGGAAGGCGACAAGATCGCCAAAAAAGACGCGGACCTCATCCGCGCTTGGATTGACGGAGGTCTCCTCGAAAACAAAGGCTCCAAAGCCAAAAAACGCCAGAAGCCCGCTTTCTCTCTCGGCGCCGTCCCCACCGGAAAACGTCCCGAAGGTCCCCCGCCTATGCCGCTGGATCTCCTCCTCGAGCCGGTCATCTCCCCCAGTCGCTCCACCGTCGTCCCCGACATGGACGCCAGCCCTTGGGCACCCCTTCTTTCCGTCACCGGCCAACACCAAATCCTCCTTTATAATACCGATACCCTAGAACTCGTCGGCGTCCTCCCTTTCCCCAAAGGCCACCCTCAAACCGTCTCCTTCCACCCCAGCGGGAAATACCTCCTCGCCGGCGGTGGCATTGCCGGTAAATCCGGAACCACCATCACTTGGGATATCACCAATGGCAATGTCATGATGACCATGGGCAAGGAATTCGATTCCGTCCTCGCCGCCGACCTCCGCGCCGATCTTGGTGGCGTCGCTCTCGGCGGCCCCAGCCGACTCGTCAAACTTTGGGACACCCAGGAAGTTGAACAAACTCACAGTATCAAAAAGCACACTGACTGGGTCACCGCCCTCGCTTACTCACACGATGGGGTCCTCCTCGCGACCGGCGGACGCGGCAGCGGCGTGCAAATCTGGGAGTCTTCTACCGGAAATGAATTCCACTCTCTCCGTGGCCACCAAGGTGCCATCACCGACATCAAGTGGCGCGCCGACTCCAACCTCATCGCCACCGCCTCCGAAGACGGAACCATCCGCTTCTGGGACATGAACCAAGGCAAGGAAATCAAAAAAGCCACCCCCGGCGGCGGCGGACTTCTAGCGATGGACTACGCCGCCAACGGAAAACTCATCACCGTTGGTCGTGATTATCGCGTGAAACTTTGGAAACCCGATCTTGTGATGGAAAAGCAATCCGAGCCCTTCCCCGAGATGATCACCGAGATCGCATTCTCGCACGATGCCAATCGCTACTTCACCGCCGACTGGAACGGAAAAATCGAAGTCTTTGAAACCAAGGACATGAAAAAGATCGGCGAACTCAACGCCACCCCGCCGAGCATCCAGGATCGCCTCGTCTCACTCTTCCAGAAAAAGACCTCCTTTGAAGCAGGCATGGCCGCAGTTCGTCAAAAAGTCACCACCGCCCAGGCCGCCGTCAAAGCAGCCAAGGACAAGCTCGCCCAAACCGAAGCCACCATTACCGCCGTTAAACAAGAGGTAACGAGGTTCCAAAAGGAAGCCACCGACCTCGAAGCGAAGCGCAAGCAACTGGAAGCACAGGCCAAAGCCAAACTCGTCGAGCGCGATAAAATCGCCAAACAAACCAAGGACATGGCTCAACAAATATTGCAGCTTGTCCAAGAACGCCGTAAGCTCGCCCTTGAGCAACCACAGATCACTCAACAGCACAGCACCGCGAACCAATCCCTCGACACAGCGACCCGCGACACCAAGAAAAAACGCGAAGCCTCTCATAAGGATTCGAACAACGCGGAGAAAAAAAACACCCTCGTCGCCGCCGAACAAACTGAACATCAGCAACGCCAGATCGTCCAACAACTCGCCGCCAAAATCACCGAGCACAAGAAACTCCTCGCCGATTTCTCAAAACGTTCCAAAGACCTTGAAAGCGGAAAAATCCAAGAAGACGCCCGGATCAAACAATTCACCGAGGCCCACGCCCAACTCATCGCCCAACGCGATCAAGTCGCTACCGCAAAAGCCGCCCGGCTCAAAGGAATGAAAGCGAAACAGGCCAAAGCCCCCGAACTCACCAAAGAAATCGCCCCTCTTCAAAAAGCAATTCAAGACAACGAAAAGCTCGTCCAAGCCGCCGTCGCCGAAATGAAAAAAACCTCCGGCTCCGGTAACCAGTTCGACGCCAAGATCAAAAAATTGCAAGCTGCCGCAATTAACACCCAACTCATCCAGGCCCGTGAGCAACTCGTCTCGCTCACCGCCCAAAAAGAAGAAGACTCTAAAGTCGTCCCAAAGATCGCCGAGACCAAAAAACTTTGCGACACCCTCCTCGCACAATATCAGGCCGCAAAGAACTAAAATCCCACTTAATCCGACAACAACTTCCCCTCAGATGCCGCCTTGCTCATATCCTTCTTCAAAAAGAAGCTCACCTGCTCCAGCTCCAGCGCAAGATCCACACTGTTCACCGTCACAGAATCGGGCACCTGCAAGACCGTCGGCGAGAAACTCAAGATTCCCTGGACGCCCGCATCGACCAGCTCATTGGCCACTTCCTGGGCATGCTCGGCAGGAACAGCCAGCACGGCTAGCTTCACCTGATGCTTTGCCACAAAGGCAGGCATTTGATCAACATTATGAAGAGGCACTTTAATTCCCCGAAGCACCACCGCTTCCGGCACGGCATCGAAGGCCCCGATCACCTCGAATCCTTCCTTCTGAAATCCATCGTAGCGCAACAAAGCAGCCCCAAGGTTTCCCACTCCCACCAAAATTACCGGTTGCAAATGCTCCCGTCCCAAGACCTCACGAATGGCATCCAACAATTCAGAAACTGGATACCCCAGCCCACGAGTTCCAAAGGACCCAAGATACCCCAAATCCTTCCGCAACTGCGCCGGATTCACCCCCGCCGCCTTCGCTAAAGTCGAAGAACTCACCGTCTCCATCCGGTTCTCCTCAAGACGCCGCAAACAACGATGGTAAATTGAAAGACGGTAAATCGACTTTCCTGGGATCTGCTGTTTTTCCACAACGTCAAAGTCGCCTCCCAAGAAAATAAGTCAAGCAAGCCCAACAAAACGATTCTCAACCATTCAAGTGGCTAGATCCCATGACTCCATTGCCAAAACCCTGACGAAGAGATCTTCCGCAATTTAGAATCATCATCAGATCCTAAATCAAACATAGCTAGTATTGATGGCCGCTTGTGACCCTCGATAACAACCCTATTTCAGGGCTCACAGCAGCGGCAGCGCCGACTCCTCGGCTTTGTTGAGAGCCTCTTCTCTGTCGCCTCTGTCAAGCGGGAGGATCAGCTTCCCCCAATCTGTCGTGTGATCTCCAGCGCTATCGCCAAGGCATCGGTCCCCTGTTGTCCAGTCACTGCCGGGGTCTTACCTTCCCGCACACTTTCTGCAAAAGCCGTCAATTCCAGCTTCAAGGGCTCGTCTTTCTCTACCTCCACCTTGGCCTTTTTGATTTCCCCGTCCTCTTTCCAATACATCTCCCCGCTCTGCTCCTGATAATCGAGCGAAAGATATCCATCATTGTGGAAGACACGGATCTTCCGAAGCCGCTCTTGGCTGATCCTGCTCGCCGTGACGTTTGCCACGCAGCCATTCTCAAAACGAAGCCGCGCATTGGCGACATCCTCGCTTTGCATCAAGACCGGAAGACCAACCGCATCGATACTCGCCACGGGGGACTTCACGAGATGGAGAATGATCTCCAAATCGTGAATCATGAGATCCAGCACAACCCCGATATCGATGCTCCGATTGGGAAAGGGCGAAAGTCGATGGACCTCAATAAATTTAGGGTGATTCAGTTTGGCCTCCAACTCACGCATGATGGGATTGAAGCGCTCAATATGACCGATTTGTAAAATGCGGTCGTGCTCAGCCGCCAAAGTCACCAACTCCTGAGCTTCCGCCACACTCGTAGCAATCGGCTTTTCCATCAACACATGAACACCCCGCTTCATCAGATCTCCGCCCACCGCCAAATGCGCCACCGTCGGCACCGCCACACTCGCAAGATCACAGGCCTCCGCCAACGCTTCGAGCGAATCCACCGCTTCCGCGCCGAACTCCTCCGCCACCGCTTTGGCACGCTCCAGGTCAGCATCATATACCGCTGTCAGGTCAGTATTCTCGATCAAGGAATAACACCTCGCGTGATTTCTTCCCATCGATCCTGATCCCGCAACTCCAGCTCTCAAACTCATGTTGAGAGTCCTCGCAGATCCCAACAACATTGCCAATTAACTTTCATCTCGAAAAAATGCTTTCAACTGCGAAATTCCCGAACAAGTTAGCCCCCCTCGACGCTTACTTATCTGTTAGCACAGCAAATTTGACATCCTATGATTGAAGTTACCGGTCTCACAAAACGTTTCGGCTCAAAGACAGCCGTCGACGATCTCTCGTTCTCTGTCAAAAAAGGCGAGGTCCTAGGTTTCTTGGGACCGAACGGTGCCGGGAAATCCACCACGATGCGCATGGTCACCGGATTTCTCCCCGTCACAAAGGGCAAAGTCGAAATCTGTGGTATCTCGATGATCAAAAATCCTCAGGAAGCCAAACGCAAGATTGGCTACCTCCCCGAGTCCGCCCCACTCTACAATGACATGACCGTTCAGGGCTTCTTGAGATTCTGTGCCTCCATGCGCGGCCTCCGCGGAACTGCCCGCAAAGAAGCGGTTGAGAAATCCATCGAGACCTGCTTCCTCGAAGCCGTCGCGCGCCAATCCATCGGCACTCTTTCCAAAGGCTACCGCCATCGCACTTGCCTCGCCCAATCTCTCCTGCACGACCCCGAAGTCCTCGTCCTAGACGAACCAACCGACGGCCTCGACCCCAACCAGAAGCTCGAAGTCCGCAAGCTCATCAAGAACCTCGGCAAGGACAAAGCGATCCTCTTCTCCACCCACATTCTTGAAGAAGTCTCCGCTGCCTGCACCCGCGCCGTCATCGTCGACCAAGGCGTCATCGTGGCCGATGGCACTCCGGAACAACTCACCAAAGAAGGCGGAGGCTCGCTCTACGACCTCTTCCACAAAGTAACCACCTTTGACACTCCTGCCGCCTAACCTTCAATTTTCCAATCAGCATGAATACTTGGACCATCTTTAAACGCGAGCTCACCAGCTACTTCACCCAGCCGACCGCATATGCCATCGTCATTATCTTTGGCTTTCTCTCTACTCTCCTCGCCTTCACCATTGGCGGATTTTGGACCATCGGAGATGCCAGCCTCCACGGCTCGTTTTTCCGCTTCCATCCTCTCCTCCTCATGATCCTCGTCCCTGCCGTCAGCATGCGCCAGTGGTCGGATGAGCATTCCACCAACACCATCGAACTCCTCGGCACCTTTCCCATCAAGCTCCGCAGTGCGATCTGGGGAAAGTTCCTCGCCTCCGCCGTCATTTGGGCCCTCGCCCTCGCTCTGACCTTCCCCATGATCTGGGCTGTCATCTACCTCGGAGAACCCGACAACTGGACCATCTTCTCCGGCTACCTCGGCAGTTTCCTCGTCTGTCTCACCTTCCTCGCCATCACCACTTTGGTCTCGGCCTTTACCAGAGATCAAGTCGTTGCCCTCATCGTATCGGTCGCCCTCTGTTGTATTCTCACCATCCTCGGCTGGGAACCTGTCATCAATGAAATCCGCCGTGCCGGTTCCGATGGCGCTGTCGAAACGATGACCAAACTCGGCATCTACAGTCACTTCTTCGAAGCCACCATGGGTAAAATTTCCTTCACCAGCCTACTCTACTTCTTCGGCCTCATCATCGTCTGTCTCCTCGGCACCAACATGGTCCTCAAGTCGCAACGCGCCTAGTTCCCTCTTTCAATCCCACCTTTTTCATTACTCAAAAATTATGACTGCCTTGAAATACCTTTTCATCGCCCTTTCCGTGGCCGGCTTCGTCGCCTTCAGCTTCTCCTTCGGAAACGAAAATCTGGAGTCCGCTCGCTGGGTTCTCCTAATCGGGGCCATCGTTGCTCTCTCCTTCGCTTCCAATAGCAGGGTCATCCGAGCCGCTTTTGGAACAGCTGTTCTCGCCGCCCTCGTCTTCTTCGTGACCCAGTTCCTTTCGGACAAGTCCTTCGCCAACAAGAGTATCGATCTCACCGAAGACAACCGCTACACCCTCACCGAAGGAACCCGCTCCATCCTCTCCGAACTCACCGAGCCGGTCACCATCAGCTACTACGTCACCCGAGACGTCAACGGCACCCCCGCCTCCTTCAAACGTCACATTCCCCGTGTCGATAGCTTTCTCCGCGAAATTGAAAGCCTCGCCAAGGACGACCTCGTCACCCTAAACTTCGTCGATCCCGAGCCCAACACCGACGAGGAAGACGCCGCGCTTCTCGACCAAGTCCAGCAAATCGATGTCACCCAGGATGACAAAATGATCTTCGGAGCCTCCATCAGCTCGCTTGATCGAAAGACCGTCATCCCCGTCTTCGATCCCGCACAGGAAACCCAGCTCGAATTTCAAATCATCAGCGCCATCGCTGAGGTCACCCGCAGAAATACTCCCGTCGTCGGCGTAATGTCCGCTCACAACCTCTCAGCCGGCGGTCAGTCCAACAAGGGATGGCTCTTCAACAACATTCTCAAACGGTCCTATGACCTCGTAGATCTTACCATGATGCCCCTCGCAACTCTGGGCGACGTCTACGAAGATCGCAATTGGGGTGACACTCCCGATTTCCTCGATCCCGAGAAAATCAAACTCATCCTCTTGATACACCCCGCTGACATCACTCCAGAAGCTGAGTTCGCCCTCGACCAATACCTCCTCCGTGGAGGCAGTGTCATCGCTTGTGTCGACCCCCTCTCCTCGGTCGCCCAGCAATCGGCCCGCCCACAAATTCCCGGCATGCCCCCTCAAGGAGGCACTCCCACAACCTCAACCCTTCCCGCTCTCTTCAAAAAGCACAACGTGGAGTTTAGCACCTCCAAAATCATCGTTGACCGGGCCTATTCCAATCAGAACCCGACCTTTCTCATGCTCACCAAGGAAGCGATGCCAGTGGAGGACGATATTTCCCTAGCCTCCATTCAAGACCTGAGGCTTTTCACCGCAGGCGGATTTACAGTAACGAATAACAATTCGATGGGACCAGGACTAGAAGCAACCCGACTCGTCGAGTCATCCTACAAATACACCTTCGTTGATACCCAGATCCTTTCATCCCCCGACGGAGGTCAGAAGCAACTCCGCTTTGCCCTCGGAAGTCGCCGCGAAGATGACAAGAGGCAATCATACGTCACGCTCCTCAGCGGCACCTTCGAATCTGCTTTCCCCGAAGGGAACCCTTCCGCCACCCCAGAACCCGCAGAAAATGAGGGCGAAAAGAAGGAAAAATTACCTCCAAAGTCCCCGGCTCTCGCTAGCGGAACAGCCCCTGGTAACCTCTACCTTATCGCAGACTCAGACTTCCTCTACGACGGCGTCTCATACAATTTTCAAAGGATCAGTCGCGACCGCGGCATCACACAACCTGTCAGCGGAAACGGTCCCTTCATCCTGAACATCATCGACCAAGCCGTCGGTTCCAAGCACCTCATCGGCGCTCGTGCCCGCACCGCCGTCTTCCGCCCCTTCACCGTTCTGAAAGAAAAGGAAGCCGATCTTGAAAAAATCTCTGGAACAACCATCGAGGAATACCAAGCCAAAGCCAACGAAGCGTCCCAGCAGATGCAAAAAATTCGCTCCCAGCTCACCCAAAATAATGCGGCCCAATTGACCCCCGAATATCGAGCTCAATTCGCGGAAGTTCAGAAAGCTCAAGTCGATGCCAACAAGGCCATTCGTAAGGAAAAAAAATCTTACCAATCGCAGATCGACGCTTTGAAAGCCGGCGTCTTTTGGAAATGCCTCCTCTACATTCCGCTCGGCGTCATCATCATCGGCCTCTGCGTCTTCACCGCGCGAAAGACCCTTGCGAAAGCTCGCTAAAGCGAACCATTCCTTCTTACAAAACTCGAACCAGTCACTGCAACCATGACACGCCTTCATCTCCTGATTCTCTGGATCCTCGCCATCGGCGCAGGCTACCTCTTCACCACCCGCAAAAAAGCTCCCGATGCCTCGGCATCGCAGACCAAGCTCGAAACAGGCTCCTCACTCTTCGCCAGTAATCTCGTCGATACCCTCGACGGATTCAAAATCGAAAAAGGCGAGGACACCGTCACGCTTGTAAAAAAAGACAGCCAATGGCTTGTCGCCGAGTTGGACAACTACCCCGCCAACCTCACCTTCGTCAGTCAGGCGCTCGAGGACCTCCGCGAATCAAAAATCGCCCAGGGCGTCCTCGCTTCAGACGAATACTACGACCGTTTCAACCTCGATCCCAGCGACGAAGAAGAGAGCGAACGCCCCGACACCCTCACCCTCACGAGTGATGGCAAGGAGAGCGCCAAACTCTTCATTGGAAAATCCCGCGAATCCTCCGGAGGTCGCGGAAACTCCGCCGGCCGTTTCATCCGTCTCGCTGACGATGACAGCGGAGTTTACATCGTCCAACAGTCCTTCGCCCGCCTGGCCTCCGATCCCAGCATGTGGATCAACAAAACCCTCACGCCCCTCGAAGAAGGAGCCATCAAGATCGAAGTCAGCGCTCCAGGCGACCAGACCTTCAAACCATGGGTCCTCTCACGTAAAACCGTCAGAGACAACTTCCTTGTCGAAGGGCTTGGCAAAATGGAAGAGACCAAAGCAAACGAAACAGCCTCTTTCAAAAACACCTTTGCTAAAACCACTTTCATCGAACTTCTCTCAGCGGAAGATGCCAAAAAACGCTCTGATGAAAAAGCCTCCCGTGTCGTCAAAGCAACTGACTCAGCCGGCTCCACCTTCCTCATCACGGTCACTCCTGAAAAGAAGATCGACAAAGAAAAGGACACCGAAAAGAAGCCTGACGAAGCCGCCCCTATGCCGGCCACTAACTACATCGTCAGCATCCAAGTCCTCAACGGCCCAACCAAACCTGAGGCACCTGCCGCCGACGCCAGCAGTCAGGATAAGGCTGTATTTGAAGTGCGTGTCTCCAACCTCGCCGACCTTTCCGCTAGCGTAAATCGGATGGGAGACACCGTCGCAGGCCGCTACTTCCTCATCAACAAGGCTTCAGTGGGCCCCCTCCTTAAGAGTCGAGGAGAATTCATCCAGCCAAAAAAGGGAGATAAGCCCAAAACCTCGGTCACGACCAAGCCCATCCCGGTCCCCTCTCCCTCTGATCCGAAAGCCATGACGAATCCGAGGCTCAATCCTCTCAGGCCAACCTCCGGCAACCCGCCGCCAGGAATCGCCCGCCCGAAGGAGAACAAGCCAAAGAAGCCGAAGATCGAAGCCGTCACCCCTCCGGTCCAGGTTCCTCCAACCAAGGCCAAGCCCAAAACAAATCAGACCCCTCCCCCTCTTCCCGGCACTCGATCTGAGCCCCCTAAAAACCAAGAAGAGCCAAAACAACCTTCCGCAGAAAAGTAACCTGCAGACGGCGGACCGTCATAAATCTTCCCTGCAAAGTTTGCATACCGATCGCCTGGTGCGGTCGGTATTTTTTTAGGGAAGATCCTTACCCTTTTCATCTGGGCTCTTCCCGCATACCCGCGATGCCGCGCGCATCATCTGGAACCCTCCGGATGGATCCGGAATTCCAAGCTCATAGATTTCTCTAATCCAAGGTGACTGCCACATCTTTCCCAATCATCGGCAAGACCATCAGAATCCGTGTCATTTGAACCCACAAGCGTGATGGTCGAATCACCACTGAAAAGACTCGTCACCTCGGCCGCTGTCCGTTCAGGTAAATTAAGCTTGGTGTCACCACTCTTCACCACAACACACATCTGAGCGAAAAAGGCTTTCGTAAATCCTAACTCAACCCACCCCGGCGGCGCATTACCCACTCGGCTGTCAGGAAAAAGGCGAGTAGCAAAAAGACCGGCCAAGTATCCCATAACGAAGTCTCACGGAGTTCGCTACGGGTCTCGTCGCCCTTCAAATACAGATCAGCCAACGCACCCTCACCTTTGAAAATACGACCTCCCGACATCTTGGCAATCGAATCGAGTAAGGGTTGGTTCAAAGTCGTCTCGGAGAGTTCCACGGCACTCCTTGCCCCAACCACCCGAAAGCTCGTCACAACCTCGTCCTTAACCTTGATCTCGTAGACCCCGGACTTCCGAAATGGACCCGCCAAACTTTCATGGAGGCCATTCGAATTCTCACGATACTTCAAAGGAACCTGCATCACGTCTCCCCCCTCATGACTGACCTCTGCGATGAGATTTCCATCGATGATAGGATTAAGATCCTCATCACGAAGCCGCGCAATGATCCTCACCCGATCATCGCCGGTATAGGTCAACTGATCAGTTCCAAGTCGCACCGTCTCATTTCCTGCCCGAAGATTTGGCCCCGCGCCCCATCGCACCAACTGTCCCCAAAAACGGTGATGATAAATATCCCCCACCCCCTCACGCAGTCGCCAGGTCCGGTCCGCAAGAAGCATCGCCACCTTACCAGCCCCGGTTTGACGCGTCACAAGCAGGGCATTCTTAGCCTCCCGCTCACGACGCTTTGCAACCTCATTGAGAGCAGCATCCAGTCCCGCCGCGGAAGTCACCTTTGTCTTCTTCTTGTCAGCATCTTCCGCATGGAGAAGAACCTCCGCCCCGGGTTGCAATCCCTCAACCGGATGACGCCAACGAATCACCGGAAACTCTTTCCAAAGCGTCTCATTCCGCATCTGCCCCTCCACTTGAGCCGTGATGGGATGATTTCTCCCGGTATTTGTAAGAGCGTAGCGGAAGGTCTCATCACCACCGTAATATGTTCTCCGGGATGCTTCGTACTTCACCGGGATCAAGTCCCGGGCTACCTCGGAATCAAAGGCATGAGGCATAGACTCCGGACCAGCCACGAGAACAAGCAAAGCCGCCCGCTCACGGACACACCCCGAAAGAATCTTCCACTGTTCCTCACTCAAGGACTTCGGTCCAATGTCGCCGATGATAATCACATCAAATTTCCGCCACTCGTCTTCGGTCTCAGGAAGGTCGGTCGCATTGGCCTCTCCAAAAGGACGGCTCGCCGAAGCCACCACCTTCGAAGGCGTGTGCCCCGAAATACGATCAGGCTCTAAGAGAACCGACTGAAGGTGAATCGACTGGTCACGACCGTAAAAAAGATTCCGCAAATAACGAAATTCCCACCGCGGATGTTGATCAATCAAGAGAACATTCGTGCGAGCATCACTCACCACCGTCTGGAAAGCCCAGGCGTTGTTGTTCTCAAAGGTCTCATCATCCAGCCCGCTCAAAACCACTCGGTATTCCCCTACTCCACCTTCCTCGGGAGCGTGCCGAAATTTCACTTCCTCGCGATAGTTGTCCTGGGGAATCGAAATCTCCCGCGAATCTAGCTCCTTGTCTCCGGCAAAAAGCTGAAGCTTCGCTTTCTTCCCCCGATAACCATCAAATTTCAGCAGAGCACCCACTCTCATACGATCCCCCAAATAAACCGAATCCGGCGAACGAACCGAAATAATGGCGGCATCCTTTGGTGGAACATCACTTCCCGAAGGGATGACCGCAATCGGAGCATCCAAAATCCCAAAGCGCCGCGAAACATCCTCGACACTCCCCGGGCGGTTATGACGTCCGTCACTCAGTAAAACAACTCCCGCCAATTGATCGGACGGCACTTGGTCCAAGACCGATTCCAACCCACCTGCCAGGTCCGTGGCCTGATCCCAACCCTCGACCTCCGTCACATCACCCATCAAAGCCCGCCGAGCCGCACGAATCTCGCGAACCCCAACTTTCCCTGCAAGATCATCGATCAGTCCACTCGCTTCCAGCTTCTCACGAGCCAACTCAAGTCGGGTCTTGGTTTGGCCCTCGTCAATAAGATCCATCGAAGCCGAATCATCGATCATCACGATCACTTCCCGCTTAATTTCACGATCCACATACCGGCTCCAAACCGGTTGTAAAAGAATCCACAACAACAGCGCCAACTCCGCCAACCTCAGCCCAACCAACCAGCGACCTCGGCGCGGACCGACAGCACTTCGTTCATAGCGATACGTCCAGAAAACAAGCTCCGCCCCCAGAGCCCCAATGAGCGGAATAATCCATGCTGCCCAAAAAGGAGACACCTCCAGAAAGCGCGACATAAGAATGACAATCCCCCAAAGGGCAAAGAAAATAAACGCTCCTCGTAAAACGACCTTCATGACGCACCTCCTTTCGTTTTTGCAACCGATTTCAAAAATGACTCGGGCACTTCGTCCCTCTTCTCAAAGTCCACTTTCACCTCCTCGCCCGCTCGACGTGACTTGGAAACCCAGCGGGCTAAAAGCCCTTCCAAGAAGAACAAGGCCAACGCCGCTAAAGCGAGAATCTTCCAAATCTCTCGACCAAAGCCCTCTCCTCTCAGCGCCGCCAAAACATCTTTGATCGATTTCAACTCAATCAAATCAATCTCACGACGAATCAATTCGCGATCCTCCTCGTCCCAACCATCAAGTCGGCTTTCTCCACCTTCGCGCAGCACCACCAGAGGGACTTCTTTTTCCCCCGAAAGTTCCGCCTGCACCTCTTTTGGAACTTTCACGAGATACTCCCCCGGAATCGCTGAGCCATCCACCTCCAACGACTTCCCGCGTCTCCCCAGAAGAGCTTCCACTCCACGATCACGCCCCTGGGGATCACGCGCCGAAGCACCACCCAGCACGAAGCTTCCCTCATCCTGAGCGACCGCAAAAAACGCCGAAGCAGGTATCACCTCCTTGACCCCATCGGGTCGCTGCCACTTCAAAGTGACAAAGGCATCACCCCACTCTTCCACAAAACGGGCAAAAAATGACACCGGTTTCCCGGCCACCAACGCAACCTTCTCGCTCTTCCCATTAATCTCCTTCCTCTCATAAACCGTCTCTTCATCGAGCGTGATTTTGAAAGCATCATCCGCCGTCACTTCAAAAACATAGTCACCCGTGACCGGAGGCACGAGCGAACCAGTCCAGCTCACTTCAAACTTATCCTTACGCAAGCCATCCCCTGGCGCTCCGCCTTTCCAATCAAAATCAATCGAAGGATCGATGCGATTGAAGCCTTTCCCGCCCCCTTCAAGCGGGCGGTACTGCGCACTCAACCCACCTCCACCCGGTAGCGCCAGAGTGGGACTCCAACTTGCACGAACGTTCAGATCAACCGCCTGACCACCGGCCAACCAGTTCGTCAACTCATGGACAAACGGCACAAAGCTCGGCCGTGCAGGCAGATTCCCTAAACGCGCATCCAGCGCAGTCGTCGTCACAATGATACGTCCACTGCCGTAATCACGAGTCGCCAAAAAGATCTCACCATCACTATATCTCGCCGCCGCCAAGGCTCCTTCCACTAAATCTGAAGAAGATCGATATCCATCAATCACGGCATCCCCAAGATCCTGTCCCGCTTCATCTTTAAAAAGTCGAAGCACCGGATGATCAAAACTCCCTGGAGCCACCTGCACCCCATTCTTAGGAAGCGACATCTCCCCCAGCTTCAACGGCATCACCACCCCATCTCCCCCGAGCCAACCCTCATAAAATTCCGGTTCAACTTTGAGCCCCGCGATCACCCACAAGCCGCCACCTTTGATCACGAAGTCCGAAATCCGGGAAGCCGCAGACGCCGGCAGACGAGCTACATCGGCCAAAATAATCACCGCGTCCTTATCCAGATCCTCCCGAGTCAAAGCCGCCGCATCGATCACGCGAGGATCAACAAAAGTCTCTTCATCTCCACTGATCGGAGCAAGCGCCAAGCCTATGTATCCTCCCGCACGCTGAAAAAACGCAGCCCCGGCATTTCCTTCCACAATCAAAACCGGCAGCGTCTTCTTGACCCAAACGGCCCGCTCGGAAAGATCATCGCCCGCCAGATCGTCATTTCCTTCGAGGTCCGCTTTAATCACCTGCGGACCAACTTCCGGAAACTGATGACGGTAGTCTAAGATCGTACTTTCCCCCGGAGTCATCTGCCCCAGCCCTTTCGCTTCCAATTCTTTCCCCCCAGCCGTGACGCGCATTAAACCCGGAGTCACCACTTCGGTCCCGGTGTTCTCAACCCGCACCCGAATGACCACTTCCCGATCCGTCCCCACCACCTCGCGGGAGAGTTCGATCCCCGTCACAGAGACATTTCTTAACTTCTCAGGCGGCGGAAATGACCGCAAAAGAAGTCGCGGCTTCGCGCCATTCGGTAAGCCATTCCACGCCTCGCCAAGATTCCCCCATGAAGTCGTGCTATCGAGCTGCCAGCCAATTCGCTGAAGATCAGTGAAGACCACGAGATCCTTCGTACTTCCCCGCCCCTCCGCAAGGGACAAGGTCGCCATTCCTAAAGCATCGTGCGCCCGAAACGGACCGCCCACTGGTTCCAATTGATCCAGTACCTCCAACACATCAGCCCGATGAGTCAGCGGTGTTCCCGTTTTCAACTCAGGCGCAGGCCCACCCAGCACCACTGAAAAAGCCGTCCCTTTCGGGGCCTCCTTCACGAAGTCTTTTGCCTCTTCAATCGCACGATCAAAAGCCGTCAGCCCTCCTTCACGCAGAAGCATCGAAGTCGAACCATCAATCACGATTGCGACATCCCGACGTTCACTTGTCTGAAAGCGTTTCAGATTCAGGTTTTTCTCCTGCCACACCAAAAGTCCTGCCCCCAAAACCATGAGTAACGCAACCAAACGCATCACCCATTTCCACTTCACCGACGACAGGGCAAATGAACCACCAAAAGCAGCCATCCCGATCAAGCCCATCGGCAAGACAAACAACCAGGGAATCCCCGTATCAGGCGGAACAAAAGGCCGTGCCACCGCCAACGCAATGAGCGCAATCAGCAAACAGCGCGTCACCATCAAAAGAAAATCCTCCCACTCCATCCGCTTGCGCCTCGCCGCCACCGTATCAAAAAGGAAACGCATTGCGCCCCAATCGTAAGGCTTGGCCGCCTGCCGACGAATCAGATGCAAAATGACCGGAATCAAAACACCCGCCAATCCCGCCAAAAGCCATGGATTTCGAAAAAGCATCTTACCTCTTCCTCCTTCCCAAATACCGGACCAAAGCCTCGGACACCGGCGTCTTCGTCGTCACCGGAACATAGTCCGCTTTCAGATTTCCACAGACCGACTCAATCGACGCGATGAATTCCTTCAACTTCTGTAAGTAAGCCGCCCGCACCGCCTGCGGATCGATCTTCAACATCTCCTCCACGCCCTCTAAATCTCGAAATCTCTGAAAATTCTTAAAAGGAAAACTCAGCTCCTCCTCCGCCAAGACATGAAACACCACCAACTCATGCTGGCGGTAATCAAAGTGATGCAAAGCCTCCACAATTTCCGCCGGATCATCAAAAAGATCACTAATCAAGACCACCAAACCACGCTTCGGAATCCGCTCCGCAACTTCGTGGAGAACCTTCCCAACTCCCGTCTCCTTGCCCGGCTCAGTTTCATAAAGCACCTCACAAATCCGCCTCACTTGACTCGGACGATTCTCCGCCCGCATCGAGGTCCGCAGGGTATCATCAAAGGTCACCAAACCAGCCGCGTCACCTTGCTTAATAAAAAGGTAGGAAAGTGCCGCTGCCAAATACTGACCATATTCAAATTTCGAAAGATCAGACTCTTCCCCCTTAAAAGTCATCGACCCCGATACATCCAGCACCAGCGTTGCGCGGAGATTCGTCTCCTCAATATATTGTTTAATGACATTGCGATCGCTCTTGGCCATCACCCGCCAATCCAAATTTCTCAAATCATCTCCCAAGGTGTATTCGCGGTGCTCCGCAAATTCCACCGACACCCCCTTATCAGGACTGGTATGCCGGCCCGCTAATGTCCCCTGCTTGCGCAAGCGCGAAAGCCACTCCAAGCGACGCAGCGAGCCGACGACCTCGGGCGCAAGCAAACGCATGCACTCGGGCATCTTTAAATGATCAGCAGCGTCAGCCATTAGAATCGGGATCGAGGGTCGCTAAAAGTGAGGACTAAATCTTAATATCAGCATCCTTCCCGCCGAGTTCCTCGACGAGCCGCTTAATAATATCGTCACTCTTTACTCCCGCCGCTTCCGCATTGAAAGTCGTCAAGACCCGGTGACGCAGCACCGGCAGGGCCACCGAGGCGACATCGCCCGTTGTCGCATGAACCCGCCCCCGCAAAACCGCGTGTGCTTTCGCTGCCGAGATCAAAGAGATTCCGGCACGAGGACCTGCTCCCCACCCTACCATTTCCTTCACAAATTCAGGAGCCTCATCTGATCCAGGCCGAGTCGCGCGCGCCAACTTCGCGGCGAAATCAATGACGTGATCACCCACGGGCACCCGCTTCACTATATTTTGAAGCTCAATGATTTCAGCCCCCGACATAATCGGATTCACCTTCGCCGAATTCGGACTCGTCACCCGCCGAATGATCTCTCGCTCCTCTTCCTCACTCGGATAATCAACGATAATATTGAAAAGAAATCGGTCCAACTGCGCCTCCGGCAGCGGGTAAGTTCCCTCCTGTTCAATCGGGTTCTGCGTCGCCAAAACAAAGAATGGATCAGGCAAATGAAGCGTCCGTTCACCCACCGTCACCTGCCCCTCCTGCATCGCCTCCAGCAAAGCGGCCTGCGTCTTTGGTGGCGTCCGGTTAATCTCATCTGCCAAAACCATGCTCGCAAAAAGCGGACCATTCACAAAGCGGAACCCCCGATGGCCCGTCTCAGGGTCCACCTCCAAAACATCCGTTCCAGTAATATCGGCTGGCATCAAATCCGGGGTAAACTGAATCCGCTTATATTCCAGATCCAGTGCCTGCGAAACCGTCGAAACCAACAAAGTCTTCGCCAAACCTGGAACACCCACCAAAAGTGCGTGCCCTCGGCAAAACATCGCCATCAACACCTGCTCTACCACCTCATGTTGGCCCACAATCACTTGCGCCAATTCCTCCTTCATTCGCCCATAACTCGCGTGGAGTTTCTCTACGGCAGCTTTGTCGTCACTCATGTTAGAACTTTTCTACGGAACCCCCACGGTCTCTCTTGCTCATTTTTGAAAAGAAAGTTTCAAATCATTCCTCAGGTAATCCCTCCCGTCATTACAAGTGGCCATGACTCCCTATTAAAACCCACTTTGAGCCATTTATCCCCTCAGCACTCTCGCGGCATTCTTGGCAAAATAGGTCAAAATGACATCCGCACCCGCTCGCTTAATCGCGATCAGGCTCTCCATCATCACCGCCTCTTCGTTCACCCAGCCATCGGCCGAGGCACTCTTAATCATCAGATACTCCCCACTTACCTGATACGCCGCCACCGGCAGCGTGGTGTGCGCCCGCACATCACTGATGACGTCCAGATAAGCCCCCGCCGGCTTCACCATAACCATATCCGCCCCCTCATCCTCATCCAGCTTTAGCTCGCGCAGCGCCTCGCGACGATTCGCTGGATCCATCTGGTAAGTCTTCTTATCCCCCGCCTTCGGAGCCGACCCCAGCGCCCCGCGAAACGGCCCGTAATAAGCCGACGCATATTTCGCGGTATAACTACAAATCGTCACCCCTTCAAAACCCGCCGCGTCCAATGCCGCCCGCAAGGCCGCCACCCGACCATCCATCATATCACTCGGAGCCACAATGTCCGCTCCCGCCTCCGCCTGACACACCGCTTGCTTGCACAAAATAGCCACCGTCTCGTCATTCAAAATTTCCCCGTCCTCCACAAGTCCATCGTGCCCATCAATATTATATGGATCCAAGGCCACATCCGTCATCACCACCAACTCCGGATAAGCCTCCTTCAAAGCCCGAATCGCCCGAGGCACCAATCCCTCCCCATTGAAACACTCCTCCGCCTTCTTCGTCTTCAATGACTCATCAATCGCCGGGAAAAGCACCACCGCCGGAACCCCCAACGAAAAAGCCTCTCCCGCCTCCTTTATCAACCCCTTCAGCGACCACCGCGTGCACCCCGGCATCGACTCGATCGCCTCATCCACATTGAGATCATGTAAAAACAAAGGCAACACAAAGTCCCCTGCACTCAGCAAAGTCTCACGGGTCAATGCCCGCACGCCGGGGCTCTTTCGATTACGTCGAGGTCGATTTGGTAAGTCCACGGCTAAACCCTAAATTCGAAATTCCAAAATCCGAATCATTAATTACCCTCCTTCTGTGGCTCACACTCCTTTCAACAAATTCCTCCAAGGCGACCTCAAAACCCTGGAAGCAAACCTCCGTGACCTTCTCGACCCTCATCTCTCCGAAAAAGACCACCTGAGCCTCCTCAATCTCGCCTGCGGCCGAGGCGACGAAACCGGCGTCCTAGCCAAGCTCCTCTCCGAGAAATCAAAGTCCGCCAACCTCCAGGGGCTCGACATCCGCGCCCCCGAAATCGACCAAGCCAACTCTCGCTGGAAAAATGAACTCGCCGAAAAGCTAAAAAACACCACCACCGACTTCATCACCCACCGCGGCGACCGCCTCCGCGAACTCGCCGAAATCGGAACCCCCGACATCGCCTTCCTCCGTCACCAAAACTACTGGAACGACAAACCTGTCTGGAACCAAATCTTCGACCAAGCCCTCGAACGCCTCAACGAAGACGGCCTCCTCGTCATCACCTCCTACTTCGACCAGGAGCACGAGCTCGCCACCGCCGCCCTGGAAAAACTAGGAGCCATCCAAGTCGGCTCCATCATCAACCCCAACTCCCGAGCCCTCTCCGATGCCCCCGGCAAATCCGTCGACAAACACCTAGCCGTCTTTCGAAAAAAATAGCGGTGTTTTCTGGGCAGGCCTTCCGCGCGCCCTCGCTACTTCTCAACCCAAGCCTCCCACGGAGCTTGCACTTTAGTCTGAGTCCCCTCTACACGGCCCCTCCGCCAAGTTTCCTCCATTTCGCAACTTTCGTGATTGGCCCCCCCCACTCCAAAATCCTAGCCTCCCATCAACACTCTTTCCTATATGTCTTCCAAACAAAAACTCCTCGTAGCAAACCGCGGCGAAATCGCCATCCGTGTCTTCCGCGCCGCCACAGAACTCGGCATCCCCACCGTCGCCATCTACGCCGAAGAAGACCGCTTCTCCCGCCACCGCTTTAAAGCCGACGAATCCTACCAACTCGACAAAGAGAAAGGCCCCGTCGGAGCCTACCTCGACTACGAAGGCATCGTCGCTATCGCCAAATCAAAAGGCGTCACCCTCATCCACCCCGGCTACGGCTTCCTTTCTGAAAACGCCGACTTCGCCCGCGCCTGCGAGCGCGAAGGCATCACCTTCATCGGACCCTCCGCCGACCTCCTCGGCTCCATGGGCGACAAAACCGCGGCCCGCGCCCAAGCCATCGCCGCCAAGGTCCCAGTCCTCCCCGGAACCGACGACGCAATAACCGATCCCGACCAAGCTCTGATCGTCGCCCACGAAGTCGGATTCCCCCTTATCATCAAGGCCGCCTTCGGCGGCGGCGGTCGCGGCATGCGCATCGTCGAAAAGCCCTCCGAACTCCAGTCCCGCCTCAAAGAAGCACAAGAAGAAGCGCAAAACGCCTTCGGAAACGACGCCGTCTTCCTCGAGCGCTACATCAAGCGCGCCAAGCACATCGAAGTGCAAATCCTCGGCGACCAACACGGCAACGTCGTCCACCTTCACGAGCGCGACTGCTCCGTCCAGCGCCGCTACCAAAAAGTCGTCGAAATCGCCCCCTCCATCGACCTCGAGGGCGACCTCCGCAACGAACTCTGCCTCTCCGCCGCCGGCCTCGCAAAGTCCATCGGCTATGACAATGCCGGCACCGTCGAGTTCCTCTACGACATGGATTCAAAAGAGTGGTTCTTCATCGAAATGAACCCGCGCATCCAGGTCGAGCACACCGTCACCGAGTGCGTCACTGGCATCGACCTCGTCCGCTCACAAATTCTCGTCGCCCAGGGCAAAAAACTTCACGAGCCCGAGATCGGCATCCCCGCTCAAGAAGACATCCCTTGCAACGGCTACGCCATCCAGTGCCGCATCACCACCGAAGACCCCGAAAAAGGCTTCGCACCCGACTACGGGCGCATCACCAACTACCGCTCCGCCGCCGGATTCGGCATCCGCCTCGACTCCGGAAACGGCGACGCCGGAGCCGTCATCACCCCTTACTACGACTCCATGCTCGTCAAGCTCACCGCCACTGGCCGTGACTTCGAAACAGCCTGCCAAAGAATGGACCGCGCCCTCCGCGAATTTCGAATCCGCGGAGTAAAAACCAACATCCCCTTCCTTGAGAACGTCATCGAAGATGAGACTTTCCGCTCTGGCAACGCCCACACAAAATTAATCGACACCCAGCCCAGCCTCTTCGAATTCGCCCCAAAACGAGACCGCGCCACCAAGCTCCTCAACTACCTCTCCGACATCACCGTCAACGGCAACCCCGGAGCAAAAAACTGGCGTCCCGCCAAACCCTTCGAGACTCCAAGAATCCCTCTAAGCACTCCCAAAGTAGAGTTCAAAGGCTCCCGCGAAATCCTCCTAGAAAAAGGCCCCGAAGGCTTCGCCAAGTGGATCAAAGACGAAAAGCGTCTCCTCGTCACCGACACCTCCATGCGCGACGCCCACCAGTCGCTCATCGCCACCCGCATGCGCACCTTCGACATGCTCGCCATCGCAGAGGCCTACGCCAACCGCACCCCCAACCTCTTCTCCATGGAAATGTGGGGCGGCGCCACCTTTGACACCTCCATGCGCTTCCTCAAAGAAGACCCCTGGGACCGTCTCCGCTCGCTCCGCGAAAAGATCCCCAACATCTGTTTTCAGATGCTCTTCCGCGGCTCAAATGCCGTCGGCTACTCCAACTACCCCGACAACGTCGTCGCCGGATTCGTGAAGCACGCCGCCGACTCCGGCATGGACATCTTCCGCATCTTCGACTCCCTCAACTACCTTCCCAACATGAAGGTCGCGATGGAAGCGGCCCGCGAACATGGCAAAGCGGTCTGCGAAGCCGCCGTCTGCTACACCGGCGACATCACCGACCCCAACCGCGCGAAATATTCGCTCAAATACTACGTCGACAAAGCCAAGGAACTCGAAAAAATGGGAGCGCACATTTTGTGTATCAAAGACATGGCCGGCCTCTGCCACCCCGCCGCCGTCAGCAAGCTCGTCTCCACCCTCAAACAAGAGATCGGGATCCCTATCCACTTCCACACCCATGATACCTCCGGACTCAACGCCGCCTCCATCATGGCTGCCTCCGACGCCGGAGTAGACATCGCCGACATGGCCATGGCCTCCATGTCTGGCTCCACCAGCCAGCCGAACCTCAACTCCGTCAACGCCGCGATGCGCGGAAACGAACGCTTCCCCGGCCTTGACCCCGACACCGTCAATGACTTCTCCGACTACTGGGAAGAAATCCTCACCCACTACGAACCCTTCAACTCCGCCCCCCGAAGCGGCACCGCCGAAGTCTACCTCCACGAAATGCCCGGCGGCCAATACACCAACCTCAAGGAACAAGCCAACGGAATGGGCCTCGGCCACCGCTGGCAGGAAATCGCCCACACCTACGCGGATGTGAACCAACTCTTCGGCGACATCATCAAAGTCACCCCATCCAGTAAAGTCGTCGGTGACATGACCATGCTCTTAGTCACCCAAAACCTAAAAGCCGACGACCTCTTAAATGGCAATGCCCCAAACCTAGACTTCCCAGAGTCAGTCATCGACATGCTCTCCGGAGGCCTCGGGCAACCCGACGGCGGCTGGCCAAAAGACATCCAAAAACTCGTCCTCGGCGACAAAGTCCCCGTAACAGTGCGACCCGGGGAACTAGCCGCCCCCGTCGACCTCGAACAAACCAAACAACAAGTTGCAAAAGACCTAGGCCGCGAAGCCACCGACGACGACCTTTACAGCCACCTCATGTATCCTCAAGTCTTTGCCGAATTCCAGCAAAGCCTCAAAGACTACGACCGCCTCACCGTCCTCCCAACCCCCGCCTACTTCTACGGCCTCCAAGGAAACGAAGAAATCAACGTCGAGATCGCCCCGGGTAAGACTCTCTTCATCAAACTCATCAACATCGGAGAAGCCGATAACGAAGGGCAACGCACCCTCTTCTTCGAGCTCAACGGAATGCCCAGAGAAACCGTCGTAGTCGACCGATCCCTAGGAATAGAAGCCGTCGCCCACCGCAAAGGCGAACCCGGCAACCCAAAACACATCATCGCCCCCCTCCCAGGAATGATCAGCGAAGTCGCAGTGAAACCCGGAGACAAAGTCAAAGAAGGCGACAAAATCGTAGTCATCGAAGCCATGAAAATGCTCACCACCGTCTCCGCGACTGAAGACGGAGTCGTAGGAGAAATCCTCTTAGTCAAAGGGAAATCAGCCGACACCGGTGATCTCCTCGCAACCTTGCAGTGATGAGACACACGGACAAAAAGATGGCCAAGCAACTTTTGCTTGTTAGAGAAAAGGGTTATAATCCTTGGCGAGTTGGGGTTTTCTCTCGCAGACAAAATCTCCGTTATCTAATCATCGTTTTGATGATTTTCCTGAAGGCCAATTCAGAATTTGAGCCGATACTCGACACAGCCCTTTTGGGAGCCATCGGTGTAATAATTGGTGCCTTCGTCAACGAAATCGTCTTTATTTTTAGAATTTCAAATGGATGGCCATTTACCCAAAAAATAACGGATTGGAACCTCGTCGAGCAGATCGCAAACGGCGAAGAGAGGCCATAGCCTCCCCCACCTCATCAACTCCCCCGCCCCAACGGGGCCAACTAACGTAGCGAAGGGTAAAGCGAGGCACGAGCGACGCCCTGGTCCTCCCCACCCCACAAATCCCCGAGCGCTGAAAGTGCGATCTAATCGTCTGCACCACCTTC
>JBLHUR010000023.1:0-47840 GCA_047629805.1 Akkermansiaceae bacterium | reverse complement strand
TACCGTCGCTTGCTTTTCACGAACGCCACGGAAGAGGTGGAAAAGTGTTCCGATGGGAAAACGCGCGTGCAGCGGAAAGGCATGAACAAGGCGGCTGCTGAAAAGGAACTCGCGCGGCTGGAGGAGGAAAAAGCGAGAGATCTGAAAATTGCGAAGGTGGTGCGCTGTCGGGTTCTTCACCCCCTCCTAATTGGGAAATCATGATGACCCGCTAGCTTCTTGGATTCCTAATAATTTTCCACATTAAACACCGCAGGCACAAGCTCCATATCAGTGGATCTTTTCTTCCGGTTCCCACAGAAATCTTCTGCATTCAGGATTCAGCCAACAAAAAAATTCTCGCTTCAATCTCTCCGATGACCCGCTACGGTGACCTCGGAAATGCTGAATCTCATCTATCCCGCCGCCCGCTCCATCCTCTTTCGAATCGACGCAGACCTCCTCATCGTCGCCATTGAAGAATACCGGACCAAGCACGGCCATCTCCCCCCTCGCGATGATTATGAAGTTTTGAAAAACTGGGATTCAAAGGCAACAGAACACCTTATTGCCATTACGACATCGGTGAACAAAACCTCCACTACCACATCACCATCGTAGAGGGATTTGACAGCCCCTATTGGACCTACAACTCGCTCACCAAAACCTGGGGTAAACAGTAAACCCCAAAAGAGCCAACTTGACAGAAAGCTGGTTTGCTGGTTTGCTGGCTCAATGAAAACGACCTTGGACCTCCCTGAAGACCTCGTCATCGAGATCAAGCTCAAGGCCGCCCGCGAACACCGCAAAATGAAAGACGTTGCCGCCGAAGCTCTGCGAAAAGGTCTCAAAGCTGACATTCTCGATGATGAATCAGAAAAAGAAGCGCTCCTCCAACGAAGGCTCGCCGCGCTCAACCGTCTTGGCCCTGTCGACGAAGCCCAAAGCAAAGCATTGGCAGATTACCTCGTAGAATATCGGGAAGACCGCGAAACAGCATTCGACCGTTCTGAACGATGATCCACCTAGACACCAACATTCTCATTGCCCTCACCAAGGCTGACTCAACTGCCCGAGCTTGGCTCACGGCTCAATCGAAGCTCGGCGAAGAATTCTGCGTCAGCAGTATCACTTGGTATGAGTTTCTAGCGGGTCCAGTTCTATCCCACCAAATCCAAGACATTGAAATCATTCTGGATTCCGCCCCCATCCCTTTCGACACAACTCTCGCCGAAAAATCAGCAAAGTATTTCAACAAAACCGGCCGCGCCCGCAAACGCAAAACCGATACTATGATCGCCACCACCGCCATCCTCCACGGCGGAAAACTCGCCACCCGAAACGTCTCCGACTTCAAGCTCTTCGAACCCCTTGGCCTCACCTTAATCGAGGTTTAACAGTCCCATGAAACACCTCGGCTACCCATCGTCACCGACCGAGGCAGCATCGCCGAAACCATCTCCCGCTCCCTCGGCTTCCAAAAGCACTGCTTCCGATTCGGCCTCTGCAAGCAATCCCCCGCCACTTCGTAAGTTCATGGTCTTTCTTAACCCAAAGCCCAAGCTCTCAGATCAATAAAAAGCAGTCGCAGGAATTTCGTGACAGCTCAGTAGTAAGGGTGTACCTGAACCTCCGACTAAAATGGCGACTCCCCACAGCCCCTCCCAATCACCGGCTCACCGAAGAGCACTCTTCAACAAAAGCCTCGTCACGAATCTCATTGCGATTCTCTTGGCCGTTGTGGGCTACTTTTTGAACGATCCCTTTCGTGAACCGGTTTTAAACATCGGACTTTTTGCCTTCTCCGGCGCTCTCACGAACTGGCTCGCGATTCACATGCTCTTTGAAAAAGTCCCAGGCTTTTACGGATCGGGAGTGATCCCAGCGCGCTTTGAAGATTTTAAAATCGGGATCCACCAACTCATCATGCAGCAGTTTTTCACGCAGGAAAACCTTGCTCGATTTTTCGAGGGGAGTGATGGCACCAAAAAATCTGGAGTAGATCTGGCACCCCTCATTGATTCGGTCGATCTCGCCCCCTCCTTCGAGGCCTTAAAAACCGCAGTCATGGAATCAAAGTTCGGAGGAACTCTCGCCATGTTTGGGGGAGCCGCCGCTCTCGATCCCATCCAGCCGGACTTTGTCGAAAAGATGAGAACCGCGATCAAAGAGATCGTGTCGTCCGAAGACTTTCAAGAGAAGCTGCAAACTCTCATGACGGGAGCGAGCGACGGCGGAGACCATTCAGAACTCTTAGAGCGAGTGAACGTGATCGTTGAGAAACGTCTTGAAGAATTAACACCCCGGATGGTGAAGGACATCATCCAGCAAATGATCCGCGCCCACCTCGGATGGTTAGTCGTCTGGGGCGGTGTTTGTGGAGGCTTGATCGGCCTCGTAGCGAGCTTCTTATAGGCAGTCTAGAGAAGCACGCGGAAGTGCAGGCACCCTTCAAGTCCATCGGAAAGGATGGCTCTGCTTTCCTGGTGCACTGGCAACAAACCATGACTTACCCAATGGGGAAATCATGTTACGCTTCGATACCGGATGACCAAGATATACAAAATGAAGCCCCAGCTAGTCCTTGCGACCATCGTGACCGCTTTGGTCGCGGTCTTTGCCGCAAACGCTGAACCGGCCGCCACGAAAAAAGAAGCTGAGAAAGCTCACTTCGATCCCATCATCAAGATAATCGAAGGTTGGAACATTCATATCGACCCAAAGATGCTCGAGGGCGAGCACGCCGAGGAGGGAGCAAAGGCGCTCAAGATGCTCGCCAGTCATTTGCAACGCATCGCGATCGTAATCCCGGAAGACCGCCTCAAACAGTTACAGACCCTGGAGATCTGGATCGAACACGACCACCTCGGGATCAATGTCGAACCGGGACCTTATCACCCCGGCGTCGATTGGCTTGTCGAGCGTGGCTACGATCCGCGACTGGCGAAAAAAGTCCACGTTACCCGGGCCGCATCGCTCTTGGAGCGCAAGCAGTTGGCCAAGCATCCATCCGTCATCCTGCACGAACTGTGTCACGCCTATCACGATCAGATCTTGGGAGGCTACGACGAGCCGCGCATCAAGGCAGCTTATGAAAAAGCGATGAAAGCCGGCCTCTACGACGAGGTGATCGCTCACACCGGTAAAAAGGTCCGGGCCTATGCCGCCTCGACCCACATGGAATACTTTGCCGAAGGAACCGAGGCCTACTTTGACCGCAACGACTTCTATCCCTTCGTGCGGGCAGAACTCAAGGAGCACGACCCTGTTCTTCACGACCTGCTGGAAGAAATTTGGGGCATTAAAAAGTGATTAAGATGTCGCAGCTCATATCGGGCTCTCGGAACGGGTCTTAACCACGCAAAATAATTCCCTCCATCATGAACCTCCTTAGAAACAAGCTCCGCATGCCACACCTAGCTGCTTGTGGGTTTGTCTATCTGTTGATTCCGCTGATCGGTTTCGCGGTTCCAACTGACTTCAGCCAAGATATCCGGCCGCTCCGATCCGAAGCCTGCTACCACTGCCACGGCCCGGATGCCAAAGCGCGCGAGGATTCAGTGAAAAGAACCGGTCGCCGATGCACTAGTATCTCAAAGTCGTCGGCGGATTCTTGCGGGTGGAAGTCGAGCGCGTCAACGGGCGCCCCAAAATCCGATTCCAGCACCATGGTGTCGACGGAAAAATCAATAACAGCGACATCCGGAATGCGGAGTAGCGATCAGATATCATGAATTTCTTCTTAGTCACCTTGCTCGCTGTGAGCTCCGCAAACGCAGCTACGCGTCCGAACGTTCTGTTCATCTCGCTCGACGACCTCAACGACTGGGTTGGTTGTCTGGGCGGACACCCGCAGGCGAAGACGCCGAACCTCGACCGTCTCGCCGCCTCCGGAGTTCTATTCGACAATGCGCATTGCGCCGCGCCGGCTTGCAATCCATCGCGCAGCGCGATCATGACCGGGCGCTCACCGCACCGGACTGGCCTTTACGACAACGGTCAGAAGATGCGCGAGATCATGCCGGACGCCGAACTCCTGCCGAAGTATTTCTCCCGCCATGGATACTGGGCGGGTGGGTCGGGCAAACTCCTACACTACTTCATCGACGCGCGTTCATGGGATGAATACTACCCCGCAAAAGAGACCGAGAATCCGTTCCCTCCACACATCGATTTTGGGAAGCGCCCGAAGTCGCTGCCCCGGGGCGGAAATTGGCAATACACCGAGACTGACTGGCATGCCTTCGATGTCAGCGACGAGGAGTTCGGCGGCGATGTGAAAGTGGCTGAGTGGGTCGGCGCCAAACTTTCAAAAAAACACGACAAGCCGTTCTTTCTAGCCTGCGGAATCTACCGTCCACACGAGCCGTGGTTTGTCCCGAAAAAATACTTCGACATGTTCCCACTCGAGGAGGTCCAGTTGCCACCGGGGTATAAGGAAGACGACCTCGACGACCTGCCCGCGATGGGGAAGAAGGTCGGCCCAAACCGCTACTTCGCGCACATCCGCGAGCAGGGTCAGTGGAAGCAAGGCGTGCAGGCCTACCTAGCGTCGATCGCCTTTGCCGATGCGATGCTCGGGCGCGTAGTCGATGCGCTCGACGCAGGTCCGAACAAGGACAACACGATCGTTGTGATGTGGAGCGATCACGGTTGGCACCTCGGCGAGAAACAACACTGGCAGAAGTTTACCTCATGGCGGGCCGCGACACGCGTGCCATTCATCGTGCGTGTTCCCAAGGGCGCCCCCGGATTGGCAGCGGGCACCAAGGCGGGCGGAGTCTGTTCGCGACCCGTCAATTTGCTCAGCTTGTTTCCGACGCTGACCGAACTCTGTGGCCTCCCCGCAAAGAAGGACAACGACGGCCTCAGTATCGTACCTCTGCTCGCAGACCCAAAAACCAAATGGCGGCACGTCTCGGTGACCTACGCCGGTAGACCGGGCACCTTCGGGCTGAGCGCCGAGGGGTGGCGTTACATCCATTACCCGGACGGCGGCGAGGAACTCTACGACATTTCGGCAGATCCGTATGAATGGACAAATCTTGCCGGGATGACAGAACACGCTGCGAAACTCGATGAGTTGCGAGCGCTCGCGCCGAAGAAATTCGCAACCTTTATTGAGCCGACGATTAGGTCGCTCCCGAAGCTTGCCTGGCACCCGCTGAATGGAGAAGCCCCACCCGCTTCCGTGCCAGAAGGCGGCAAGTTCGACGTCGTTTTCATCAACCGCCGTGCCACCGACGTGGAACTGTTTTGGATCGCCCCGAAAGGGAAGCCGGTTCCATCCGGCGCGATTCCTTCCGGTAAGACCAAAAAAATACAGACCCGCCCCGGCGCGGTCTGGCAAATCAGCGCTCCCGATACGGGCGCCGCGCTTGGCTACTTTGTCGTAGACGACCGCAAGGCACGCGCCGTAATCCCTGAAAAATGAAATCATTTAATTCTCTCCTGAGCCTGTTGTGGCTCGCTTGCTCCTCGCTCAGCGCAAAGCAGCCGAACATTGTCTTCATCATGGCGGATGATTGGTCATGGCCGCAAGCCGAGCCGCACCAGTATTCTCACCGGCCAACATCACTGGCGTCTGAAGGAGGGCGATAGCCTCGGCGGCTCACTGCGCGAAGAGTTCGATGTCTACACCGAAATGCTACAGGCCGCGGGCTACCGGATCGGCCGCTACGGCAAAGGGGTCTCGCCGAGCAAGCACCAGTTTCGCAATCGCAATTCCTTCGGCGAGCGCTTCAAGTCATTCGATCAATTTCTCGAGACACGCAACGAAGGCGAGCCGCTCTGTTTCTGGTATGGCGGGCAGGATCCGCACCGTCCGTATGAATTTGGGATCGGAGCCAAAAGCGGCATCGATTTGAGCAAGATCGAAGTCCCTCCCTGCCTTCCCGATAACCAGGTGGTGCGTGGCAATCTCGCCGACTACTACTGGGAGGTCCAGCGATTCGATCGCGAGGTTGGCGAAGTTCTAAGCAAGCTGGAAAAGATGGGTGAGCTTGAGAATACCATCGTCGTAGACAGTGGTGACAACGGCATGCCGTTCCCTCGCAGCAAGGCCACACTCTACGACCCCGGCACCAGAGTTCCGCTTGCGGTGCGATGGGGCAACAAAATCAAAGGCGGCCGCACCGTCCAGGACTTCGTCACCCTCTGCGATTTTGCACCCACTTTTCTCCAGGCTGCTGGTCTGGAACCCGATGAATCGATGACTGGAAACTCCCTTTTGCCAATCCTCCTCTCGGGGAAGTCGGGTCAGGTTGAGATCGCCCGCACCCATGTGCTGACCGGAAACGAGAGGCATGTCTATCTCAACCCATCGTGCGCGTATCGGACTGGAGAGTCTCTCTACATTCGAAACTTCAATCCGGCGAAGTGGCCCAATGGCAAGATCACCGGGCACTCCCCTATCTACGATTTTGCCAAACAACCGTGACCGACCGAACCGGGTGCGTTTTCATTCAATATCGACCCCTCGCCCTCGAAGCAATCACGGCGTCTCAAACGTGATGTGCCAGCGGCCGCACTGTCATTCGCCCGCCGTCCTCGCGAGGAACTCTACGAGTTGAAATCCGATCCGGATCAAGTGCACAACCTGGCTTCCAATAAAGAGTATGCCAAATCACTCGTCCGTCTGCGCGAACTCCTTGCCGCCGAGCTGCTGGCTTCAGGGGACCCGCGATCCAAGACAAAAGGCTATGATCAGATCAAACGGGCACCACGTAAACCGGACGGAAAATTCACCACCGAACGCGCCTACGCGATGACAGACCACAAGGAATACTTCGCTGAAACCTCCGAGGCGATCTTCGCACAGAACGACTTCTTCCCCTTCAACCGAAAAGAATTAAAATCCCACGATCCGGAGATGTTCAAACTACTCCGACTCCTTTGGGATGCAGACCATTAATCGCCCTCCTTCTCGCCCATCTCTAACTCAACGAAGCGGTGTTTGAGAGTCGAATCCGAACTCACATCCCACCACCGGAAACCCATCGGACGCTTGTCAAAGTTCTTGCTCGTGGTTTCGCCATTCACGAGCTGAATCCCTTTGTAATCATTGACCACCAGCTTGTGGGTGTGGCCACCGAGAAAGGCCACCACGCCATTCTCTTCGCAGAGTTTTAGGATCTCCTGGCGTTTCGCAACTGGGAGATTGAAATAGACTTCCTTCTCGTTCGGATCTTTTAAGAAGAGCGGATAATGCCCAACAACCACGACAGGACTCTTGCGCGCCTTCGCGAGTTTCAAGGTCTTGGCAAACCAAGCATCATGTTTCTCCGACTCCCCTTTCAGCGCAGCTTTCCAAAGTTGGGTGTTCACAATCACAAAAGTAAACCCCTTGTGCTCCACCGTGTAGTAATCCTTCCCCACCTTCTCGCGGTAGAGCTTCAGCGAATCGGCAGTGGGCACGTTCTCGACATCGTGATTCCCGGAAGCACAATGACAAGGAATCTTGAAGCCCGACTTGATCTTCGTGAAATCCGCCCACGACTTATCGTTTGCCTTTTGGACGAGATCGCCACAGATCACCACAAAATCTGGCTTCATCCCGTTAATCTGATCCACCGCCAAGATAAAGGTCTTCACGTCGTGTTCGTAGCCCCCCATCCCAAGCTGGGTGTCGCACATTTGGACAAAGGAAAACTGTCCTGCGGTGGGAACTTCAGAGGGAGCCGGCTCGGCGGAATGAGCGACACAAAAAGACGCGAGGAGATAAAAACCGGAAATCAGCAAACGTTTCATGGTAGAATTTCTACGCACCCACCGCCTCTAATAATTCAAGATTTTCAAGGGTGCCTCAAAGTGAAAAATGTCGAACCTTGTGAGATCCCATCTCCTCTGGCAACATCCTTCCCATGAAAGCCTTGCTAAAATTGATCTGTACAAGCGCGCTGATCACCATGACAACATCGACGACCGCCCACGCCGAGGATCTCAAACTCAACTTGCGCTCGCGCAGTAAAGAGGACGCCAGCGTAGCCCCCACGACCAAGCAGGTGAATTGGAATCCCGAGAAGACGGCGCTGATCATCTGTGACATGTGGGACGACCACTGGTGTAAGTCGGCTTCACGCCGGGTCGCGGAGATGGCTCCTGCCTTGAATGAGACCGTGAAGGCGGCGCGTGCCCGAGGCGTCTTCATCATCCATGCCCCAAGCAGCGTAGTCGATTTCTACAAGAACACGCCGCAGCGAAAACTCGCCCAAGCCGCAAAGTTTTCCAAAGCACCTATAGTGCTTTCGACCGCGCCGCGCTGGGGAACCAGCTGGTGTTGGACGGATCCTAAGTATGAAGCCGTCCTCCCCATCGACGACTCGGATATGGGCTGCAGTTGTCAGGACCGGAAATGCGAGATCCGCGAAGCTTGGTCGCGCCAGATCAAGCTCATCGACATGGTCGAGGGCGACGCTTTGACCGATAGCGGCCAAGAGACCTACAACCTCCTCGCCGAACGCGGGATCGACAACGTGATCCTCTGCGGAGTGCACCTGAATATGTGCGTCCTCGGTCGTCCCTTCGGAATCCGGCAGATGACGAAACTTGGAAAGAACGTCACACTCATGCGTGACATGACCGATACGATGTACAATCCCGAACGCCCGCCAGGTGTCGATCACTTCACAGGCACCGACCTGGTCATCGGGCACGTCGAAAAATTCTGGTGCCCTTCATTCACCAGCACGGATTTCACCGGAAAAAAAGCATTCAAGTTTAAGGCCGACCTGAGAAAGAATCCATGAGATGACCATGATTTAACAAGTTTCACTTTCCAGGTCCTGAAAATTGCTCAGGCCTAGGCTTTACCCCGCCCGAACCCGGTTTTGCGATCTCTTTCTTAAGCCACTCCAAGCCAGCAAGGTTGTCGCCCAGCGCGATCTTTGAATCGAGTTTGTTCTGGTGATCCAAAATTCCAACCGGACCGTTGTAGCCGCTCGTGACGACCGTTTTCAGCATCGCCAGATCGTGCTCACCTTCCGCCAACGGGAGAATCTTTGGTTTCGCCGCGGCGTTCATGCCATTGAGGTTAAGGCAGTGGAGGAACGGTTTCATCAGCGTGAGAGATTTTTTCCAATCGTCGATATGTCCGTGGCCGTGGTGCCAGTTGTAAACGATGCCAACGTGCTTGTGACCGAGGGCGCGCAGCCCTTGGCACACCGCGACGAGATTCTCGGGCTCCCCACCCCAACCGCCATGATTGTAGAGACCCAGTTTGCAACCGAGCTTTGAGGTACGCTTTGCGAGCGGATCCAATGACGCCACGGCAGCAGCGACTTTCTCCTCCTGCGTTCCGTCCTTCGGGCTCGGGGCCGTTTGCCAGATCTGCGGGTGAAGTCCGTGCTTCTCGAAAAGCGCTAAGGCCGATTTATGCCCTCCCCAAAATGCAAAGTATTCGATGCCGTGCTTCTTGTATTCGAGGATCTCCTCCTCAAATTCTACGACATGCTCGTTGCGCCAATCATAGGCGCAGCGTCCGATGCCTAGTTCCTTAAGCATCGTCGCCCGCTCGGCCGGATTCCGCTTTTTGGCATCGAAGGGGACGATGCACCACGCGACGAGATTTTTTGGTTCAAGGTTCTTCATCGCCTCTTCGGCGAAGGACGCCCCGAGGGACAGGATCAAGATGAGGCTGAAGATTTTCATTCGACGATTATGATCATGAGGATGTGCGCTGTCTCTTCCTGATTTCCGGCCTTGTCAATCGCGAGCGCAGTGAGTTTCAGTTTACCCGGTTTCAAACCGCTCAGTTTGACACTCCATCCGGTGAAATTGTAATCGCGCAACTGGATGAATGGGATACCGCTGCGGCTGAGACCGGAGAAAGTGAGGCCATCGATCGTCACCGGCCCATGCTGCTGGCTACGATCGTCGAGACCTCGATTGAACGGCTCACTGTTCGTCTGCGAGATTCTCAGATTCTTGTAAACGTGGTGATCGAACCTCGGACGGTAAACACCGTAAACCGCGCGATCAATATCGGCGTCCTCGACCCACATCATCGGCAGCTGCATACGCATCGCGTAATGCGTCTGCCATGCCGTATTGCCGCGCATCCGGTGAGGGTGATTGCGATCAGGACCGACGCCCTCCGTCCCGGCGAAGGCGAAGGAATAAAGCCCCTCGGTGTGCGATTCATTGTCATCAAAGCGGTAGATCGGCAGCGTTCGAATATCGGTGGTAACGGTCTTTCCGTCCGGCTGGCGGATCTCCAAGTTGGAGTCGAAATTGCTCCGCATCTGGCTGTCGTAGCGGAACCCATAGCGATAATTTTCGCAAGCCGTGTTGCGCGTAAAAGTATTGCGACCGTTCGCCCACCAGAAGGCTCCACCGTCATTTGGATCGAAAGGTAAGGCCTGATCTGGAAGACGTTTACCATCGTAAGCCTGCACGCCCAAGTTGCGATCAAGCACGTTGTAGACTTCGGTTCCGTCCTCAAGGAAAAACCCGTGTCCGACCGAGCGATAGCCCACGCAATCACGCACCACCATGTATTGTGTATTATGGATCGTCACCCAGCGATTGTGCGAATCAACAATGGCGACACCGACGACACTCTCGCCGCGCAGTGAATCGCGGCACAGGTGGAAGTGGATCGGTGCCATCTTGTGCCCGTTCACATCAGCAACGCCCGAGTGCTTCTCTTTTCCGCCGCCGACTTTCAAGACCGCAACGTTCAATTCAGTATCCCGATCACGAGCAAAAACGAGCGCACCCGCGACGTGAAGTAGCGGGATGAGATGGGGAAGTTTGGCATCATAGTTGACAGACGGATTCGCGTGGTAGTTGCTTGTCCCTTTCATCGCCTACCCTGGCTGGGCAATGAACCATGCATTAACGAGAACTTGAACGGAGCTTCCGGAGACTTGTCATTTATTGCAAAAAACTGGAAAGTCACGGAATGCGATACCCCACTGTATTCTTCACTGCTGCCGTTCTCGCAATTGCATCAGCCGCCGGCCAGAAAACCGATGCCACCAGCGGAATTCCCTTCATCGACCTGGCCGACGATTACTACCGCCAGATCTTGGTTGATCACGAGCCTGGACAATATCTTGGTCATCCGACGACTTGCCTACTCGATGACGGCAAAACGATCCTGACTGTTTTCCCCAAAGGCCACGGCCGCGGCGGAATCATCTACAAGCGTTCGACCGACGGCGGCCTAACTTGGTCGGAACGGCTGCCAACGCCGAAGTCGTGGATGACCTCGAGAGAAGTCCCGACCCTGCACCGCGTCACCGACGCCGATGGAAAAAAACGCATCATCATGTTCTCGGGTCTGCATCCGATCCGCATGTCTGTCACCGAGGACGAAGGTTCGACTTGGTCGGAATTCGAAGCGATCGGTGACTTTGGCGGGATCGTGGCGATGGGCTGTCACATGGAAGTAAAAGGAAAGCCCGGCCACTACTTCTGCCTCTTTCATGATGACGGTCGTTTCCTGGAAAAAAACGGTAAGCGCGAGACGCCGGTCGTCTTCAAACTGCTCCAGACGAACTCCACCGACGGCGGCCTGACTTGGTCGGACCCGAAAACCATCTACGAATCTTCGGACATCCACCTTTGCGAACCGGGAATCATCCGATCGCCGGACGGAAAGCGTCTCGCGGTGCTGCTCCGGGAAAATTCCCGTAAGAAGAATTCCCACATCATCTTTTCCGATGACGAAGGCGAAAGCTGGAGCGCACCACGTGAGCTGCCGATTTCCCTCACTGGCGACCGGCATACTGGAAAATACGGACCCGATGGACGGCTCTTCATTTCCTTTCGCGGCATCTCCCCTGGCAATAAGGTGATGGGATCCGGAGAAGTTTCCGGCCCCATGCCGAACGCCGGCGACTGGTCCGGTTGGGTCGGAACCTGGGACGATCTCGAAAAAGGCAAGCCCGGTCAATACGTGGTACGTATCATGGACAATAAGCAAGGCCACGACACCACTTATCCCGGAGTCGAAATCCTCCCTGACGGCACCTTTGTCACCGTCACCTACGGCCACTGGACCCACGGCGAAGCGCCCTACATCATGGCCGTCCGCTTCACGCTGGAGGAACTGGATGCCAAGGCGAACAAGGCCTCGAAAGTGAAGCTGAGCGATGATTGGAAAAAAGTATCGGCGAATTGAGCAGCCTTTTGGAAGGACCTTGTTCCTCACGGGAGAATTTAGTTCCTAATAAAGCCCTAATCCTTCAACCATCGGTCGAGGAACTCGTAGGTCCCCACCCCGTTGATCTTGTGCGGTCCGACGAACCACTCGATCGCCGCGCGCTCCCCGATCCCCAGCTTCGCTGAATAGAGATGCCGCACTTTGGCGAATTCCAAGGCCACGCGCTCGTCCGGGGCAACCCCGTCGAAGTGGCCTCGCTCGACCATGAAGGGACGCGGAGCAATCAGCGCCGCCATCTCTGAGTAGTTGAAGGTGCTGCCGAGGTCGAACTCGAAGATTTCATACTCGCCCTTATTCGCGTAACTATAAGGGCTGCGAGTCGAGGCGTTCTTCCACACCCAGTCGTTGAAATCCGCGCTGCAAATTGACAGGCAATAGTTGTCCACTAGCGGAGGGATGCGCATCGCCGATTTCCCGCCATAGGACAGGCCGTAAAAACCGATACGTTCGGCATCGACAAACGCGAGCCCGCCGAGCCAATCGGTAATCTGCTGGTGTTGCGGAACCATGAGCGAGAAGAGGGTGCGCCCAATCGAGTTCGCCTTAAACTGGAGCGTGCGGAACCGGTCCTCAAAGAGGTAAAGGTTCTGTGGGGCGAAGGTGACGTAGCCACGTTCCGCCAACTTCGTAGCGAAGGCCGCGTAGTAATGCCCATCTTTTTCGCCAATCGTCGATTGCGGACGCCCCTCCAGACCGTGCTGGCAAACCACGCAGGGGCGCGACTCTCCGACCTTGAGATCATTCGGCACAACCAGAATTCCGTAGGCAAAAAAACTCGCGTCCTCGAAGACATCAAGGACCACCTCGTAGGCGCGCACCTTCTCGTTGATCTGGATCTCTCGAGTGCGCGGATTGGCCGGAAGCAGCTCGTCATTGAACCGCCCGATCACCTTCTCAGCAAAGTATTCGCGGTAGAATTTTTGCGACTCCGCAAAGGCCTGCGGCGAATCGGACTTCAGCTTCTCCATGAATTTCGCGCGGACATACGGGCTCTCGACTAGTAGTTGCTGGTTGTGGCGGTCGAGCTCGTGCAACTGCCGCGCATGGCGCGCCTCAAGGTCCAACCCACGCACGATTTTCAAGGGCGATGCCGTGGTTTGGGGATCAGCTTTTAGATCTTCTGCGGAAAGAAGACGCCCGGGTTTTCCTCGCGATTTTTTGGGCTCGATCAGAACGCGCGGGGCGGGAGGTTGCGACAGGTTCTGCAACTCCCGCGGGGCGATCATCCGCTCCAGCGAGGCGCGGTCGTACTGCTTGAGCAGCCCGAAGACGTTGCGTTCGGCCGGTTCCCGCCACAGGTCGGCACCGGGACCAGAGTAGCCGCTCACGATCACCTTAGGAATCCGTTCATCGATCGCGGCCGCGAACAGCGCCAACATGCCGCCCTCGCCATGCCCATGCACCCCCACCAGATCGGGGCCCAACCGATCGACCAACGCCAGGATTTTCTGAATCTCGTAGCCGATGAGGTGGCGCCCTAGCGCGAAGGCCGGGCGGTAGAGATACTCGCGGTTCGAGAGTGTGTGTGATTCCGCGCGGCGATTGATCAGTACGGGAACAAAAACATTCAGCCCACTCGCAGCGTATTTACGAGCGGTCTGGTACTCCCTCGGCAGCTTCCCGTGATACCCGGAAATTTCCTCCGGAGATTGATCCGCATCCGGGATCACGATGATCGATTTTGTCGCTCCCGGCGAATTCAGCCACAGTCCCTCGCCATGGACATCACCAAAGGCCTGCCAACGGATCTCATTGACGATGAAATTTTCGCCCTCCGCGACCTTGCCCAGCACTTCGAGGCGAGGATTCGGTGCAACGCGCTCATCCACCACCCCCAAGATCCGCGCCAGCTCGGCGCGATCAGGGTTCTCCGCTTTCTCCTTCGCCATCGTCTCCTCAATCTTCTTCAGCAGAAACGCATCCGCTGAATCGATGAGGCGCGAGGCGATATCGCCCTCCCAATCGAGCGGCCGCGTCCCCGCCAGCGGCTCGGCGAATCCAGAATGGGCAAGAAAAAGCAGGGCGCTCAATAGATAGCAAAATTCTTTCATAAGACCGACCCTAGCGCGTAGGTTCCACCGTTGGAATGATGAATCCCTGCGCCCTGGCCTCGAAGCGAGAGAAATGGGTCGGGTAATTCCAGGCAGGGTCAAAGTCCTCCCAGACAGAACCTTCGTCACTCGACACTGTTCTTAACAAATCGGGGGGGATGGTCTTTCCGCAACACTCTGAGATCGCCATTCGCTTCGGATCGTTAATAGTATCCCAATGAAATCGAACCGCTGCCAACTGAACTTCGCCCGCTCATTTCAGCAGGTCCCCCACCCTCGCGTGACAATGTCCATGAACCGAGCATCTCCACGCCGGTTTATTTCTCTCCCCTGCTCTGCAGCAGCCTACGCGATCGCCCTCCTCGTTCTTGTTCTAGGCTCGCCAACCGCGGTGGCTGCCGAACCTGAGAATGTTGATTGGCCGGTCTATCTTGGCGGAAAAGGGCGTCGCCTTTATTCGCCGCTGAAACAGATCACCCGTGAGAATGTCTCTCAGCTCGAAGTCGCCTGGACTTATGAGACCGGCGATCAGAGCGAGTACCAGGCGAACAACCTCATCGTGGACGGTGTCCTCTTCACTCCGACAGCGACCCGCAAGATCATCGCCTTAAACGCGGCGACGGGCAAAGAGATTTGGATTTGGGATCCGGCGAAGGAACATTCCGGCAAGGGGAGTGCGCGCCAGCGAGGATTGCTTTATTGGGAGAATGAATCCGGCGGGGAGAAACGACTGCTCACAGGTGTTGCCGGGCACCTCATTGCGGTGGACGCAAAGACCGGCGAAACAATCCGCTCCTTTGGAGAGAGCGGGTCCATCAATCTTGGTTCCGGCTTAAACACGCCAGGTGTCGTCTACCAAGATCTCGTGATCTTGGGCGGCGTGGGGGGAGTGGGAAAAGTCCGCGCCTTCGATATCCGGACCGGGGCGCTGCGTTGGACCTTTCATCTGATCCCGCGCCCGGGCGAATTTGGACATAACACTTGGCCAAAGGACGCACACAAGACCGCAACCGGCACCATGCCGTGGTGCGGGCAGTCGCTCGATGAGAAACGCGGCATTGTCTACGTTGCGACCAAAACCGCCGAACCTGATTTTTATGGAGGCAGTCGTCATGGGAAGAATCTCTTCGCCAATTGTATTTTGGCGCTCGATGCCTCCACCGGAAAACGCCTCTGGCATTTCCAAATCGTACATCACGATCTGTTAGACAAAGATCTCCCCTGTCCGCCGGTGCTGGTCACGGTAAATCATGACGGCAAGAAGATCGATGCCGTGGCCCAGGGGACGAAACATGGGCTTCTTTTTGTCTTTGACCGAGTGACCGGCAAACCGCTTTGGCCGATCGAGGAAAGAAAAGTCCCGGCATCCAATTTACGAGGAGAAGAAGCGTGGCCGACGCAACCGTTTCCAACCAAGCCGCCACCGTTGATGCGACAGCGCTACACCGAAGCGGACCTCTCTAATATCTCGCCGGAAACCCAACAAATGACCCTCGACCGGATTAAAGCTTCTCCCAATTTCGGCCCTTTCCCCGCGCCGAGCCTGAAAGAGACGGTCATGTTTCCAGGGTACGACGGTGGAATGGAATGGGGCGGCGGCGCGACCGATCCCGATGGCATCTACTACGTCAACATCAATGAAATGCCGTGGCTCTTGCAGATGGTCGAGACACACCGGGCTGACGGCACGCCGTTGGTGCCCGGAGAGCGGGACTACATGCTCCATTGCGCCACATGTCATGGATTTGATAGGAAGGGCAACGCTGCCGCCGAATTTCCGCCACTGCTCGATATCGCCAAGCGCAAGACACGTGCCGAGATTGAGCAAATCACACGTCAGGGCGGAGGCCGTATGCCGGGGTATGCCACCATGGGTGAAGCAAAGCGCAAGGCCATCCTGGACTATGTCTTGAACGAGAAAGTGGCTCCCACGGCTGAGCCTGCGGGCAACGAGAAGCAGCCGCCCTCCTATGCCTTCGGAGGCTTCCGTCGTTGGCTCGACAAGGAAGGCTATCCCGCAATCAAACCGCCGTGGGGAACCTTGAACGCCGTCGATTTGAACAGCGGCGAAATCAAATGGAAGGTGACCCTCGGCGAATACCCGGAACTGACCGCACGTGGCATCGCTCCGACGGGCACCGAGAACTACGGCGGACCAGTGGTCACCGCAAGCGGACTCATCTTCATCGGAGCAAGCGCTGACGAGACCTTTCGGGTCTTCGACAAAGAGGACGGCAAAATTCTCTGGCAAACAAAGTTGCCCTTCAGCGGCAACGCGACTCCCAGCACCTACATGGTCGAGGGTCGACAGTTCGTCGTCATCTCTGCCGGAGGAGGAAAGTCCGGTCGCCCGCGCGGCGGCAGCCTGGTCGTATTTGCCTTGCCGAAATGAAAGAGAAGCGCGTCTGGGGGATTACTGTAGTTTCCCTTCTCGCCTCAACCCGGTAAGGAGGTGCTATTCGAACCTTAATCCAATAAATCACATGACCCAAAAACGCCACCTCTCCACCGCCGTGTTCCTCGCGGCCACACTTTCCACCATCCCTATGACTTTCGCCGACGTCACCGTCTCGAAGGTTTTCGGAAACCACATGGTCCTGCAACAAGGTTCCCCGATCCGAATTTGGGGAACGGCCGATCCGGGAGAAGGCGTCACCGTCTCGCTCGGTGGGAAAAGCGCCACCGCAACTGCCGCCAAGGAAGGCTCATGGCGCGTTGACCTCCCCGCCCTCGCTGCGGATGGCAAATCCCACACCATGACCGTGAAGGGTAAGAACACCATCGAGTTCAAGGACATCCTCCTCGGCGAAGTCTGGATCTGCTCCGGTCAGTCGAACATGGAGTGGGCCGTAAACGGCTCACTGAACTCGAAGGAAGAGATCGCGGCGGCAGACCACCCGCAAATTCGGCTCTTCAACGTCCCCGGACACGTCGCCAAGCCGGATCCGCAAAACGAGGCACGCGGCCAGTGGCAGATCTGCTCGCCAGAGAGCATTCCAGGATTCACCGCAGTCGGCTACTTCTTCGGGCGCGAACTTCAAAAGGAGCTCAATGTGCCCATCGGACTGGTTGGCACAAACTGGGGCGGGACGCGCATCGAGCCATGGACTCCCCCCGTCGGCTTCAAGGCGGTCCCGGACTTGAAAGACTACGTCGAGAATCTCGATACCATCGCCAAGGCACGTGAAGCAGGCAGTAAGGGACCCGGCCCAAAAGGCGGTGCGGTGCAGATTTATAACGGAATGGTCCACGCCCTCACTCCGCTCAGCGTGCGCGGTGCGATCTGGTATCAAGGTGAATCAAATGCCGGTGACGGCCTCCGCTACGACCACCTCACCGAAGCTCTCGTGAAGGGCTGGCGCTCCGTTTTCGAAAACGACAAGCTCTCATTTTACTGGGTCCAACTCGCAAACTTCCAGAACCCAAGTGACAAGCCCGAAGGTGGCGGCTGGGGACCAGTTCGGGAAGGTCAACGCCGTGCCTTACGTCTTCCCCATACCGGCATGGCGGTCACGACCGACATCGGGAACGCCAAGGACATCCACCCAAAGAATAAGCAAGACGTCGGCAAGCGCCTCGCACTCTGGGCCCTCGCCAAAGACTACAAAAAGGACGTGGTTCCCTCCGGCCCACTCTACAAGGGGATGAAGAAGGAAGGCTCAAAGATCCGCATATCTTTCGACCATGTCGGTTCGGGTCTCATAACCGGCGAGAAAAAAGGTCTCGATCCGGTGAAGGAAACCAAAGGCCCCGAATTGGCCCGCTTCTCCATCCAAGACAAGGCCGGCAAATGGCACTGGGCCAAGGCAAAGATCGACGGAGAAACGATCGTGGTCTGGCACGACGAGGTGAAGACTCCCCAGCACGTCCGCTTCGGCTACGAGTCAAACCCGGTCGGGATCAACCTCTATAATAAGGAAGGTCTTCCCGCCTCACCATTCACGACGGACTAAAAGAATTGGCGAAGGCCCACGGAGGATCGTGCCTCTCGCCCTCGCACCGGTCACGGGTCCTCCTCTGGACTGCGGGGGCTTGCCCCCGCTTTTCCAGATCCCAAGCCCCGGTCGATGGGAAAAGCGGGGGGCCTTGCCCGTCCGGAACAGCTGGCCAGGGTTCCATATTGCCGTGAGCGAAATTGCTGATGTTCATCGCCTGCCCCCCACTCAATCGGCAACACGCCGTAGCTCAATCCCTGACAGAACCGTCTCACCCGCCTCGGGATGAAGATCGATCTGTAATTTTCCAGCAGCAGCGACTCCAACGGACGGAACTTCCAGGATGTATCCTTTCCGGACACCTCCAGCCTCCCTCACAACATCCAAGCTGCCCGCGATCTTCTTTCCATTGACGGCGACCGCAAAAACGGAGGACTTGTCCTGCTTCTCAGGCTCACAAAAAACCAACCGCACTCGATAGCTCCCCGGCTTGATCCCCCCGAGAGTCGCCGAACGGATTCCCCGCACACCTGACCCCGCAACCCAAGGCCAGCCTTCTCCACCTTCCAGGAAAAGCGAATGGCGATAAAAGGTTTCCAGGTCCGCCAAGGGAGGATCGGTCACCAGATCGATCTCCGGAGACGGCCCTCCCATATCTGGCTCGTCGAGCCACATCGTGCCGTCCTCGGTCACTCGATCACCCGGCGCGCCAAGGTTGATCCCAAGAACTTGAATCTTCCCCCGTGTCTGCTCGACCGGCACCTTTCCCCACGAAGCCCACTGCTCGAACTCGGGGGGCATACTCACCAATGCCACCGCCATCGGCAAAGGGTAGCTACAGGTGCAGCCATCGTAAAAGTAAGGGAGATTCAAAAGCCCGTTCGCCGGAATGATGCTGTTGGTGCAACCGGAACGTGGCCCGCTGATATTGATGGTGCCACTTTCGATCTGCTTGTCGTAGAAGGCTGGCGTTCCAGAACGCATCGTGTAGAGCAGACCGTAGTCTATCCCGCCGTCACATCCATAGCTCTTCGGGAATACCCGGGGTTCGGTTTCCAAGGTCATGGGGTTCGTTCGCTCACCCGCCTGCGGCGCTTCCGGTTTCCAGTCGTCCTTCTGTCCCGGAGGACGGTACTGGCTCGGCTGGACCGTCTTAAGATCAACCTTTGAAAACGATTCCCTCAACCCGGGAGCCTCTTTTCCGGTCAGGATTCTGCCCGTGTAAACATCGGAAAAAACCGGCGGTAGCAAGCGGTAATCGACCTTCCTCTCGCGGGTCGTTTCATCAGTCCAGTCTTTCGGGGTCGAGATCATTACCCCGTCGATAAATTTCGGTTGCGGCGACCGCTTGAAATGGCTCAAGGAGTCATCGAACCACAGCACTCCCAGCGGGCCGCGCACTCTCTCGTCTCGGCTCTCAGCCCAGTCGTCCTCGTAGTTGGCCGAACCCGGCAGCGCCCCCACGCGCGTGATCACCGTCCAACCGGATGCGGTCTCGGAGCGCTTCGCACCCTCGAGTTGGATTTCTTCCGGAAGCTGCTTACCCGAGGGAGCCATCAGTTTGCCTCCAAACGGCCGCAGCGATTCATAGACCCTTCGCAACTCGGCAGGCTTAAGTGTGATCTCCTCACTGAGCACAATCAATCCCGCGAAGTACGGCGGAAGCTCGACATCGGCGGGGCCGTCTTCAATGACCGCGAACCGCTCATTTCCCGTGGCATTGACCCACCCCTCATCCCGCAACGAGCGAACTCTCTTCCTCCGGGAATCAACTGCAATTACGCGATAGTCGGTCTCCGACAGCAGCGATTTAATCAACCCAGAATCATCCCCGGTTCCCAACAGAAGCGCATAACCGTGCTTCTGATCAAGCTTCGCAAACACACTAGGCTTCAGAGATTTGGCACGCCTCATTTTTTCGGCCCCATGTTTGATCGATTCGGCCGACCCTCTTCCAAAACAGCTCAATCCCCCCCCCTCCGTCACGACAAACAGCTTCCCGTCCGCAGCCAACATCGCGTGAATCGGATCCGTCACGCCAGGATATCCATCACTAAACTTCATCTCATGTCCCGCCACTGTAATCTTGCGGCGGACCCCATCGACCCCCTTGAAATGTGGTTTATCCTCATGAACCCGATAGTTGACTGCGTTGTCGAAGAGCAGGCCACGTCGCTTCAGCTTCTGCCGTTCGAGCTCGGACGGCGTCGAAGCGAACCAGCCACCCGGAAGTCGCCCCGGCGAAGGGAGTTCGAACGCCTTCAGCTCACCCGTTTTTAAATCAAACTCGGCCGGGTAAGCCTGACTGCTCGGGACAATCAGATGTCCGCTTTCGTCGTCGATCAATAGGTAACCCTGCGGAGCCAGCCCTCCGAAAGCCTTGGCATTGTGGGGATGAATTCCGTAGCGGTAGGACGAGCGGTCGTTCCGCCAAATCGTCTCTCCCGTTGCCGCATCCACACAGAAAACAAAAGTGCCCTCCAACGGCCAGACGCCGGCCGCGAAATAGACCCGGTCACCCTTCAGAACCGCCCCGCCCCGGACCGGCCACACCGAAATCAAGCGGCCATTCCCAAGCACTTTCCGCTCCGACGGAACCGCTCGCTTCTTCCAGATCAGTGCTCCATCCACCGCACTCACACAGTAGAGTAATCCATCGTCGGAACCGAAAATGATTCTCCCTTCCCCCCCGACTGGGGCAAACCTCACCGGGCCATTGGTGAAAAACTTCCAGCTCTGCTCGCCGGTCTCGGTGTCGAAGGCGGTCACGCTGTCGTCCAATGACGATCCCACAAATAACCGTTTTCCAAGCACGATCGGTTCGTAGCCAGCGTCGAACTGCAAGCGATTGTCGCGGTAGGCCGGCTTGAGAGGCGGCAGCTGCCGCGACCACCTTAAACTCAAATTCTCAGCAAGCGCCTCGGTCGAATCTGCGGTGCGCCCCGTGTCATTTCGCCACATCGGCCAATCGGCACCGGCGACCACCCCGGAGAATAACGAGGCCGCAATCGCGCCCATCAAAAATGTCTTCATCTTCATAAAAATTATCCCTTTCTTACTCATCAGTTATCGTCGCTCGTTTTTCCTTAAAATCAAAACACTCCCAATCCCCAGCGCCATCAGGACGCCACCACAAGCAAGCACCCACGGACTACGGAATGAAAACCCGGAGCCCGATTCGATCCCCTCCGCAGTCTCTTCCCGGGTGACTCCCTCATCGGTCAAGGCCCCGATCCCGAGCAATGGAGGTAGGGATTTTTCCACGATAATCTCACTCCCCACAATCGCCTTTTCCCAGTCTGCGGTGATGAGGAGATCGACTCCCGGGTTCTGATTCTTAATCTCACAAGAACAGGCCCCGCAAAAATACGAGGCATGTTCGAACACGTTTTCGACATTGATACCACGACCAATGAGCGGCTCCAAAGCACGGCCACGACCGAAGACCGGAAAAACCATCGGCTCGTCCGAGAACTCCCCCAGATCGTCCTCCATATTCAACAACATCTCCCGGAAGATCGACTCTGCCGGATCGCTCCTTGAGATGCGGATGAGCGAGAAAGCAATCTTCAGCGGAATTTTGGAACGCAGCACATCGTCCGGATCGCGGGCGACAGTATTCGAAACCTCTTCGACGGTCAGCACCCCATCGGGAACCTTCAACTCGCCCTCCGCTTTCACGCAAGCTTTCGCGATCTCTGATCCCGCGTCATCATCCTTCTCCTTGTCTCCGGACTCGATCAGCACCCACGTCGCAGATTCTCCGCTAAGAAGCTGAGTAACAATCTTACGACGCACGGGAGAATCGACCAGTGCCCTCGCGTTCTCCATCGTCAGGTCTCCAGACCAGATCGCGGGCCCGTGAGACCCAGCTAATCTCGGTGGGTAGAAAAGCCGCATTGTCGCTTCAGCGCCCTCACCAAGATCATCGTGATCGATCCGAACATTCAGATTCACTGGCAATGCCTCCACGCTTCCTTTCGACTGCAAAAATTCTCTGATTTTTTCCTCAGCGGGAGAAAGCTCCCCCCGCGCCCCGGGGACAATGACAATCGTATAGGAGTCCGTTTCCCAACGTTCCAGCGCGAAGCGGAATACCGGGACTTGGCAAGCAAGCCCGCCGGCCAAAATCCCCAAGAAAATCAAGCCAATCAATCCCGTAATACGGAATCCGACTCTGGCATTTAGTGGGATCACAGGCTGACTCTGACATCTGGAGGATCGCTTGCAAAGCTCCTATTAGAACGCTCTCCTCAACATCGACCCGTCCGGGAAACAATCACAACTTCCCCCCATCATGATCGGTAGAATTCATCTCATCAAAAGAAAGACCGGAAAACTTTGGACTGGGACCTATTCGTGAGTGATGGGACGAAATTCGCCGGGCGTCTGGGTGAAGCGGCTGACCAGCACGATGGCAAGCCACGCGAGGGTGAATCCCGGAATGATTTCGTAAATACCAGGACCGCCGAGGAAGGAATCACTCCAGCCAAGGCTGATCCAAAGAATCACCGTCACGGCACCCGTGAGCATTCCAGCGATCGCACCTGTGCCAGACATTTTCTTCCAGGTCAGCGAAAGGATGATCATCGGGCCAAAGGCCGCACCAAACCCGGCCCAGGCGTTGGAGACGAGTTTTAAGATCTTGGAATTCGGATCATCGGCCATGAAGGCCGCGACCACCCCCACCAAGACCACGCTCACCCGGCCGACCGTGACGAGATGTGTTTGGCTGGCCTTTTTATTCAAGAACAAGCGGTAGAAATCCTCCGTCAACGACGAAGAGGACACGAGCAGTTGGCTCGAGATCGTCGACATGATCGCGGCCAGCAGTGCGGCGTAAAGGAAACCGGTGATCAGTGGATGAAAGAGCAAATCCGCCAGGACAATGAAGATCGTTTCAGGGTCGTCGATGACGATGCCATTGCGCTCGATATAAGCGCGCCCAAAGATGCCCAGTCCGACCGCACCCAGCACCGAAACGGCCATCCAACTCATCCCGATGCGGCGGGCCTTGGCCACATCCGCAACCGAGCGGACCGCCATGAACCGCACGATAATGTGCGGCTGGCCGAAGTAACCGAGCCCCCAGGAAATCGCCGACAAAAACCCAAAGAAAGTCAGCCCTTCGAAGAGTGACAAATAATGCGGGTCCATCTCCGTCAGACGCTCACCCGCAGCGGCCATCCCATCGCCCTGACCGCTGGTGAGAACCACCAGCGGCATGACGACAAGTGCCAGCATCATGATGCAGCCTTGCACAAAATCGGTCAGACTGACCGCCAGAAACCCTCCGATGACGGTATAGGTGAGGACGATGCCCAACGTGAACCAAACACCGAAAACGTAGTCGCTCATCATGCTGAGATTGATCAGATCACCAAATGCGCTGACAAACAATTTGCCCCCGGCGACGAGCCCCGAGGCCGTGTAAACGACAAAGAACACCACCACAATGACCGCAGAAATCATGCGTAAAGCCATCGCCTTGGAGGGAAAGCGATTGGCCAGGAATTGCGGAATCGTGAGCGCGTTGTCATAGCGCTCCGTTTGCTCGCGCAGACGGGGAGCTACCACGATCCAGTTCACCAAAGCACCGGCAAACAGGCCGATGCCGATCCAGGCCTCGATCATTCCAGCGGCGTAAAGCGCGCCGGGTAGTCCCAGTAAAAGCCAGCCCGACATATCGGAAGCACCGGCGGACAAGGCAGCGACTGCGGGATGCAAGTTCCGACCTCCCAGCATGAAATCCTCGGAGTTTGAGGTTGATTTTCTCGCGGCGTAAAAACCGATCGCGATCATCAAACCGAAATATAAAATGAGACTGATCCAAATACCAATTGCCATAAATTCTTTCTAAGTTGCCTAGGAGTAAGGCGTCGGGACCCTCACACAGGTGTCTTACCACTGGCAAGGGTCGATTCAGATATTCCTGAATGCACGCAATGAAAAATCATCCCCGGCTTCAGAGCGCGCACCCCCGAAAAGGTGCCCGTTCATCATTAAAAAAAGACGAGGACTGAATCTTAGAAGTAGAAACGGAGGGCTCCCCAAACGGTTGTGGCTTCGGTGTCAGCTACAGTTCCATCGTTCCTCTCATACTCCACCCCGAACATCGCCTTGGCGTGGTGATCACAGATGAAGTAATTCAAACCGGCATAGAAGGTGTGATTGTCATCACCGTCGGGCAAATTGACGCCATCGTGACTGGCCACGCGCTGCACTATTCTCTTGGTCGGGCTGATGTTGTCAGCCTCGGAATGTAACCACTGATAGCGGAAGACCGCCTCCAGTTTGTCCTTGATGAGCTCGGTGGAAGGCAGCACGACGATTCCGTAGGCGGCATCCCCGTTGTAATCCTCCCCGAAGGTTGCGCTCGTGAAGAGATCGAAAGGCCCGACCTCGGTTTCATACGTTGCGCTCACCGCCCAGTCATAACCGAAGGAATCGTCGGGAGTATTTCCCTCGGAATCGACAAAGACACCTTGAAGAAGAACGTCCCCGTTCAGAGCCTCGAACTCAGCCGCTATTTGGTAAGCCAAATCTCCGCTGAAGCTCCCAATCGCCTGATCGTCGCCATCGACAGCGTAGACGCCAAGAAGGTAGTCCACTTTGTTGAGCTCAAAGGTCACTTGCGTTCCGGTCGCGCGGTCACCTGCGTAGTGATTGTTCAGGTTGGAACGCTCAATCGTTTTGATTTTCTTGGAAGAGCCCCATTCTTCACCGCCAAATCCCACCTTGTAACGACCGTATCCCACCGTGAGATTTTCAAACGAGCCCAGGTCGCCGAAGTCGTAGGAAAGATGCCCGTCATCGTAATCCTTATAACGGAGACTCGTGTCCCGAAAGCCTCCGTAGGAAAAGTTGAATTGGGAGTGCAATTTGAACCCATTGAGAAATTCAATCGAGACCCCGGCCCGCAGGCGACGGAGTTCATCGCCATCACTGCTGAAGTCGCGACCATTGTCGCTCCCCTCAGTGTATCCCCACTGCTGGTTCACTCGTCCGGAAATCTCAATTTCCTGAATCCAGGGATTGCTCTTGTCTTTATAAAGAGAGCCAAAATCTCCGATCGCTTTACACCAGTCGCCCGGGCCTTTACCCGGTCGCTTCTGAATGACGGTCGCGGGGTCTGAGAAGTCCCCCGCCAGGACTCCTGTGGCGGTCGCTGCGAAGCAAACACCAACGGTTGGAATGAGTTGATTCTTCATTTTCATAAGACTCTTGAGCTGAAGTTGACAGAATCTGCCAAGCTTTGGAGATTGGACTCCCCGGATCAAGCGATGTCCTCATTGATCGTCTGGCAACTTGGACGGGCAACTTGGACGCACCGGCAGAGGATCGGTAGCCGGATACGGGGCGGAGTTGTTAAGATCGAGAGCATCATCAAGTTGTTGCTGAGTAATGCTCAAATCCTGGAGACGTGCTTCGCAAAGTTCGCGAATCGTCGTGTTTGATTCGGCACTTTCCTTTGCGATCTCAGCGGCTTTGTCATAGCCGATCAGAGGGACGAGAGCCGTCACGAGCGAGAGGCTTTTTTCGATCATTTCCCGGCAGTGTTCTTCGTTTGCTTTGATCCCGTGAATACAGCGCTCGGCGAAGGTCTGACTGACATTTGCAAGAAGACGAATCGATTCGAGAACGGACTTCGCCATCACCGGCATGAAGGTATTGAGTTCGAGATGACCGTTTGCACCACCCCAGGTTACGGTCGTTTGATTTCCAAAAACACGGGCGGCCACCATGGCGACGGCTTCGCAGATGACCGGGTTGACTTTCCCCGGCATGATTGAGGAACCCGGCTGAGTGGGAGGGAGCGTCATCTCGCCCAAGCCACATCTAGGACCAGAAGCCATGAGGCGAATGTCGTTGGAGATTTTGTAAAGACTGCTGGCAATCGTATTGAGCATTCCATGACACTCGACCAGCGCATCTCTTGCAGCCTGTGCTTCGGAAGGATGATCGGCTTTGCAAAAAGGGATCTCTGTTTTGTCGGCGATAAAATCAATCGCGAGTTGAGCAAAATCCGGATGCGCGTTCAGGCCCGTGCCGACGGCAGTGCCACCAAGCGGAATTTCGTGAAGTCCCTCAAGCGCCTGAGAGGCACGGGTCATGGATTTTTGAATCTGCGCGGCATACCCTCCAAATTCCTGACCGAGACGAATGGGAGTGGCATCCATGAGATGAGTCCGACCGGTTTTCCAGACCGGGTGGAATTCACGTGATTTTTCCAATAGCTCCGCATGCAGAATTTCCAGGGCGGGGATGAGATCGTTTTTTAGATTTAATCCGGTCGCAATGTGAATCGCAGTCGGGAAGGTGTCGTTGGAAGATTGCCCCTTATTGACATGGTCGTTGGGGTGAATCGTTTTCACGGAGCCGAGTTCGTGTCCGAGATATTGGCTGCAACGGTTGGCGATGACCTCGTTGACATTCATGTTTGTCGAGGTTCCAGAACCTGTTTGAAAGGTATCGATGGGAAAGTGCTCAGCGAGTTCGCCTTCGTAGATTTCGCGGGAAGCTTTCTCAATAAGGTCAGCTTGTTCCTTAGTAATTTCTCCGCAAATCGCATTTGCCCGGGCCGCGGCCCCTTTAATAAGTCCGTAGGCTTGGATGATGCTGGCACCTACCGGCTCGCCACTAATTTGGAAGTTGTGAACCGCTCTCTGAGTGGAGGCACCATAAAGCGCGCACGCTGGAACATTAATTTCTCCCATGCTGTCTACCTCGATGCGTGTCTCCCTCCTCATTGACCACCCTTGGTATCACCAACGGCGACCACATCATACCTAAATCCCCAATAACTCGTGCCATTCGGAGAAGTTCTCTCCTTTTGCAATTAGACCCGAGACGTAGAAAACCCTAGACTGCGAGAGGTCCAATCATCTCACCATCGCAATGCCTCTCACCCTCGTGGGAACATCATTGATCCGCCCCGAGGAGATAACAGCATGCGGCCAATGACGCAAGGAGCAGAAAAAGAGCGCGCCCGGTTTCCCAGACGCGCTTTGTGATTTTTTCGAGTCAGCCTGACTTAGCCGAAGGTCACGACTTCTTCCTCGGAAGGAGGAACTTCGTCGTCACCGGATGGTGCCTCTGCTTCAGGAGCTGGAGCATTACCACCACCTTCGCGGAGGGCGGCGCGGCGGGACATCTTCACGCGGCCTTTGTCGTCGATTCCGACGCACTTGGCTGAGATGATGTCGCCTTTCTTGCAGATGTCTTCCACCTGATTGACGCGACCTTCGTCGAGCTCGGAAATGTGAACGAGTCCGTCCTTACCAGGAAGCACTTCCATGAAGGCACCAAAGGTGGTGACGTTCATGACTTTGCCGGTGTAAGTCTTACCGATCTCAACTTCCGCGAACATCATGTTGATCATGTTCTTGGCAGCTTCGAGGCCTTCCTGCTTCGAAGCGTAGATGTGAACGGTCCCATCGTCTTCGATGTTCAGTTCAGCACCAGACTCCGCCTGGATCGCTTTGATGTTCTTTCCGCCAGGTCCAATAAGCTCGCCGATGCGATCTTGTGGGATGGTAACGGTCTCGATGCGGGGAGCGTATGGGCTCAACTCACCAGGTCCGGTGATGGACTCAGCCATTTTTGCAAGAACCGCGCCACGACCTTCGATCGCGAGGTCGATGCCTTCTACGAGGATGTCGAGAGGGAGGCCGGGGAGCTTGAGGTCAAGCTGGTATCCGGTAACCCCTTCGCTGGTTCCACAAAGTTTGAAGTCCATGTCGCCGTAGAAATCCTCAGAACCAATGATGTCGAGAATGACAACGTGCTTCGTCATGTTTCCATCAGCGTCTTGCTCAGTGACAAGACCGGAAGAGATACCCGCAACAGGGCGGATCATGGGGACACCAGCGTCAAGGAGAGCCATCGTGCCGGCACAAACAGTCGCCATTGAAGTCGAACCATTGGACTCCATGACCTCAGAAGAGATACGCATCGAGTATGGGAAGTCATCAGTGGAAGGAAGCATGGGAGCGATCGAACGCTCAGCAAGTGCTCCGTGACCAATCTCACGGCGATTCATGCCGCCAAAGCGACCGGTCTCACCAACCGAAAAAGGAGGGAAGTTGTAGTGGAGGAAGAAGTTCTTCGAATCTTCACCACCTGCGTAGTTATCATAGTAGAGCTTCTCGTCGGCAGGTGCGAGGGTGCAAATTCCGAGGGCTTGGGTCTCGCCACGGGAGAAGATCGCAGAACCGTGCACACGTGGCAGAGTTCCGATTTCACCGTAGAGTTCGCGGAGGTCGCGGAGGCCACGACCGTCAGCACGAACCCCTTTTTCCATGATGGAAAGACGGAAGGCTTTCTTCTGGATGTATTCGAAGACCTGCTCGATTTCGAACTCAGTGGTCTTTGGGAATTTCTCCTTAATGGCAGCTTCTACTTCGTCACGAAGGGCTCCAACTTTCTTGCTGCGCTCCACTTTGGAGGCAGCGTAGATCGCGTCCTCAATACGGTCACCGGCGACGGCGTATCCGATTTCCAGGAGGTCTTCTTTGGCAACCGTCACGACGTAATCGCGCTTAGGCTTACCGGCAAGTTTCACAAGCTCTTCCTGAGCTTCGACCACTTTAGCGACGGCTTCTTGAGCGAAGTAGAGGGACTTTTTGAACTCAGCATCCGGGATCTCGTTGGCGGCACCTTCGATCATGATGACGTCGGTCTTGTTCCCCACATAGATGAGGTCGAGGTCAGAGTCTTCGCGTTGTTCGAAAGTTGGGTTGATGAGAAATTCACCGTTCACACGACCAACACGCACTGCACCGATAGGACCGGCGAAGGGGATGTCGGAGATGGCGAGAGCGGCGGAAGCACCGTTCATCGCGAGGACGTCGGCGTCATGGATCTGATCGGCACTCAGGAGGAGGGCGATGATCTGGGTATCATAAAGGTAACCCTTGGGGAAGAGCGGACGCAGGGGGCGATCCGTCATGCGGCAGGTGAGAATCTCCTTCTCAGTCGGGCGGCCTTCACGCTTGAAGTATCCACCGGGGAAGGTTCCAGCGGCAGAAGCGCGCTCCTTGTATTCAACCGAAAGGGGGAACCAGGTCTGGCCCTCGCGGATTTTCGTTTGTGAAACAGCGGAAACCATCACGATGGTTTCTCCCATCTGCACGGTGACTGCTCCGTCTGCCAATTTGGCAAACTTACCGGTCTCGATGACCATTGGGGCCGGCCCAATATTGGCCGTTACATTTAGTATACTCATTTTCTTTGTTTGGTAGATCGCATCGGGACCCTCCCGGACGATTTTTGTTTGGAAACGGAGTGGTTTTCCCGGTCTTATTCTTGGGTGGGAACCCCTCTCCGCTGAGGTCGCCGCTATCAAATCGCGGCAGCCCTCAAAAGCAAAAGGGCCACAGTGAAAATCACCGTGGCCTCTTGCAGATTGGTTTTACTTACGCAGGTCCAGTGCTTTCAGCACACCCTGGTATCGGTCCTCCGACCGCGTCTTGAGGTAATCAAGAAGCTTGCGGCGGCGCGCCACGAGGCGGAGAAGTCCGCGACGTGAGGCAAAATCTTTTTTGTGGTCCTTCATATGCTCAGTCAGATGCTTGATCCGCTGGGTCATAAGGGCGATCTGGAAGTCAGCGCTTCCAGTGTCATTGTCGCTTTGCTTAAAATCAGCAAGCGTGATTCCGTAATCTTCGGTCATTGTAGTGGTAATCGGGATGGGCTGAGCCGCTTTATTGCAGCCAAACCGTCCTTCGACGGGCGGGGAATATGGCAGAATTGGGAATAACTCAACCTTTTTCGGCTAATTTCCGCGGCTTGATCACCGGGTCATACCCGTGGTCATCTTAGAGGTTCTCAGCCCGTCAACTTACCGCAATGACATCGGCGAAAAATATCAAGATCTGAATGATGTCATCCCGCTCCCGGAGATGGAGAGCGAGCTACCACTAAGCAATCTTTGTGCGGGGATCAGGTTCGCTGACGATGAGTGATCTCCCTGCGGAGATTTAACAGGAAGCGAGCAGTATCCAGCACCATTCCCTACATCCTCGTCGGAAAATCTCCGGCAATCTCTGAACACTCCTTCATTCCTGATTCTTCATAGAAAGTGATCACGCCATCCTGATCGCATTCCCACACCTCCTTCGCTCCGGCCTCAAAATAAAGCGCGCGTTTCATTTCCATCTCCTCCCGGGAATTCGACAGGGAAAGAATTTCCACACAGATCTCGGGGGCAATGAGGTAAGGCGTAGTCATGCCATGCTCCGCAACGAAGCTCTCCGACAACCAAGCTACATCGGCAACCTTCGTGCTATCAGAGGTCTGCACCGAGCATTCTGAAATCACCTCGCCACCTCCTAATTCTGAAAGTAGCCGAGATCCAATTCTCATTTGTAAGGCTCCATGCCAATTCGATGCGGGGCTCATAACAATCTGTCCAAAACGGTTAAGTTCGATCTTAAAAGGCAGATTTTGAAGTGCCGGATTGTCGCAAACTTCTTGCCAGTTCATGATCCAAAACTAGCTGGTTTCAACGCCTTGTCCAGTTCCCTACTTCACCACGATCTCGCTCGGATCCCAGGTCACCTTGGGATATTCCAAGTCCATTCCCTCCAGCGCATGAGTGACAATCTGGCTCACTGCCATGTCACGATACCACTTATGGTCCGCCGGAATGATGAACCACGGGGCATTCTTGGTGCTCGTCCGGGTAAAAACATCTTCATAAGCCTCCTTGAAATCGTCCCACCTCGCCCGATCCGCCAGATCTTCAGGGAAAAACTTCCAGTGCTTCTCCGGACGATCAAGGCGCGATTGTAATCTCCTCTTCTGCTCATCCTTTGAAATATTAAGGAAGATCTTCAGAATCGTGGTCCCTTCGTCCACCAACATCTGTTCAAAATTAATGATATGTTGGTAGCGCTTTTCCCAAACTTCCTCCGGCGCAAGATTCTTAACCCTCACCGCAATGATGTCCTCGTAGTGACTCCGATTAAAGACCGCAATCTCCCCTTTCGCAGGCACCACTTGATGCACCCTCCATAAAAAATCATGTGCCAGCTCCCGCTCCGAAGGCGCCTTAAACGGCGTCACCCTCATTCCTTGCGGATCAACCCTGGAAAAAATCTTCCGGACACAGCCATCCTTACCACCGGTATCCATCGCCTGCATCACGATGAGCAGCTTCTTTTTACCTTCCGCATAAAGCACCCGCTGCTGGTTGGCCAACTTGCTCCTCAGCTCCTGAAAAATCGGCGTCGCCTCCTCCTCAGGCTGGTCTAGAATCCCCAAAGTAGTCGTCTCAAGATCATCCAAACGGACCGTCTCTCCCGGCTTTACCATGCAGTGTTTCGTGAACTTCTCTCCTAGCATTCCCAATGAACCTCTCTCCAGCTCCCTCTTGCAAGAAAAAGGTCACAATTTCCCTATTGCCGGAATCTCTCTCTTAGGACTCATTACCCTTAGCCATGTCCATCAGTCCCTCCGAATCGCTCCGCGCCGCCGTTCATATCGGCGCCAGCCATGCCTCCATGATCGTTATCAAGGTTGGCGAAGATGGCAAAAGCGAACGCTTGGACTTTCTTGAAAAAAATATCCCGCTCGGACGCGACATCTTCGGCCACGGACAAATCCAACCCTCCACCATCGAGCAAGCCGTCAAGGTCATCCGCGGATTCCAAGACTCGCTCGATGAACTCGGCCTCGGCAACATCCCCGTCCGCGCCGCCACCACTAACACGCTCGATGAAGCCTCAAACTCCGAGGTCTTCCTCAACCGTCTCCAAATCGCCAGCCAATGGCGCTTCGAACCACTCGACGATGGTGAAATGACCCGTCTCGTTTTTCTCAAGACCCGCCGCCGCCTCCGCGACACCCCCTCGATGCAAAAGCGCAACACCATCGTCGCGCACGTCGGCCCCGGAAATGCCCGCCTCATCCTCTCCAAAAAAGGCCGCATTGTCCGCTACCAATCCTACCGCCTCGGGACCCACCGTTGCTGGGAGCGCCTCGATGCCCCGGACCTCACCGGCGAGCCTATCATCCGCCTCATTCGCGAACAAATCTCCGGACTCATCGCCCAAATTCACTACGACTTTCGCGACGAACAAATCGAAGACCTCGTCATGATCGGCACCGAGATCCAAATGCTCGCGCCCTACCTCTCCAAGCCCGACAAAACCAAATCGCGCTACCACATCCTTCGCCAACTCACCTCCGAAATCGCCGCCCTCACCGAGCCCGAACGCGTCAAAAAATTCAATCTCGATTATCAAACAGCAGGCTCCGCCCTCCCCGCCCTCGTCATCAACGCCGCGATTGCCGAATCCTTCGAACTCACCTCCCTCCGAGTCTCCCCTTCCGACTACGAAGAAGGCCTCCTCACCGACCTCGCCAACCCCGCTGGGGCCCACGAGGAACTCAAAAACCAACTCCTCCACTCCGCCAAACTCACCGCGCGTAAATTCGGCTGCGACATGAGCCACGCCCGCCACGTCGCTCATCTCACCAATCAAATTTTCGACGGAACCCGCGAGCTCCATCACCTCACGGATCACGATGCCGTCCTCCTGCAAGTCGCCTCCATCCTCCACGAAGTCGGCAACCACATCTCATCCCGCTCGCACGAAGTCCACGGCCTCTACATCATCCGCCATTCCGAAATTTTTGGACTCAGCGACCCCGACCGCCTCCTCGTCGCCCTCATCACCCGCTACCACCGCAAGGACACCCCGCAACTCTCTCACAGCTTCTACAACAAGCTCAGCACCCACGACCGCATGCGCGTCGCCAAGCTCTCCGCCCTCCTCCGCGTTGCCGACGCCCTGGAACGCACCCACTCCCAGCACATCAAAAACCTCACCGTCACCCTCTCGGAAAACAAAGCCACCCTCAACCTCGAAGGCGTGGTCGATGCCTCCGCCGAGCGCCTCGCCCTCCCGACGAAGGCCGACCTCTTCGAAAACCTCTACGGCCTCAAAATCGTTCTCAACGAAACAGCCTAACTCCGAGATCTCTCCTACTTTAAAAACTCCCCCTCCATGAAGCCTCCCTACATCAATCGCGAACTCTCCTGGCTCGAATTCAACCAGCGCGTGCTTAACGAAGCCCTGCGCCCCGACCTCCCACTTCTCGACCGCGTCAAATTCCTCGCCATCACCGGCTCCAATCTTGACGAATTTTTTCAAGTCCGGATCGGCGGCCTCCACACCCTCCAAGCCTCCGCACCCACCGTTCGGGACATCTCCGGTCGGGACGTCGGCGAACAACTTGACGCCATCGAAAAACGGGTCCGCCGCTTCAAAAAAGACCAAGAACGCCTCTTCCAAAAAGAACTCCTCCCCGCTCTCGCAAAAGAAGGCCTTCCCCTCCACTCCATCTCAGATCTCGATCCTAAGAAGATCAAACACCTCGCGCACTACTACCAAACCAACGTTGAACCCCTCCTCTCGCCTCTTCTCCTCACCTCGGAAAACTCCCGCCAAATCATCCCCTCCCTCAACGTCTGCCTCGCCCTCACAATCCACGATCCTAACGAAAAAACCGACCGCATTATCATCCTCCCCCTCCCCTCCGCCCTCCCCCGCACCGCCCTCGTCAACGAAGGCGGTTTCGTCTTGTTAGAAGGCCTCATCGCCCACTTCTGCGCCTCCCTTTTCCCCGGTGAAGAGATCAAGGCCCACACCACCTTCCGCCTCACCCGCAATACCGACATCCCCGCCAATGAGGACGAAGCCCACGACTTCGCCGAAGAAATCCACCAAGTCGTCAACGCCCGGGGCCAATCCTTCCCCGTCCGTCTTCAAACCTCGCAGGACAACGACCTCACCCACCAACTCATCGCCCTCCTCGACCTCGATCTTCACAAGGTCTTCCTCACCCAGAACGCCCCCCTCGCCCTCGCCGACCTCTTCTCTCTCGCCATGGCGGATCGCTACAATCACCTCCGCACTGCCCCTATTTCTGGGGCCGAATCCCCCGAGATCGACCCCACCCGCAGCATCTTCGAAATCCTCGACAAGGAACAAGATCTCATCCTCGCCCACCCTTACCAAAGCTACCGCCCCGTCGTCCGCTTTATCGAGGAAGCCGCGCGCGATCCCCACGTCCTCGCCATCAAGCAAACCCTCTACCGCACCGCCAAAAACTCCCAAATTGTCGATGCCCTCATCCACGCCGCCAAATCCGGCAAGCAAGTGACCGCCCTTGTCGAACTCAAGGCCCGCTTCGACGAAGCCCACAATCTCGACCGAGCCGAAGAACTCCGCCGCGCCGGGGCCCAGGTTCTTTACGGCGTCAAAGGCCTCAAAACCCACGCCAAGATCGCCCTCGTCATCCGCAACGAAGACGGCCACCTAAAACGCTACGTCCACCTCGGCACCGGAAACTACAACGAGTTCACCGCCCGCTTCTACACCGACATCTCCTTCCTCACCTGCCGTCCCGAATACGGGGCCGACGCCTCCATCTTCTTCAACGCCGTCACCGGCCGCAGCAAGTTGGAGAACTTTCGTACTTTGGTTCCCGCACCCAACCAAATCAAGCGCACCCTCATCGGTCTCATCGAAGAAGAAACGGCCCGCGCCCTCGAAGGTGAAGAAGCCCGCATCGTCGCCAAGATGAACTCGCTCGAAGACATCGACATGATCAATGCCCTCTACGCCGCCTCCAAAGCGGGCGTCGAAATCAAGCTCAACATCCGTGGCATCTGCTGCCTCAAAACCGGCGAACGCAAGGAAGCCAAGAACATCAAAGTCGTCTCCATCATCGACCAACAACTCGAACACATGCGCATCTTCCACTTCCACCAAGGTGGCGATGACGAGGTCTTCATCTCCTCCGCCGACTGGATGACGCGCAACCTCGAAAAACGGGTCGAACTCATGACGCCCATCCAGGACGCCTCCTCGAAAAAGCTCCTCATTAACATCCTCGACAGCTGCTTCCGCGATAACCAAAACGCCTACCTCATCCAAACCGACGGCACCTCAAAACGGATCGAGCGCGAAAAAGGCGAACGCCGCTTCCGCATGCAAGACCACCTCACCCAGCTCTTCGCAAGAAAAGCCGCCGCCGCCCAACAAGCCCGCACCAGCTCCCTCGAACCCCACCTCCCGAAGGACGCTTGATCAAAGTGGGGTATTGACGGAAGCGCGATGTCTGCAATCGCGGTGCTTGCCACCCCGCAGCGACGACGGCGGGAGAACAGTAGCCAAACAGCTTTGCTTTTGGCCGTTCGCAGGCTTGATTAGGATCATCTCCCCGGCTCCGAACGAAGAAAACGCGCACGACATAAAGACGCTTTCATTTTTTAATGGTCCATTCCCCAGCGGAGTGGCAGCCGTCAAAAGTAAAACTTTCGACTACCGTTACCTACCCTCCGCAGCGACGACAACGGGAGAACCGGAGCCGAACAGCTTCGCTTTTGGCCGCTCGCAGGCTTGATTAGGATCATCCCTCCGGCTCCGAACGAAGAAAACGCGCACGACATAAAGACGCTTTCATTTTTTAATGGTCCATTCCCCAGCGGAGTGGCAGCCGTCAAAAGTAAAACTTTCGACTACCGTTACCTACCCTCCGCAGCGACGACGGCGGGAGAACAGTAGCCGAACAGCTTTGGGTCACTCCGTTCGCCCGAAGGCTTACGACGTCGACGAACACCAGGGACCTTGGAAGAAGGCTTTCAACGTGGTTGCAAGGGGCCTTGCTATTAGTGCGGGAAACTATTGGAAAAATGCCTCAAGGGTGAACAGGTTGTTTCAGGACACAGCTTCGTGAGGGAGGTGGCCTTGCTTTGGTCGGTCGAGGAGATATGCGAAACGGATTGCGCTCAACGTCTTCAGTTTTTCAAAACAATACCATCAGAAAACGGGATCGAAATAATCAGGAGGAAGTTCTGGTGGTGATTTGAAAGGCTGAAGAACAAGCAAGGAACCCAGTAGTAAGAAGCTCATCAAATTTCAAAAAAGTTGGCACGCTGGTTTCAGCGGTGCTTTGGTTGAGTCGTTTCTAATTTGCCGAGTTCTATAAGGGCTACGATCTGATCCTTAAATTCCTGAGTATACTTCTTCTTGGACTTCACTTGCATATCTTCTGTTTTGGTTTGCTCGTGGTCCAGGATTCTCGCGCACTTCACAACAATTATACACTAGATATCGCAATAATGAAAACATTGCAAAAACCGACACCAAACCATACAATGATCGCCAAATACCTCCCCCCCCCTTTTTTTATCCTACCACCTACAATGAGCCGAACAAGAAAGTAACCAATTACCCAGATAGAAAAACTAATACCACTATATAGATAATCATCAGAACCAACCCTGCTCACTCCATCTATATACTTATGAGAATTTGGAAGAACTCTTGCTACGCCATACCAAAAATGCATTAAAGGGCCTGAAATCAACCCCACAATCCAAAATTTTGAAAAAAAATGACGATGTCACTGAAGAAACAAGGTATACCAAAAGTAAAAATGGATCCCTAAAGTCAGGCCTAAAAATGAATTTTTCGTCAGAGTGCATTTATCTTACCAGCCAGATCTCCCTACACCACTACTAGGCTCTGCCCAGAGAGGCCTAACTTCAAAATACTTTTTGGAGTATTCACCTGGTGAACTTTGGATAACTGGCCCATTCCTAAGCGTGCTATTAATCACCCCCATCCCTTTTCCGCCATCCAATCCATTGGCCAAGTAAATGGGAGCAACGTCATGATCAAAATGGGGAATCGTTCCCGACTCTTTCCAATCCACAGTTCCAGCCCCTGGGGCATCACGGAGTAATACGCCCTCGGCGTCATAAGTGCACTGATTTGCGTGACCCTGGCCGTCCGCCTTACTCCTCATTGACCATATTGCTCCAGGATGGAGATTCTGCTCAGCTCGCGATGGTCTACCAGGTGCCAACCACTTTTTAGGTTCCTTTGCAAAACTGTTAGTAGCTCTATCTGGTTGAGGAGAACTCCACTGTTCCCCTGTAATAAGAGTCGCTGGTTCAGCCGCTTTAATAATACAAATCTTGCGCGGACATTTTGGAAGACTCTCCCACCATTTACCTTTGGCTTTTTCCAGTCTATGCCATTCATCAAAAATCTGCTTCAAGCTATAGGTTCCTATAATATCCACCTCAACAGGGACTCTATTGCCGTCAAAATCCTGATCGAGCCGAACTGTATGGGCGGGATTCCCATGCCCCACCCCCCGATCTTTCAAACTTTTCTTAGCATCTCCTAAGGTGACTAATCCCAAATAATCCCAGCTCCCCACCGCGTCATTCCCAACCATTCCATAGAGATTGGCTCCCCCCCTTTCCCCAATAGGATCTCTGCTCGGCCACCTTCCCGTCACGGGATCGTAGTATCGGTAGCCGTAATAACGCACTTGAGATGGGTCGTAGAGGTGTTGCGGACTAGCCCCTCCTCCTTCTCGATTACTTAGCCACGGTGGTCGTAATTCTATTTGTAAGCTTGGCTTATGCTTACGATGCAGGGCGAAGCCCCTTTGGAGTGGGGATCGCATGGGGTTTGACCTTCCACTGGAGTGCTTCACCATACTCGTAAGCTGAAATGATCCGGGTAATGACTGAAAGGGTCGCCGCCGTAGTGATGTTTTACCTCCCCCCGATGACCACGTGCCTGAAAGGGCCTGAGTCTGACCGAGCCTAGCGGAACGAACTCTGACTTTTTTTGGAAGAGAAACTGGGCTGGAATTACTAACTTTCAATGCTCCTGAATCTAGCATTTACCCATCTTAGGACAAGGAGGATCTCGTCGAGAAAACTGGGCTGGCCGGGCGCAGGAATAAGTCCATCACTTCTATCCTGCAAGACGTTGTCTAGCGACTTGGTCGTGCAGGGTCCGGCGGCTGCGAACCGTAGCCGAAAGTTTTACTTTGGGCCGATGCGCTCTAGCGTCCGCGCACGAAGGCATGGCCGCGGGGCGGTTTGGTTATACAAACGATCATTTCGCTGCGGAGTGGCAGGTATCAAAAGCACAGCTTTCGACGACCGTTGCCTGCCCTCCGCAAGGTCCGGCGGGAGGGAACAGATCAAAGACGGGAAGACTAATTCCCAAGGCAATAGAGGGAGCCGTCTTTCGAGCCGGCATAGACGCGGCCGTTCCAGACGACGGGGGTGGCGTCGAACATCGGTCCGCTGAGGCGATCAAGGCGGACCATTTTTCCGGCGGGCGTGACTTGGTAAAGGTCCATGCCATTGTCGTAACCGACGATGATTTTATCGCCGACGAAGAGGGGGGTTGAGATGGAGCCTTGGGGGAGTTTTACGGTATCAAGTACGAGAGGGGCTGGGTATTGGACCCTACGACGCGGGCCCCAATTCGTGACGCCGGGTTGGAGCTTCTTGTGGTTGATGAGTGTGAGGTTCCCATCGATGCCGACGAAGCAGGCGAGATCTTTTGAGACGGTGGAGTTGTAGCGATGATTGACTGCGGGACTTCCTACGAGGCCGCCATTCCACGTATACCACTTTCGGTCGGGAAGCGGGTGAAACCACTTCACTTTTCCGCGAGTTGAAAATTTCACGACGCCGCCTTGCCCCGCGATAAACTGCTTCTCAATTCCGAGGAGGAGGTGCTTGTCATTGGTGAGAGGCATGGTGCCATTCAAGTCGCCTCCGATGTCGAGCTTCGGGGTGGCTCCGCCGCCGAAAAACCCAAGACCGCAAGCGTATACGCGCCCCACTCCCGCCGCGACGTAGGCAGTCCTTCCGATCATGGTCGGGGAGGATTCACAACAAAGTTCACTCTTATAGAGCGCGCGGTCGGACTCTTTATAAAGGAGGAATTGCTTGCTGATCTTGGGAGCGGGAAAGCCATCGACCATGCGCGCCTTACGGGCATCGGGCGAGAAGATGGTGAAGTAGCCGTTTTCCAGCGGAATGGCAGCTTTACTGCCGATCACGACCGCCGAGGCATCGACGTCGCGGCTGTTGGAGGCGGTGGCGCGGGAGTTGTGACGCCAGAGTTTTTTTCCGGTAATGTAAGAAATGCCATGAAGGCTGTGCGCGGTGCCAGTTCGCCAATGCTGGCCGTAACCGCTGCGACTGCCTACGATGAGGGTGTATCGTGACTCAGCGGGACCTCCGACATCGGCGAAGGTGGGCGTTCCCTTGATGACATCCCCGACGCTGGTGGACCAAATGACCTTACCGTCGCGGGCGCGGATTTTTTTGACATGGTGGCTGAGAGTTCCCTGGATGAGATAGAGCTCGCCGCCTTCCTGAATGACGAGCGGTTGCCCGGTCCAACCCGCCCCTTTCCAGGTGCGGGTATCGCCGGTGCCAAAGGTCGTCTTTCCCGTACCGAGTGCAGTCTTCCACTTGACACGGAGTTTGGTGGGAGCCTGATTTCCGTAAAAGTTGCGCTGGTTGTCGCCGAGGTAAGTGCCGACGAGCGGCTTGATCTGGGCCGAGAGGCTGACGCAGGTGAGAAGAAGGACGAGAAGTTTCATAGTTTTAGAAGGCGGCTTTGATTGCAGAAAGAGGAACGGTATCGGGATAGACTTTAAAGCGACGGTCGGTGAAGTGCCACCACTCGTTCGGAAGGGGAAAAAAGCCGGCCTTGGTCATCGCCTCCTGGAGGATGTGCTTGCGCTTCGTGACCTCGGGGTTGGGATGTTTGTAGGCTGCGGCGGCTTCGGGAGTGAAGCTATCGAAGCCGGTGGGCATTTCCACAGGCTGGCCGGACTTGGTGACGAGGGTGACATCGACCGCGGTGCCGCAGGAATGTTGCGAGGGCTTGCTGAAGGGATCGGCGACGAAGCGGACGTCATGGCCGGAGGCATCCCAAAGCACGAGTTGCGCGCTGGGCGGACGGTAGGCATCCCAAACCTGGATCCGGTAGCCGTGGAGCTTGACCAGCTCATTCGCCTTCCTAAGGCGAGCCGCCGTTTCGGGCCGAAGCAAGGCAGGCATGTTGGCTTGATAGAGTGCCTTTTTCGCAATGGCGGAGTCGCGGGTGTAGCGGAGGTCGATGGCGATGGAGGAATCGACTTCGGAGATCCGAATGAGCCCCGCTTTCGCCAAGATGGGATTTGAGGACACCGGGAGCGTCGCCACAATCGGGTTTCGACCCTCCCACCTGATGGATGACGAGCAGGCTACGACGATCACGCAGAAGAGCAGGGACAGGGGGAGAATAAGTCTCACGCGGGCAAGCGTATGCCCCTCATCTCCCTTTGAGAATCCTTGAAATCTACAAATATCGACTAGGCAGCGCGATGTCCGTGGGGGTCATTTGAGGACGAACCATTGTCATCCACAAATTCGAGCCGGGAAAAGGCCGGGTCCTCGATCACGGGGATGCCAAGGAAGTAGGGCTGGGGCATGAGGGCGCCAGACTCTTCGCCAAAGCCACGTGTGATAAAGTGATGGAAGGAAGCCATTTCAATCCGGCCCAGAACGAGAACCTCGGGCTCCCGATTTGCGGCGTGAACCTCGCGAAGGAGGTTGCGTACTTTGATGGGGTCGAAAGCGGGGTGAGCCTCTTCTTCATCGAGGAGGTGGAGGAACTTCCCGGGGGAGGAAGAGAGTTCGCGTCGGAGAGTTTGCAAAGCGGAGTGATCCCAGGAGGGAGACTTAAAAACTTAGAGAGGTGATTCGTCACACATGATGTTATTGGCGGGGTTAATCCTCCAAACTGAACGAGAAGCGAGACTCTTTCGTTTTTCGCCAAATCCATCGAACCCGTGAATCCAAAATCCAAATTAGGAACTGGTTCCTAATCATAGAAAGAAACGATTCGAAAGAATTGCCGCTCCGAGGAAGCTGGAAGCACAGAAGTCGCCACATCTCCCTGAATATCGATGGTTAGGGCATCAAGAGAGAACCAGGATCCAGTCTTCAGATCGCTTCTTTTTTCCAATCTGTAAGACACTTCACTTTTTATTTTCCAACTGATCGCTGAATTTCCATCTGCGAATGTGACAGAAATGTCACGGACTGCTTCCTCAATCAGCGGGACCAGCATCAGATCTAGATAGACGGGGCGATGATCGGAACCCGTGACCAAGTTGGCTCCATCATCAGCTCCAAGGGGCCAAAAAACGGCTCCATCGTGGAGATGAAAACCAAGCTGCGAAGGCAGGACGTAGTCAACCCGGAGGCCAAAGGTGGAGGTATCAAACTTGTTACTGGCGGTGGTGGCTCCGGAGCGTTCGGGGACGAAGGTGGCATTGACTCGCGGATGATTAAGCAGCTGGTTGATGGCGGCATTGACGCTGTCGCCGCGAGTGGGATCGGCATTTTGATCGCCCGCGATGACGAAGCGATTTTTCTGAGAAAGCCCACCGCCGAGGTAGGCCGCAGCACCAGAGGTAAGGTAGTCGGCCCAGAGACGAATCTCATCGTGATTTCGGCGACCATTACGATCCTCGGAGCCATCGAAGACGGGCGGGGTGGGATGGCTGACGAGAAAATGGAAGGTCGTGCCGTGAACTTGCACGGGGATATCCCAGTGGCTCTTTGATGAGAGGCGGAAGACATCGAGCTCTTCGGGAGAGTAAAATCCCGGTGGGATGAGGTTGTCAGGCATGTCTTTCCAAAGGACTTCCTCGAAGGTGCGGATGGCTTCCTCCTCAAGGGGGAACTTTGAGAAGACGGCCATGGCATATTTTCCAGGGAACTCGCCGAAACCGAAGGCATCTCCGCCATAGCCTGCGTCTCCCGGAGTGGTATCGATGCTTCCGTTGTTATCGAGATCAAAGCCGGAATGGATACCGGTATTGGAAATGGCGACGTAACGGTGAGGGTAGTTTTGAGGGTCGCGACCGTTTTGGCTGACGTTGAAAAACTTATCATTCATGCGCGTGGCACCAGTGCCATTTGCGTCGTAGTCAAACTCATTCAGAAGGAGAATATCGGGCTGGATGATTTGGATGACCTCGGCGATCCGTTTCGCTGGGGCGTAGGTTCCTGGGCGGAGCAGGGAAGCCAATCTCCCCTCGGATGATTGGGCCAGGGAGGCATTATAAGTCGCCACGCGGATGGTTTTCGCGGGTAAAAGTGGAATGAAGAACAGAAGAAAAAAGAAGCGCACGCGCAAGAGTAGCGCATTTTATGCCGCGTGACAGTTGAGAAGTGGTGACGAAAGCGGCAAGCTCCGCCCATGAATTTAATTACGCCGCAGGAAGCGGAGGACCTGATGCTGTCCAATGCGGACCTCCAAGATGAAGAATCGGTGCGGTTGGAAAATGCCCTCGGCCGCGTGCTCCGTGAAGATCTCTGTGCGGACCGCCCCTTTCCGCCCTTCGACCGGGTCACGATGGATGGGGTGGCTTTTCGATTCTCTGACTTCGGCGGCCAACCTCTCCCCTTTCAAGGCATCCATCCCGCCGGCAACCCCGCTCCCCCCGCGCTCAAGCCGGGACATTGCTGGCAGATCATGACCGGCTCTATCATGCCACCGGACTGCGACACCGTGGTTCCCTATGAAGAGGTGACCTCGAACGAGGAGACCGGGACCATCAACTGCGATCCTACTCCGGGAAAATTCATTCATCGGGAAGGCTCAGATGCGGCAAAGGGAGATCTCATCATCAAATCCGGCACCCGGATCGGGCCGGGACACCTTGGCATCATGGCTTCCATCGGAGCGGTCGTGATCAAAGTGTCCCGCCGCCCCCGCATCAAAATCCTCACCACAGGCGACGAGCTGATCCCGATCGATGAGTCTCCCCTGCCCCATCAACTTCGACAGTCAAATGGTCAAACTTTGCTCAGCGCGGTACGTGAATGGGGACCTGCTGAAGTGAGTTGGGAGCACTTGCCCGACAACCTCGAAACAACGACGGCAGGAATTGCGAAGGCTTTGAAAGATGCCGACCTCGTCATCCTCTCCGGTGGCATCTCAAAAGGTAAAAAGGACTATGTCCGGCCTACCCTCGAATCCCTGCGTGGCCAACCGGTCTTCCACGGGGTTGCGCAACGCCCCGGCAAGCCCTTGGCCTTTTGGAAAGGAGTCGTCGCCCTCCCCGGGAACCCTAATTCCACCCTCACGACCTTTCATCGCTACGTCGTCCCCTTGCTTCGCCACATGACCAGAACACCTAATGCCGAGCCTACCACTTTCGCACTCGCCGAGCCTGTCCAGCAGCACCCGTCTCTTACCCAATTCTTGCCCGCCAAGATGAATCCGGAAGGGAAAGCAGTCTCTCTTTCACCACAAAACTCAGGTGACTTTCTCACCCCTCTGACCGGGACTGGTTACCTGGAAATCCCGCCGGGCGAGGGGTCCGTCACTACTTCGCGATACTTTTAAAAAGAGAGGGCTGCAAAAAAAAGACCGTCGAATGACGGCCTTTGTATGATGGTTCCAGAGGATGCTTGGATCTATTCTTCGGCGCTCGTTTCGTACTGGTAAACCTTGGAATTACTGGCGGCAGTTTTGACCACTTTGCCATTCACCTTCACGCGGACGATGAGCCCGAGGAGCTTGTCCTTATACTTACTTTTCGCTCTTGGCTTCTTGTCCGCAACCATGATCGGCGCGTTCCGGAAATTTCCCCACAGACCGTAGGGATCTTCAACGGAACATCATCCACCGCCCCCACCGCTGGAGGGCATGATGGGATTGTCACTCCAGAGTTCAAGATTTGCACTCTTGGTCGTGATGGACTCCTTGGCGTTTGCGAGGACCAGATCAATTGTGGTGGTCCCGGAGATCTTCTCAATCTTACCCTGATACTCACGGCGATTCCGCTCGACGTAGAAGCTATACTCTACCTCAACCTCTTTGAGGTGTTCATCGCGGCTGTTCTCGAGAACCACGGTGTAATTGTGATCGTATTTTTCACAGTACCACTGGCCTTGGGCGGGCTTGTTCTTGGCGGTGCGCTTGCTGGCGTGCTTGGTATCGACACTGAGACTCTTCTGAGCGGTTAAGACGGGACCTTGTTCGGCAATATACTCCTGATCTTTTTCAGAGAGAACGGAGGTCGTGAACTCCATCACCTTACCGCGGGATGTCCGCATCTTCACCTTCTTGGAACTGGAGTCGTAACTGATCAACTCTCCCTTAAAAGTCTTGCTCCCATCCTTACTATGATAGGTTCGCATCTCTCCCAAAAGCGTCGTGATCGGGAGTAATGCAACCATTATGATTGCTGGAATTTTCATGAAATTGAACCCCCTTATGTCGCAATCTCACATTCCAGCAAGCTCAAAAGCCCAAAATAACCCGCTGGCTTGAGATCACATCTCCAGTCCGCCTACCCCGAAAAGGGAGAACCTTTCGATGCTTTTTGTTTCTACATCGGAAAAAAACCTACCCAAAACCCCTTTCTGGAATATTGATGGTTACCTACACCCAAGGTTGCCCCAACCCGACACCTATTCTTCCCATGAAAACAAACGCGATAATGATCTGCCTGACGGTTCTGGCCACTGCGGCGAGCAACTTAATCGGGAAAGATCAAAGCCCTCTCAGTAATTCAGGTAAGAAGCTCGCGGCGAGCTACGCTAAGGAACTCAAGAGCCTCAAGGCAGAGATTTCCCGGGTTCTCCCCGCCGTGAACTCACAAAAGAAGGCCGCGTTCCTTAAAGCACGTGAGGACGAAATCACCGCCACCGCTGAGATCAAAAAAGCACAGGGTCAGATGGGCGAAATTAACACCGCCAAGGCTCTCGTTGGTCATGCGAAAGGGAAATGGATCGGTGGTGCCGATAGAGGCATCGCGGCCGCTACCGCAAAATTAAAGAAGGCCAAAACCTCCGAGGAACGCAAAGCAGCCGAAAAGGAACTCGCTCACTGGCAGCAAAATCGTCAGGACGGCGAGGAAGCCCTCGAAGAACGCCAGGCCAATCTCGACAAAGCTGAAAAGGACCGGTCCAAAGTCGAAAAAATCCTCAAAGACGCCGAGAAGACCCTCGCCGATTCCAAAGCATCCTCCCTCGCCTCCGTCAATAACCTGGGCCTAACCTCCCTTCTCTCGACCGACAAGCTCGATGCCAAATTGGCCAAGTATTCCGTCATGCTTGAGGCCACTCCAGAAGGTCTCGCCGCCTTCGCCCAGCTAGGAGAAGAGCAAGAAGAGCTCATTAAAAAAATGCTCTCCGCGGATGATCTCCTCATTCAGATGGCCATCGCCGACGGTGCCAAAAACGGCAACTACGGAGCAGCGATGCAAATTTATAGCAACATTTGGAAAGCCAGCGACAAGGTTGCCGAAGGCCCCCTGCGCCGCCTTGCCCTTGCCATCAGCTTGGAACATGCAACGCCCATCAAGCAGCGCAATGCCGTCGCAAAGACCGACGCGCCCCAGTTTGTCGATCCGGTCAAACGTTATCTTCACTACGAAAAAGCCCTCATGGCCGACGAACTCGATCCCGCTTTCAAAAATCTTACCACCTGGGATTACCGTATGGTCGTCGATGGCGAGGAGCCTGATGAAATCGCAGTCTGGGGACGCGAAATGCTCCGCAACTACCGCCCCGACCATATCACTACTTCCGACTACCGCTGGCGTTATGTTGCGCTTGTTCGCAGCGATATCCCATATGGATCGCAAGATAACAAATACGACAAACCCGAGCTCCAGTTCTTCCAGAACATCCTCATGAACGGCGGCATCTGCGGACGTCGCGCCTTCATCGGGCGCTTCGCGCTACGCTCCTTCGGTATCCCCACCACCGCCCGCCCACAGCGTGGACACGCCGCTCTCGTGCATTGGACACCTGATGGTTGGGTTCCCTGCCTCGGCGCTGGCTGGGGAAGCGGTTGGACCAAGGGCCAATACGACAAAGATCTCGATTTCCTCGCGACCACGCAAGCGCGTAGCGCAGGCGCACCTTTCATGATGGTCAAGCGGGCGCAATGGATCGGAGACGTCATGGGCGAGCCCCGAGTCTTCGGCCTCCTCTCCAAAACCGCTCCGGGCTTCTGGTATGGCACGTCGCTTTACATCCAAAAAGGAGTCATTGAGAACGCCAAAACAAAGACCCTCGATGCCGTTGGCCAAGACATCGCCGAGGCCACGGAAACCAAAGAGAAAGTCGAGATCACCAAGGTCACCATCACCGAAAAGGACCGTAAGGTTTCGGTCGACTCCAAAGGCGTGATCACCATCCCGGCTGCCGCCACGACCAAGCCCACCAAAAGCTCTGGCAAGATCATCTTCATGGACAGCGTCCTCGGCGGAAAGCAGCTCCACTACAGCCGCTCCAACGGTGGACATCAGACCTTCGAATACACCATCGAGGCTCCGTCCGCTGGCAAATACCAACTCACTGCCCGCGTCGCTACCCCGAGCTGGAAACAAAGCTTCTTCGTCACCCCGAATGGCAACAAAGAAAAGGTCGAAGTTCCCCTCCCACACACCATCGGTATGTGGGAGAAAACCGAGCCCGTCACCATCGAGCTCACCCAAGGAAAAAACGTCCTCAAGTTCACCCGCGAAGGCAGCGTCAAAGGAATCAGCATCAAGGACTTCACCCTGACTCCGGCTTCAGGCCGGGTAAGCCTGAAGTAGACGCAAAGTCTTCACCCATACATTTGACGCAGCTCCTCAGAGTGTGCTTCGATCTTAGAGAACAAAATTCTCGCATCTCTCCGAGTTGCCTCAAATTCAGCCTTTTTGTCTCCGCAGGCCGTCTCTCGCTGATTTTCCATCTCAGCGATGCTGCGACACATGGACAGCTGGGCTCATAATCGAAGGCCATTCACGCAACTTCGCTGAATATTATCCAACTCCGAAGTCAGATGAGTGGACACTCGCACAGTAACGGGATCGATTTCGGCATCAAAGCCCCCTGAATGGTTAAAAGCACAGCTTTCGCCAGCTCCTTATTCCAAAAAAATTCCTACGGCGTGACTCCACCTCCATCTTTGAATATGAACGAACAGTAATGCCTCTCCGCACCCCCGGCTCTCGAGCCTTCGCTACCCTTTTTGTCACTTTTGGTCTCATCGTCGGATTCTTCACCTGGCATTTCTCCTCTCAAGAGGAAGCGAGCAAAGATTTAGGGATCCCCAGAACGGGCCGCGTCATCAGCCGCAGTCTATCGACTCCTCCCAACGGGCCCTCGTCCCCCTCTCTCCGGATTCTTACCAATGCTTCGCCCAATCCCGCCACGAACGATACACGCGTAGTTATCGTCCCCGTATCTGATGCGCATTGGCAAACTTCACCCGTCGGCTCTTTTGTCACTCTTTTGATCCAACCCGACGGCTCCCCAACTCTCTCCCGCGAAGAACCCCTCAATCACCCCTCCCCAAGCTACCCTTACCTCCTGGCCGCCTCCGCCATCATCGTTGGTCTCTTCCCAATCTGGTGGATCTGGCGACACCTAACAACCTCACTCACACAGCAACCTGCTCCACAACCACAACCACAACCACAACCACAACCACAACCACAACCACAACCACAACCACAACCACAACCACAACCACAACCACAACCACAACCCGAATCGCAACCCGAATCGCAACCCGAATCGCAACCCGAATCGCAACCCGAATCGCAGCCAGAATCGCAGCCAGAATCGCAGCCCGAATCGCAGCCCGAATCGCAGCCAGAATCGCAGCCAGAACCGAAGCCAGATCCGAAGCCAGATCCGAAACCAGAACCGAAACCAGAACCGAAGCCAGAACCGAAGCCAGATCCGAAGCCAGATCCGAATCCAGATCCGAAGCCAGAACCGAACCCAGAACCGAAGCCAGATCCGAAGCCAGATCCGAAGCCAGATCCGAAGCCAGATCCGAAGCCAGATCC
>JBLHUR010000022.1:0-48071 GCA_047629805.1 Akkermansiaceae bacterium | reverse complement strand
TACCAGCTACCCGTGTCCGCCACCAGCACGCTGCCATCGGCATCTTCGATCACGTCGGTCGGGTGAAAATCGTTCTGATCGCTCTCGATAAACGAACTCGTCACGGCGCTGTAACTCGAACCCTTTCGGCTCAGTTTATGCCTGGAAATACGGCGTAAGTTGAAATCGGCGCAAAGCAAATCCCCGCGCAACCCGAGCGCCTCATTCTTCGGCATCACAAGCCCCGACGGAGCGGCAGGCCCCATCTGTGTCAGGATCGGCAGCAGGTCGCCAGTGCGGGGATGGGACGAGAGAACACGGCCGTGCTTCTTGCCCCACATCCCGCCATAGACCGCATGTAAAATCCCGTCGCGCCTGCCGGGTTTGGAAAGGTCAAAGAAGGTTCCACTCACAAATCGCTCCCCACTTTCGCTAAACGCCAGCCCGACGGGATTGTCCATCCCTCCGGTAATCACGACATCCAAATCGCGGCCGTCAGGCTTGGAACGAAAAAGGTGGGCCGCGCTCGTGTTGAAGGTTTTGCCATTTCCAAGCACGTGGCTCTGCGGTGCGAACGCACCCTTGCACCAGTAAAAATATCCATCTGGCCCGAGGTAGGGCCCGTGTAAGTCGTTGCCACAGCCTGTGATGGAACCGCCGTCAAACCAGACGCTCCGCTCATCGGCGATGTCATCGCCATCGGAATCGCGGAGTTTCCAAATGTGCGGCGGGGCCGTGACATAAACGGCATCCTCATAAACGAGGATGCCTTCCGGGAAAGGTAGGCCCTCGGCGAAAACGGTCGAGTCGTCAAAGACCCCATCCCCGTCGCGGTCGACCAACCTCAAGACGCGGTGCTTCGGGTCTTTGAGTTGAGCCGGTGCCTTGTCGGTGTTCCCGGAACTGTCGGTGACATAGAGCACACCGTCGTCATCGAAACCCATGTGAATCGGCCTCTGCACCAACGGCGGCGCGGCGACACACTTCAGGACATAGCCCTCAGGAATCGTAAAGGTATGCGGCGAGAGCGTGACTTTCTCTGCACCAGAGGCACGCGAGCAACCCAAGAGGATGCAGGCCGAGAATAGAAGAGAAAAAGGTCTCATAATAATACGGTCATAATCATCTGTCGTCGGACTGACTGACCTTGCGACCACCACTTTTGACCAACGAAATTTTCATCACTAATGCAAGCTCTCATAGTTCACGACACGCAGGAAACGGAAATCGCCCGAGGCGAGCGGGTAGTTGATCTCGAAAGGCGTGCGCATCATAGGCGCTGGGGTATCGATCGACATTCAGAAAATTTCCCAGCTGAATTAGATCTCATCATGTGCTTTCCTCTCCCCGCATGAGTTCCAAACGCACCACCGTCCTCGCGGGCATCGCCGCCACTAACGCCTCTCTCTTTCACCGGATCCAGTTCATCGTGTCCGACTCAGCAATCATCATCGACTTCGCGGACGGGACCTCTCTCCTCATCATTCGAGACATCGAGATGGATCGGGCGCGTCAGGCAGGCTCGGCGGATCGGGTGAGTTGCGCGGCAGACTTCGAGCCGCATGGCGGGCTTTCCGGGGATCGCGATACCGCACTGGCTCAAGCCACTGCGGAATGCCTCCGACGTGCCGGTGAAACGTCAATCACAGTCGACCGCACACTCCCCTACCTCTATGCCCATTTCATTCTGCAAGCGGGCATCGCAATCGAGTATTCGGAAAACTTTGGCGTCAAGGAACGACGCCTCAAAAGCCCTGCCGAAATCGAGCATTTGCGCCATGCCCAAAAGGTCACCGGTGAAGCGATAACCTTCGCTTGCCGGACCATCGCAAATGCCACCCCAGACCGGGCCGGCATTCTCCACCACGACGGCGCAATCCTCACCTCCGAACGGGTCCGCGCGATGATCACGGCCTTCTTAATTGATCGCAATTTCTCCAACTCACATGGTTCCATCGTGGCAACCGCTCCCCACGTCGCCGATTGTCACCACTACGGAACGGGACCTCTGAGGGTGAACCTCCCGGTGGTGGTCGATATTTTCCCCATGGATAACGCGACGCGCTACAACGGTGACATGACCCGAACCGTGGTTTGTGGCGAGCCCTCCGACGAAGTGAAAAAAATACACGCCGCAGTCTGTGAAGCCAGGTCCGCCGGCTGCTCCGAGCTCAAGCCGGGCACGACCGGCGAAGCCGTCCATCTGGCCACGATTGGGATGCTTGAAAAACAGGGGTATTCAATCGTGCGCGGCGATGTCCAACATGATCAGACCGTGCCGACAATGCCCCACGGCACCGGCCACGGAATCGGCTTGGAAGTCCACGAACCCATCCTGCTCGATCACGGTGGAGGCGAAATCCTCAAAAACGAAGTCTTCACCGTAGAACCCGGATTGTATTCTTCGACCCTCGGTGGTGTCAGAGTTGAGGACATGGTTCTCGTCACTGAAACGGGACACGAAATCCTTTCGCCCGTGCCGGAAAGCCTGAATTGGAAGGACTGATTCAGACAGGACGGTTGATGGAACTCTGCTTTTAAGAGACCCGGCAACGAACCTAATTTCTTTGGGATATTCGCGTTCAAAGTCCCAAACAAGTTTGGGGGGTCTTGTTAGAACAGGTGACGCTGAAATCGAATTTGTAAACCTGAATTCTCAAAGCGAACTCTCTGCATTGGAGCTCTCTCTGATCCGCGAAGAGCTGCTCGGGGTGGATATTAGGAAAGTCGAATACGAGGTCACGGATTAGTGCGGCGGGAGTCTCTCTCTTCATTGACGCAGCTAACTCACCCTCAACTTGGTTGAGGAGTTTCATCACAGGCAAAAGACTCCCTCAATAGAACCGGAAAAGGAAATCTCCTTCCATCCTTGGCATTTCCGGCCCTTTTCTTATCGTAATGAACGATGAAAAGAAATTTTACCCTCCCCAACACGTCGGCTAAGGCGACGGTTCGTCGATTGGCCACTGTTTTTAGCCTATGCGCCTTTGGAGGTGCTCAAGCTGCCAACTATCAAGACACCGTGATCGGCCTGGCTCCGAATTTCTACTACGAATTAAATGAAACTGACACCGAAGGTGGTGCCATTGACACGATGGGCAATGCTCTCGCTCCCGGCGTGTTCAATGGAGCTTACGACGACTTTGGACCGATGGTTGGTGGGCCCGGGGCCTTGGAGCTCTTTGAAGGAATCGCGTTACCGGGCTTGGGAGGTTCCGATAACCTTGCGCACTATAGTAACAATGCGGGGCATATCACTCTCGGCGATGGCAACCTCTATGGAGCGAAGGCAATGACGGTCGCCTTTTTCTTCAAAGCAGGCCCGGCCGAAGGCGGAGATCGACTCTTCACCAATAACATCACGGACCCCACCAAGAGCTTCCAAGTTGTCACCGCCAACGACGGCTTGGTCCTATCTGTCGATCCAAATACCTCGGGTGAAACCGCGGAACGCACCCTCTACCTGGAAGACAACAGCGAACCCGACCGTCGATTGATCGACTCCGAGTCAGGTTGGTTTCACGTTGTGGCCTCGACTGAAGGGGCGACCGGGGCAGAGCGGGCGGCCAATCTCAAGTTGTGGATCAACGGCGTTGATCGGACTGATAATCTCCAACCCAATAGCACAGGCTGGGGCACCGATACCGGCTTGGCAAAAATTGGCGGGCGTAGGGCCGCCGCTCCTGACTCGACCACTCATTCGGGCGCGCAGGACGAGGTTGCGATTTGGCTGAATCGGGTTCTGACTGACAATGAAATCGCCGACTTGTGGGAATCTGCAACTGCCGAAAAATTGGTTCCCCTGGAGTTTACCGATATTGAACGCTTGGTGGTCGACGAAAAAGACGCCGTCAAGGTCACCTGGCAATCCAAGCCCGGCCGCAAGTATATCATCTTATCTTCATCCAATTTGGAAGACTGGGTAGAGCTGAACGATAGCCACCCGAGCGAAGGTGCTTTGACCTCATTTACGGACACCTCCCTCCCTGACAATACCACGCGCATTTTCTACCGGGTCGAGGAAGTTGCTGAATAGATCAGACTCCCGCCAAATTCCTGGAATCATCGACAAGGAATTTCCTTCTCTCATCGGATTCAACTGCGACGTTTAAAGGATGGTTCGCACCCTTCTAGCAACCGCTTGCTTCATCCTGGCCTCTTTCGCAGATGCCAGCGGATCCGAATGGACCCAAATCGCCATTCCCACCAGAGCCACTTCGGATTCTCAGAATCTCTGGCTACGCTGTTTTCTTCAGGTCCCGGAGCGCCTTGCCACCTCAGCTGGCGATGAACGTGATCTTTGGCGAAGCTCAACCGTCCTTGCAATCTCCGATCTTCCCGGGGAGTTTGAGATCTTTCTTAACGGTCAAAGCATCGTCACGTCTGAGGGAATCCCCTTGGGAAAAGAACAACGCTTCAAGATCCCAAAAGACGTTCTCGGGAAGACTCAATTCAATGCTCTGGTCATTCGGATCGATCACAAAGCCGTTGGCCGAGGCTTCACTTCTGCACCCGTCCTGATCGATTACTTCAACGAGTTAATCCTCGGACCAGAGTGGGAATACGCGACCATGAAGCCCTCCCCCGCCGAGTTCGAAGCCCAGAAAGAGAAACCCGCAATTGCCGCCTATTCAGCCAACCAATTCAAACTCTCCAGCCGACCTCTCGCTCGCACAATGGACCCCATCCGGGGACGACAGGTTCCGCCTGGGGAAGACCTCGCCTTGTTGCAGACCGACGAGGACCTCGCCGTCGAGGCCTTGCTCAGCGAACCAGAAATCGCACAACCAACCCACTTCAGTTTCGACACCCGGGGCCGCATGTGGGTCGCGCAGTATCGTCAGTATCCCTACCCCGCCGGACTCACGATGGTTGGCCGCGACCAATACTATCGTTCGAAATATGACCGCATCCCTCCCGCCCCGCCTCATCATGACCGCGGTGCTGACATCATCAGCGTGCACGAAGATCTCGATGGCGATGGCTCTTATGAAACGAGTAAAAATGTCCTGGAGGGACTGAACATGGCAAACTCGATCGTCCGTGGATGGGGCGGCCTCTGGGTGATGCACACTCCGTATCTCCTCTTTTATCGCGATGAAGACAGCGACGACATTCCCGAGGGAGATCCCGAAATTCGGCTCGCCGGCTTTGGGCTCGAGGACACTCATAGCGTCGCCAACGGCCTCACCTGGGGCCCCGATGGCTGGCTCTACGGCGGCCAAGGAAGCACCACCACCAGCCGGATCACTCGACCCGGTTTTGATGATGCCGCGATCTATAATGAAGGTCCCATCGTCTGGCGCTACCATCCCCACAGCAGGGAATTCGAAGTCTTCGCCGATGGCGGCGGTAACACCTTCGGCCTAAGTTTCGATGCCGAAGGGCGACTTTTCAGCGGTCACAATGGCGGTAATACGCGCGGCTTTCACTTCGTCCAAAACGGACAATATCTCAAGCAGGGAAAGAATCCCGGCAAGTTCGGTCCGCCCCCCAATCCTTTCTCATTTGGTGAGCTCTCGATGATGGCGAGCACCAACCCTATCCCGCGTTTTTCCCACTTGGGAATCTCCGTCGACGCCACCGCCCTACCCGCCCGCCTGCAGGGACAGCTTCTGAGCGTCGATCCCCTGCATCACAATCTCGTCGCCTCAACTCGAACCGCGATGGGTAGCACCTTTCAAACCTCTGACACCGGCTTCCCTCTTCGCAGCGATGACCTCACCTTCCGGCCGGTTTATCTCGCCAATGCCCCTTGCGGAGGCGTGATCTTCTCCGATTTCCGAGAGCAATACATCGCCCACGGACAGAACTACCAGGGCCAGATCGATCCCGACAGCGGGCGCATTTATCGACTCCGGGGAAAAGAGGCTTCGCTGATCAAGGACCGAAATCTGGAGGCCAAGACTTCACTGGAATTAGTGGCACTCCTGGATCACGACAACCTTTGGCACCGCCAAACGGCCGTTCGTTTACTGGCCCAGCGAGCGGATCTCACCATCGTCCCGCAATTGGAGGCACTCCTCGCACAAAGCAAACCCCACCCTGCTTTGGAAGCACTTTGGGTGCTCCATCAGACGGACCAACTTCATCTCAAAACGGCCCGCCTCCATCTCGATCACCCGGCCCCCATGGTGCGAGCATGGGTCATTAGGCTCTCAGGTGATGACGGAAAACTTGAGCCAGGAATTTTCGACCAGATCAAGATCCTAGCCAAGCGGGAAGCGAATGCCGAAGTCCAGTGCCAGGTCCTCTCCACCGCGAGTCGTCTTCAACATCAACAGGGCCTTGCGCTTGCCCGGGAAATCATCGCACGCCCCGATCACATGGAAGATCCCTTCATTCCGCTCATGGCCTGGCATGTCGTGGAAGGTCACTGCGAAAAACATGCGGAGGCCGTCCTGGCAACTTTCAATGATCCTAGGATTTGGTCGTCCCCCTTCTTCCTGAACCACCTAGCCCCACGCCTGATGCGGCGCTTTGCAGAAGCCGGATCCCGGCGTGATTTCCTTCAATGCGCCGCTCTCCTCGAACTCGCTCCGCATGCCGACGGTCGCGCCGCCTTGATGAAGGGCTTTGAAAAAGCCTTCGAAAGAAGGACCGTCCCACTCCTCCCGGACGAACTCACCACCAAGCTCGATCACTCATCCCTTTCCATGCGCATCCGCGCTGGCGACTCACAGGCCCTGGCGAAAGGCATCGCCCTTCTTTCCAATCACCAAGCCGCTCCCGTCGATCGACTTTCAGCGATCCGAGCTTTTGGAAGCCATCAAGGCGTGGCTGAAGTTTGGAAAAAGCTCCTCGCCATCGCGACATCGATGGACCATCCCGAACTGAGTCGCGCCGCAATTGTCGCCCTGCAAATTTACGATGACAAAGCTATCGGGGTGGCCCTTCTAAAGGGCTATCCGAAGCTTACCCCGGGCCTTCAGGCCAGCACCCTCAATCTCCTTGCCTCGCGTCCTGTTTGGGCCGTCGCTCTTTTGGAAGCGATCGGGCCCAAAAAGATCCCGATCGGTCACTTTGATCAAGATCTCCTTGCCCGTCTCGCCCTCCATGACGAGAGCAAGACTTCGACTCTCCTTCTCAAACATTTCCCCGACACCGAAAAGCCAACCCCTTCTCTCCGGGCCGATGTCTTGCGAAAAATTCTCTCCGCCCGTCCCGGAGATCCCTACGCCGGCGAGTCCATTTTCACCGAACGCTGCGCAAGCTGTCACAAGCTCTTCTTCAAAGGCGGAGAGGTCGGTCCGGACCTAACTCGCTATCAACGCGACGACCTCGGCACGATGTTGGTGAGCATCCTCGAACCGAACGCCGAGATTCGCGAAGGCTATGAAAATGTCGTCGTGACCACTACCGACAAACGGATCCTGAGTGGCTTCCTTTCCGACGAGGACACGAACCGCATTGTCTTGCGAGGCTTCGATGGCGCCGACATCACCATCCCTCGCAAACAAATGAAAACCCTCAAACCGGCCGGACGTAGCCTAATGCCCGCAGGCCTTCTTAACGGACTCGATGAGACCCAACTTCGCGACCTTTTCGCCTACCTCCGAATCTCCCAACCTATCACCAAATGACAAAATGAAAAAAATCATCACCCTCTTCTGCACCTTCTTGGGACTCTCATCTCTCGCAGCCAAAGACCCCATCCGAATCGGCTTGATCGGTCTCGACACTTCTCATGTCACAGCCTTCACCAAGGTCATCAATGACCCCACCACTAAAGATCACGTCCAAGGAGCCAAAGTGGTCGCAGCATTTAAGGGCGGCAGCGCCGACATTGAGTCAAGCATCTCAAGAGTCGAGGGCTACACCAAAACCCTGCGAGAGGACTTCGGCGTCGAAATCTGTGAGACCATCGAGGACCTCTGCACCAAGGTCGATGCGGTCATGATCGAAAGCGTCGACGGTCGCCCCCATCTCGCCCAGGCCCGCCCCGTGATCGCGGCGGGACTTCCTCTCTTCATCGACAAACCCGTAGGCGGAACTTTGAGCGATACGCTTGAGATCTACCGCCTTGCCAAAGAAGCGGGTGTTCCCATTTTTTCATCATCATCGCTCCGCTACGGAAAAAGCACCCAAGCGGTTCGTGCCGGCTCGATTGGAAAAGTCACTTACGCCCTCTGTTCCAGCCCTGCCTCGCTCGAGCCCCACCACCCAGATCTCTATTGGTATGGCGTTCACGGTTGCGAATCACTCTTCACCGTCATGGGAACCGGATGCCAATCCGTCGTCCGCCGAACCACGCCTGATGGCCTGATCGAAGTCGAAGGCAACTGGGGAAATGGTAGAACCGGAATCTTCAGAGAAGGCAAGGGCTACTCCGGCCTCGCCCGTAATGCCAAAGGCGAAGAGATCGCCGTCGGAGCCTATGAAGGTTACGCCCCTCTCGTCGTCGAAGTCGTGAAATTTTTCAAAACAAAGAAGCCACCCGTTTCCGCCGCCGAGACCATCGAATTATTCACCTTCATGGAAGCCGCCGATGAAAGCAAACGCCAGGGAGGCAAAGCCGTAACGCTCAAGGAAGTTCTCACCAAGGCGGGAAAAAAGTCCCACCAAAAGTAGAAGACCAAGCCCGCGAATCCGGGCGAAAAGTTATCGCGTGGAGAGTTGGAAGCACGACCCCGTCCAAATCAAATCGATGGGTGGGAAAGGATTTGCACGCTACGGCAGCCCGCTGATCAACAGGTGCTCTAGCTCGCCAGCGACCAGGTCACTTCGGCGAAGTCAGCCCATCACTCGGCACCGGCGGGTGCGCTCGAATGAAGGTGACGATCTCTTCAACCTCGTCACTGAGGAAAAGGAGATCTTTAAAATGCCTCCCGTCTGCCAGCTTGTTGATCGTTTCCCAGAGGGGCGTCTCCTTGGTATAGCGCTCGGTATTAAGGAAGACCATCGGGCTGATTTCACCCGAGGAAGCGTAGTGATTTTTGCAGGCATCCTGAAAAATTTCCTGGGTCGTTCCCGCTCGTCCAGGCGCGAAGATGATGCCGTAACGAGCGATCGCGAGAAGCCCGTCTTCACGGATGCTATTGGAAAAATACTTTGCGACGTGCGCCGAGAACATATTCGTCGGCTCGTGTCCGTAAAACCACGTCGGCACCGCAAGACTGGAATGACCGGTGGGATATTTGGCGATCACTTTATGGGCAGCTTCGACATACCCTTGGTCGGTGTATTTCGGAGCGGAAGCGAGGTCATCTAAAATGGCATCCAGCTCCGCCTCTTCCACCTCCGCGAGGTAGGCTCCGAGATTGGCCGCTTCCATAATTCCCGGACCGCCCCCGCTCGCGATAAAATATCCTGCAAGGGTCAAACGGCGAGCCAGATGGGTCACCTTACGGAAGGAATCATCATCCCGCCCCGTGCCGTGACCACCCATGATGGCGACCACTTTTTTGACGCCGTCTTTTTCCACTCGTCCCTCGAGTAAGTCGGTAAGCCCATCGTCGATGGCGTGATCGTGCAGCCTCTCCGCGAGAGCCTCAACAATATCGGGTGCCTTCTTGCCATGTTTGACGAAGTGATCGTAGATTTTTTTGTCCACACTCTGGTCCTCCTCTTCGGACCATCCCTTCATCAATTCCTCCCGTGTGTAGAGTTCGGGACGGTAAGGACTAAACGGTAAACCACTAAACTTCGGGAAGATCAGAGCACCCTTATCCATCAAGTCGCACACCGAGACTCCCGGGGGAAATTGGCAGCCTAAAAATACCGCTCCGTCGCACTCCATCTCCTTCCATGGCAAATCCGCTTCACGCAGATCCAGACCTTGAATCACGGTGCAATTCAGATTGGGGCCGAGACGGACCAGACGATCAAGCGAATCGAGTTCGCGAACGATGGCACACTTCATGATCTAAAAATGGAGGGACTGAGCACGCCAACATACGGGAGATTGCGATACTTGCCATCATAGTCGAGCCCGTAGCCCACCACAAATTCATCCGCGATTTCAAAAGCCGAGTAATCCGCCTCCACCTCGGCGGCCCGCTTCTTATCCTTGGTGAGCAAGACACAAGTCTTCACCTCCCGTGCTCCCATTTCCCGAAGCTTCGCCGAAACCGCATCAAGCGTGCGGCCCGTATCGAGGATATCATCGATGAGCAAAACACACCGCCCCTTTACATCAGGCAGTTTTTGATCGAGGAAATCCACCTGCCCCGAGCTCTCGGTGCCGCCGTGGTAGCTCGCGACATTCAAGCATTCGATCTCCAAGCGCAGCGGGACCCGTCGTAAAAGGTCCGCCATAAAAACCAAAGCCCCTTTCAATATGGCCACCACCTGAAGCGAAGGCTCGTCCGCAAAGTCCGCACGGATCCTCTCCGCAATGATGTCCAATCGCTTCTCAATCACCTCTTCGGCAATGAGCACCTTTTCAATATCTTCGTGCATGCCAACGAGCTAACGGAACCCGCTCACGAAAGTCCATGAAAAGCCAAGGCAGGCTCTCATAAATCGTGTGAGTTTCCCCCACGGTTCGTCTTTTCCGATGGTCGCCGGATTTCTCAGCTGCTAACTCCTCTCTTCCTCTATGATTGCTCCTCTCCGTTTTCCCCTTCTCCTTCTACTCCTCCTGATTTCACCGGTCTTGGCAGCCCCGGTTACCATTGGAGATCATTCCTTTGAAAACAATGCGCTCGCAGCTGGTGGCTGGAGCAACGACATCTCGCCCGAGTGGTCGGAAGCCGGAGCAAGTAACAATAGCTTCGAGGAATATATCAACGGGTTCTCCGGAGACGGAACGGACCACCTTGGCATGAACCCAGGACACGAAGTTTGGCAGGATCTCGGCGAAACCTACCAAGCCGACACCATTTACGCTCTCATCATCTCCCACGGACATCGCAGCGGTAATAGCAACGCAGGCAATCAAACTACCTTCTCTCTCCGCGCAACCGATGGCACTAATTACGGCACCGCTTTTGAAGACTCCTCGCTCATTGGCGGAGGATCATTTGCCGAGTCCGCCCGCCTGACCCTGGACACCTCAGCCACTCCGGCTGCCGTTGGAAAAACGATTCGCATTCATCTCTCGGCAGGCGGAAATGGCAGAAGTCACTTCGATAACGTCCGACTCGATGCCACTCCCGTTGTTCCCAATGGCACCTCCAACGTCAGCAATTCAACCGCGACCGTGATCAGCAGCGCAACCGCCACTCTCAACGGCAACGTAACCTCCATCGGCGACGACGCCCCTGCCATCACCATCTACTACGGTAGCACCGACGGCGGAAGCAATGCCGCGAGCTGGGATTCCTTCCACAATCTCCCCGGGACCCACAGCGGGGCATTTTCCAGAAACGTCAGCAACTTGACTCATGCGGAAAGCTACTTCTTCACCGCTCGCGCCACCAATTCCGCGGGCGAATCGTGGGCCATTTCCTCTGGGAGTTTTGAAACCCTCCCTCTTCCTCCATCCCTCACCCAATCAGCGGCAAGCAACATCACCGCCAACACCGCCCGACTCACCGGAACCATCACCGACAACGGCGGCGACACCACCACCCTCACCTTCTACTACGGCACGACTGACGGAGACACCAACCTCGGCACCTGGAGCAACTCCTCTTCACTCGGAGCTCTCACGGGAACCGCGTCCGCCGACCTCACTACCCTCGCCCCCACCACCACTTACTTCTTCCGCGCTCTCGCGAGTAACTCCGGCGGCTCGACCTGGGCTTCCTCCACCGGAAGTTTCACAACCATCACCGTGATGCCTCCTTCTATTGAAAATCGAAGCGTCAACAGCATTACCGCAACCTCGGCCAGCCTACGCGGGGAAGTCACCGACACCGGCTCCAGCACTCCCACCGTGACCCTTTACTATGGAATAACCGATGGCTTGAACAATCCCGCCGCGTGGAATTCCTCGATCAATGTCGGCGTTGCAGGAGGGAACTTTAGCCGCTTCGTCTCCGCACTCACGCCAGAGACCACTTACTACTTCACCAGCCGCGCCGTGAATTCCGCCGGCACCAGCTGGGCCCCTTCGTCGGGGACTTTCGACACTCCGGCCAGTCTTCCTTCACAAGTCGTCATCAATGAAATCCACTACGACCCAGCCGACGAAACAAGCCCGGCCGAGTTCATCGAACTTCACAACCCCGGGGCCTCTACGATCGACCTTTCCGCTTGGCAACTCACCGATGCCGTCGACTTCACCTTCCCTGCCGGGACGAACCTCGCCGCAGGAGCCTATCTCATCATCGCAGAGGACCCCGCCACCATCGCTTCAGTCTTCGGCGAAACCGCTCTGGGCCCCTGGACCAGTGGCTTAAACAATGATGGCGAGGAAATCGACCTCCGGAACGCAGCCGGAATCATCATGGATCAGGTCAACTACGGGGTCGGCTTCCCTTGGCCCTCCGGCGCACGTGGTGGCGGTGGCTCGATGGAACTTCTAAACTCTTCTCTCGACAACAATCTAGGCGGATCATGGCGCACCGCCGGATCCCAAACTGGAACTCCCGATGCCACGACCTACCTCGCCGAAGACGGAACCTGGCTCTACCAAAAAGGAACAAGCGAAGCTTCCTCTCCCGTCGATGCCTGGAGACAAAATGGCTACAATGACATCAGCTGGACAAGCGCCCAAACTCCCATCGGATATGGGGACGGTGATGATAATACCACCCTCGGTGACATGCGGAACAGCTACACCTCGGTCTTCATGCGTAAGGAATTCACCATTCCCCCGCTTGAATTTCCCACCAGTTTGAAACTCCGCATCTATTCCGACGACGGAGCCATCATCTGGATCAACGGACAGGAAGTCCAACGGATCCACGTTCCCGGCGGCCAACTCGCTTACACCGCCACCGGCTCCAACCACGAAGCCGAGTGGGAGGAATTCATCCTCACCGGCGTCTCCGCTTATCTTGTCGGCGGAACCAATGTCATCGCGGTGCAAGGCTTCAATGCCGGAGCCGGAAGCTCTGACTTTTCTCTCGATGCCTCCCTCGAATCATCTTCCGGCGGCGGCGAGGGCTCGGCCACCCCCGGCCAGCCAAACAGTTCGACAACCAACTCACCTCCTCCCTCCATCCGTCAGGTCGCACATTTCCCCGAAGCTCCCACCTCTGCCGACGTGGTCACCATCACCGCAAAAATCACCGATCCCCAAGGGGTCGGCACCGTCACTCTTGACTACCAGATTGTCGATCCCGGCACCTACATTCGTCTCACCGATGCCAGCTACGATACCAGCTGGACCACGGTCACGATGACGGACGATGGCAGCACCGGAGATGCTCTTGCAGGAGACTCCATCTACTCCGCAGCGCTCCCCGCATCTCTCCAGCAACATCGCCGCCTCATCCGCTATCGCATTCACTTTGCCGACCTCTCGGGCTCCTCCGATGTCGCCCCCTACGACGATGACGAGCAGCCTAACTTCGCCTACTTTACTTATAATGGCGTCCCATCCTGGACGGGATCATTCACCCCTTCTACGACCGCCGAAACCTTTCCAACTACCCTGCTGGACGACATGCCCATCTACCATCTCCTCGCCCAATCAGGCGACGTCACCTCATCCCAATACGGTGGAGCCGACGGCGTCCACCAAAAAGGCACCTTCATCTACGACGGCAAAATATACGACCACATCGATTTCGAAAACCGTGGCGAAGCCTCCACCTATGTCTCGGGTAAAAACAAGTGGCGCTTCCACTTTAATCGCGCCCGCCGTTTCGAACCGCGCGACAACTGGGGCCAAAGGTACGGGAAAGACTGGAGTAAGCTCAACTTCCAATCCATGTCCAGCCCCTGGGCAGCCGTCAACCGTGGAATGGCCGGACTCGACGAAGCTCCCACAATGCGACTTTACGGGATGGCTGGCCTCCCCAGCCCTCGCACTCATTACTTCTCCTTCCGTGTCATTGATAATGCCACCGAAGCCAGCGGCTCAAATCAATATGAAGGGGACCTTTGGGGACTCTACCTCGCCATGGAACAGCCCAACGGATCCTTCCTCGACGAACGCAATCTCCCCGACGGAAACATCTACAAAATCGAGGGCGGAGCGGGCGACAAAAAGGAACAAGGCAAGACCCAGGTCACCTCTTCAACAGATTGGAATTCCTTCTACTCCGCCTCCAACAGCGCCCAGACCGAGCAGTGGTGGCGCGACAACATGCACATGCCGGGATACTACTCCCTGCGCTCCCTCAACCGCCTTCTCGGAAACGTCGATATCCGCATCGGCTACAACCACTACTTCTACCACGAACCCACCCTGGACCAATGGCACGTCATGCCTTGGGATCTCGACATGATGTATATCGCGGAAACCCATCAAGCCGGGGTCATCCGCCAACAAAGCTCCATCAACAGCCATTCGCAGCTTGCCCTCGAATTGCGAAACCGCGCCCGCGAGTTGATGGATCTCGTCGCCTCGGACGACACTCCCACCGGTGGTCAAATCGGCCAGCTCATTGATGAATACACCCAGATGATGAACCCCACCGGTCAGGCACAGACATGGTCTGACATCGATTCATTCGTATGGAATCGCCACCCCAGAACCAGAGGTTCACTCGGAAGCACCTCAGGCCAGAGTAACCACCTTGGAAACTTCTTCCGCACCCCCTACAACGACAGCCGGGGCGGAGGCAGCTATACGCGCACGCTCGTCTCCCCTGATCACGAGGGTTTCGTAAACCACATCCTCTCCTACACCACCGACAACTATACCGGTGGAAGTTGGGCCCCCGGCAACGGCGTCCCCGCCGGCTATGGATACGAGTATCTCAAAAGAGAAGCCAACGACGCCAACATCCCAAACCAACCAACTCTCACCTATTCGGGCACGGCAGGATATCCCGTGAATCAACTCACCTTCGACAGCGGTCCCTATTCTGATCCCAATGGCAACGGCACCTTCGGGAAAATGCGCTGGCGCATCGCCAAGATCCTCGCTCCCGGACTCATCGGATATGAGGTAGGCACCCCGCGAACCTACGAAGTCGAAACCGTGGCCACCTCTCCGGACCTCACGACTTTCACGATCAACTACTCCTTCCCCTCATCCGTCGCCGAGCCGGACCTCACCTACCGCGTCCGCGTGCAGCATGAAGACTCCACCGGCCGCACCAGTCATTGGTCGGATCCCGTCGAATTCGTCGCCGGAACACCCAATCTCGATGTTTGGAAAGATAACCTCGTCGTCAGCGAGATCATGTATAATCCCGCTGCGCCTAACGCCACCGAAGCCATGATCTCGCCCGACAACGATGCCTTCGAATTCATCGAACTCACCAATGTCTCCGCTTCCCTCACCCTCGACCTCTCCGAACTGGGTTTCACCGCAGGCATTACCGCAGATCTCACCGGCACCCTCGCTCCCGGAGCATCAGTTCTACTCGTGAAAGACCTCGCCGCATTCGAAACCCGCTACGGCATCGGACTGCCGGTCATCGGAACCTATCCCAATTCCCTCTCCAACGGCGGCGAGCAAATCACGCTCTCCTTCGCTCTCAACTCCCCCATCCTCGACTTCACCTACGATGACACTTCACCCTGGCCCACCTCACCGGACGGCGACGGCTACTCGCTCGTCCTCGTCGATCCCGAAACCGTCCCAAATCACGCCCTCGCCGCAAGCTGGACTGCCGGGTCTCTCGTTAATGGCACTCCCGGAACGCTCGCACCAGCGAACACCGACTTCGTCGCTTGGCAGGAGGAGGAATTCACCCCCGCCCAGCTCAGCAACCCTGCTATCTCCGGTCCCAATGCCGACCCAGATGGCGATGGCCTCGTGAACCTCCTGGAATACGGAATTCTCGCAAACCCGCTCTCATCCGAGCAATCCGCAGACCTTTTACAAACTGAGATCACAACCCTTGGCGCCGATACCTTCCTCACTCTCACCTACCCGGAAAGAACGCCCAATGGCGACCTCACCTACATCCCACAACTCAGCAATGATCTCGATGCATGGCGGGAAGGTGGAGCCCATCTCATCGAATTGAACAAGGTGGATCAAGGCAACGGCTCCAGCCTCGTCACGGTCCGATCAAACGTTCCCGTCACCTCCGCTCAAATCGAGTTCATCCGCCTGAAGATTATCAGAATAAGCCCTTGATCCCGAGTGCTTGCCCGCGAGGAGGTCAGCTCCTATCATCGCGGGGATGATTGGCAACTTCCGGCAGGCTCTCACCCTCCTTCTCCTCACTCTTTCCACGACGCACCTCGGTGCTTCAGAGACCGCGCGCTCTCTTAAGACGAGCGTCTCCATCATTGAGCAATGGACAGATGATCAACATCTCTACGTCGATGGCGATCTCAAACTCGCTCCCACCGAACTCGCTGACCTTGAAAAATGGCTCGACCAAGCCGCCCCCAACTGGACCGTCCTCCTTGCCGAAAACTCCCGTGACGAACGCTACCGCTCGGCCTTCGGACACGGCCTCCGCGGCCTTGATGCCGTTGAGGAAGCCCTCACGAACGGACTGCAAGCAAAGACCAATTTCGGCGAACTTCGCAATCCCAAGACGAGACTTCTAAACGGGGCCGTTTTCATTCTCTTCCTCAATGAGAAAAAGTTTTCCTATTTCGGCGGCGAACATTATTCACGAAACGGAGCCTCACCCAAACGCTTCGCCGGAACTCTTGATGGAGAAGCACGCAAGGCCATGCGAGATGGAGGCCGCATTGTTGATGCCGTAAAAAACACCATCACCTTGATCGATAAAAAAGTCCGCGACACCCTGACCGCGCGCGAAAGAAGTCGTCTCACCCAGATCGAGGAAGCGAAACAGGAGGTCAAGCAGCTCCAAAGCCGCCTTGTCGAAGTTTCCGAAAAACACGCCTTCATCGTATCAGATCTCAAGGCCGGCAACGGTGACATCAACCGCTTTCCCCTTACCGAACTCAAGGCCCAACTTTCCTCCATCGAGGACAGACCCGGAACCCATGACCCGGACATCGTGCGCCAACACCTCGACCGCTGGGAAGGCATCTTGAATCGATACCGGGCCGATGAACCCGAGCTGGCCAAGCTGGAAAAAAAACTCGCAAACCTTTCCCCCACGAGCCCTCAAGGCAAGAGCTCACTCGACTACGCCCGCGTCCGGCTTGCCTCGGCGCAAAAAGACTACGAAGCCGGAAACTTTTCCTACCGCCAAACTCTCGCCAATGCCCAGAATTCCGCCGCGATGGTATCCATGAACGACCGGGAGGGCCGCCGCTCCGCTGAAAAAAAGAACCTCGCGATCAAGGTCGGCAGTGCCTCTGGAGTAGGCGGACTTTTCCTCCTCGGTCTCACGGGCAATCGGCGGCGCCGCCGCATTAAAGTCGAGGCTGAAAAACTCCTCGCTTCTCGAAAACTGGAAATGCGGGAAACCGAAAAGCGCCTTTTTGAACTCATGGATCGCTCGGACGTCATCGTGGGGCCTTTTAACGAACTCGAAAACCGCGGTTACTCCGGAGACACTCTCGCCCTCTCGAAAAATGCTCTCAAACACATCGACGAAGCTTTTGTCCTCTCCTCCAACGTTCAGAAAATCATCGAAGAAGGTGAGGCCCTCATCGAACCCGGCAGTCCCCTCTCCCGCTCCCGAAATTTCATCAGCAGCGGACGCTACGAACGAGCGGTCGATCTCCTCGATGCCGAACTCAATGTCGGACGCAGGATCGTCCCCACGCTCAAGGAACGCACCCGCCCCGGCGAGGAAGTCGATGAGACCTTCTCCGTCCCCATCGATGAGTGGGAGACCCGCACCACGCAGACTCTCGATGCCGCCGCGGAATGTCTGGACCGAGTGGAGAGCTCCTGGGCCACCATCGTCTCTCGCAGTGAAACCTTAGAAAAAAACATCGACGTCCTGACAGCCCGCCAGGACGAAATTCAAGTCGATGAATGCTTGCGTTGCGATCTCCTTTTTGACGAATGGATCCCCACCATTGCCGACCGCGCCGACCGTGCGGCTTTGACCGGTAAATCCGATCCAGTGAGAGCACTCGATGGCGACCTCAATGATGGCGACCGCATGGCCGATGAAGCCCACACACTCCTCGACCTCATCGCAAAATTCAGAACTCAGCACTGGGCTGACTTGGAAAAAAACGAAGCCACGCTCGACCAACACAAGCGCGCCACCTTGTGGATCGACAGCGCACTCTCCGACCATGGTAAGGAGAGCGACCAGATCGCGACCGACAGCCCAGATGGAGCAGTCTCCGGACGCCTCAGCGCGCTTACGTTGGAACTGGAAGCCCTTGCCAAACGAGTCAGCGAGGGTGCCGCCCTCGCCGTCCGGGCAGATGACAAAACCCAGCCCGCAATCAAGTCGGCCACCCAACTGGTCGAAACCGCGCGGCGCGAAATCGCGAAATCCCTAAAACTCGAAGCGGGAGAAATCCTCACCGAAGCAGAAGACAACCCAAGTGACATCCTGACCAAGGCACACCAACAACAACAAGCCTCTCTCGCCGCTCTCGACCTCGGGGACGTCACCAGTGCGGAGGGATTTTTGAATGAAGTCGATTCACTGACGACCCATGCCGCAAGTCTCGTCACCCGCGCACGCCATGTCCTCGCCGACTACGAAATGACGAGCGAGCAACTCTGGAAAACACGGGGTGCCTTGGAAGAACGGGGGAACCGCATGACCAGCGAAGTGGAAGCGATGCGCACTCGCTACGCGCCGCGGGCTCTCTTCCTTGATCCTGAGGCACCCGAAACCGGGACCTTCGCCAATGCTCCACAACAACTTGAAGGAGCACTTAAGAAAATCACCTCCCGTCTGGATCGCGCAAAAACGAACTTTCACTCCGGCGCCCTTCTGGAAGCCTGGGACCTCCTTGAGAACGGCCAACTTCTCGCCCATGATGGCCAGGCCCTTTGCGAACACGTCACCAAACGCTCGAAGAAACTGGGAGCAATGGAAGAGGGAAATGCCGCGAAAAACGAAAGTCATATTCGCGCCGAAGCCGACCTTCGCGGACCGGTCAGTGATCGCCGTGTAACCAGTGAGACGGTTCAACTTTTTGAACTGATCGGCACCGGGCTTACCGAAGTTGAAAAAGAAATCGAAGCCGACGACGGTCGACGCGATCCCTTTCTCGTCGAAGATCAATTAGAAAAACTGAGCGAGCGCCTGCCCATCCTTCGCAAAGCGATTTCCGAAGACCTGGAGCAACACGCGCGCGCCTTGCAACTCATCGACACCGTCTCTCGCAACCAACAGGAGGCCGCCGCCCTTTGGGAAAAGGCCGATGGCGACCGCATTCCTAACAGCCCCAAGACCAATAAAACCATGACCATGATCGAGGAGTGTCATGCCAATCTCGAAAAGGCCCGCCAGGCTCTCGAAAAGGACCACGCAGATTGGCGCGAAATTCAGAACGAGCTCCGAGCCGTTCATCTCAAGATCAGTGAAGCAGGCCTCGACTTAAAAAAGGAACTTAAACTCGCGCTCGAAGCAGTCCGCGCGCTCGAAGCCGCCACCCGCGAAGTCCGCAAGGCCGACCGCTGGTCCGGTTCGTTTGGCATCCGTATCACCGAAAACTACGGTGGCCGATCCCTCGCCGCCGCCAACGATGGCATGCAGCACGGTCTCTATCAGGAAGCCTTACAAATGTCCGGACAAGCCCGCACCCGCGCGCGCTCCGCCATCGCCCACGCCGAGGCCCGTGAAGCGGCCAAACGCCGGGCCAAAGAAACCGCCCGTCAACGCCGCCGACAAGCTGCCACCCGTTCCTCCTTCGAAAATTCCAGCATGGGAAGCCGCAGATCCGGGGGCCGCAGTTTTAGTTCCTCCTCATCCAGCCGAAGCTCAAGCATGGGCCGCAGCTCTTTCAGCTCCGGATCCCGCGCCGGACGCTCTGGTTGGTAGCACGACCAAAAGAGATTTCCCTCCGCGCTGGTGGCATTCCCCAAGACGAAGTTATTGATCCATCGGACCAGAGACCCACGAGGAGATATTGGGTCCCGCTTTAGAAAGACAAAAAATCCGGCAGGCCACGGAGCGGTATGCGTATCGCCTTTGCGAGTATCCTCCTTTGGAGTGCGGGCCTGTGCAAGGGCGAGTTCGAGCGGTAAGGATGATAGGCGGCGAGACGCAGACCCTTCCGCGGTTTCCCGTGATCACATTCTCAGCGCAGCCCCCAGCGCTTTGACATCCAGCCCTCGAATCCACCTCTCCAGATTCCCCCAGATCTTGTGATGCCCGTAGCCGCCGCTTTTCATTTCCACGATCGCGGCATCCTTAGTCCAACCTTGGAGGATGATTCGATAAAGCGCACACATCGCCCCGGTCCGGTCAGAGCCGTGAAGGCAATGGACCAACACCGGAGTTCTTGAAGGATCAGTCGCAATTTTCAGGAAGCGCACAAGTTCCTCATCATCCGGCGCCCATGTTTCAAATCTAATCCTCTCATACTCCAGCTCAGTTCCTTCGATGAGAACCAAGAATCCTATTAAGGTAATAATTTTCATTTTTGGGATACTGGCTCCAATGCCACCTCGACAGGTGATTTGGTGAAACGGGTGACATCGATGAATTTTGTTTGATATCCCTCGACCGCTAAAGAAACGGTGAGAGTGCCTGTTGCATATCCATTGATTCTCATTGACACCTCTCCATCATCAGGAAAACCAAAGCCACTGACTGACATCCAAGAAGGCACATCCAACTCGCCGAGTTCTCCGCCCGTTCGTCCGCCGACTACCTTGTTTATGATCTTACCGGTCTTTCCATCGGTAACTCTAAAGCCGAGATCGTAGCGGTAAACTTTAGAAAACGCCAATCGCCTTTCATAGCTCTGCCATTCGATCCCAAGCGAATAGAAAAGAGTCAAGGCCACTGTCAGCGGGATGACAAACGCCGGAGCCTTCCCACTAAATTTCTCGGCAAACCACGGATCATTCCGAGCATCCCAAAGCACAAAAAAACCATACAAATAGATCCCCAGAATCACCGCTAATATTCCAATCCCGCCCAAACCAATACCACCGGGAAAAAATGGCCCATCCCCCATCGAGATACTCAAGATCACCACGACACCGATCAAACCCAGAGCCAGAAGCCCGACAAACAAACTCCGCTGAAGTGAAGAGCCTCTCAGAAGACCAAGCCCGATAAAAATGAGAAGAAAACCAAATCCGAATTCCCCGGTCCCCCTGATCAACGACGACACTAAATCAACCGCTGAAAAAATCCCCAGCGAGAGAACCAACACCCCAACCAGGCAGATGTGGACTTGAGAGGAAAACCAGCGGCGCATTTCCCCCAAACGGTAACTGACCACAGAAAAAATACCGCCAAAAAAAATGGAGGACAAAACACCCGCATTGTCGGTCCCACACGTTCCTCATTCAGTTTATTCCTAGAGCTGGCCTCTGTTTCTAACAGACGAACCCTGAATTCAAGTTCCAGGTAACACAAACATTCACCCTCCAAATGACTCGGAAATACTCAGCGACCCACCTTGATTGAAGCCATTCGAAAGCGGATTGACTTTACCCCATGAGCTCAGGCCAGTCTTCGGTGTGGAAGAATTCGCCCTCGGGCTTGTCGATCCGCTCGTAGGTGTGAGCACCAAAGAAGTCGCGTTGAGCTTGAAGTAGGTTCGCGGGAAGTCGCTCGGCGCGGTAGGCGTCGTAGTAAGCGAGTGATCCGCCGATGCTTGGAACGGGGATTCCATTGGTCGCAGCCAGAGCCACCACTTCGCGCCAGTCCTGCTGACCTTCGTTGAGGATCTTCGTAAAGAAGTCCGCAAGCATGAGGTTGGTCGGAGGAGTCGCCGCGGTGTAAGCCTCGGTGATCCGGTTGAGGAAACGGGCACGGATAATGCAGCCACCACGCCAGATTTTGGCGATCTCGCCGAGGTTCAATTTCCAGCCTTTGTCGACGCCCACCTTCGTGATGAGGTCGAGGCCTTGTGCGTAGGAAACGATCTTGGAAGCATAGAGCGCATTGCGCACTTTCTTCACGAGGTCTTCCTTGCTCATGGTGAGATTGAAGTCCCAGTTGCTCGGTCCCTGAAGGATGCCACTCGCAATCTTACGCTGATCGCGCATGGAGGAGAGGATGCGAGCTTCGACCGAACCGGCGATGGTTGAGAAAGGGACAGCCTGCTCGACGGATCCCATGACGGTCCAGCGACCAGTTCCTTTTTGGCCGGCTTTATCGACGATGAGATCGACGATGTCTGCTCCGGTTTCAGGATCCTTTTGCTTCAAAATATTCGCGGTGATCTCGATGAGGAAGGACTCAAGATCTCCTTCGTTCCAATCAGCAAAAATGGCAGCCTGCTCTTCGTTGGTGAAGCCTGCTGCTTTAAAAATATTATAGGCCTCGCAGATGAGCTGCATGTCACCGTATTCGATGCCGTTGTGAACCATCTTCACGAAGTGACCCGCGCCCCCTTCACCGATGTGCACGACGCAGGGCACGCCATCCACCTTGGCAGAGATGCTTTCGAAAATGGGCTTCATCACTTCCCAAGTGGACTCAGGTCCGCCGGGCATGATGGAAGGGCCTTTGAGAGCACCCTCTTCGCCACCGGAAACACCCGCTCCGATGAAACGGAAACCAGCCTCGCCGACATACTTGTCGCGACGCTCGGTGTCGGTGTAGAGAGAATTCCCACCATCGATGATGATGTCGCCCGGATCGAGGAGAGGCATGAGAGACTTGATGACAGCATCGACGGGTCCGCCGGCCTGCACCATGATCTGAATCTTACGGGGAACGGCGAGAGACTCGACAAACTCCTCAAGAGTCTCGGCTCCGACAAGCTGCTTCCCGGGATTCTCCGCGACGAAATCAGTCATCTTAGAGGTTGTCCGATTATAAACAGAAACTTGGAAGCCGCGGCTTTCCACATTGAGCACAAGGTTCTGACCCATCACGGCCAGACCAATCAGTCCGAAATCACTTTTCTTTTCCATGGCAATATTCCGCACGAATGGCGGAGGGCCTAGGCCTTAGTCGCGGTCGGTAAAAAAGGCAAATGCAATCTGTGCGACAAACTTACTCAAGTTTTGCCAACTCCACATCTTTGCCGATCTGCACTTTCAACTCCTCGACCGTTGAAAATTTTAGCTCATCCCTGATCTTTTCTAAAAAGCCCACCTCCAAGTCCCAGCCATATTCCATGGGGACTTCATCCGAAAAAAGATGAACCTCCAACGAGCGCCGCATTGAATCATCAACCGTGGGTCGGGTCCCGATGTTGGCGACGCCCTTCATTCCATTTCCCTCGACTACGTAAACTCCATTCGGCGGCAATTGCTCTTCAGAAACCGTCACATTTGCAGTCGGAAAGCCTAGTGTCCGTCCAAGTTGTCGCCCCTTCACAACCTCTCCAAAAACCGAATAAGGCCGCCCCAGCATGGCCGCTGCGCCCTCCAGATTTTCATCGCGGAGGCACTGACGAATCCGCGTGCTGCTGATACGCTCACCATCCAGCTTCACCGCTCCCACAGCCGAAATTTCAACGCCTGCTTCACCTCCCCACTCGGCTAGTCGGGTCATATTTCCAACCCGCTCTTTTCCAAAACTCCAGTCCTCCCCTGCCGCCAACCGCTTAACGCCACTTGCGAAGAGCTGCTCTGCAAATCCACCGGCCTCTCTAGCCGCAAACTCGCGCGTGAAATTCACAATCACCACAAAATCCACGCCGAGGGATTGAAGAATCCGTTTTTTATGTTCCAAGTTTGCAAGAATACGGCGAGGCGCCCGATCCGGGGCCAGAACCTGCACGGGATGAGGCTCAAAGGTCAGCACTCCCAGCTTCTCAAATCCGCGCGCCGCATTTAGGACGGCCTGATGCCCGAGGTGCACTCCATCAAAAACCCCGAGGGCGAGGCCGAAAGACTCATCGGTCTCCGAAAGCTCATTGAGGTTCTCAAAAACTTGCACGCCACCAATGAAGGGACACGCGGCGAAACTGTCAACCGATCTAGCGGAGTCGCCCGCGTCTGCGAAGATAAGGCGGGACATCGAGATCCTCGCTATCTTCCACCGTATTGGGCTTTTCTCCGTCGAAACGGCCCTTCGGAGCTCCATTAAGCAGAAGCTCACCTTGATTGCCTCGCTTTTTTTTGAGCTCAGGAGTTTCGGGTCCAGATTCAGGGTCATCAACCTGACGCTCACTCACTGGCACCTCGGTAACAGAGCCCTCTTCCGAGTCGCTCAAATCATCAATCTCGTCTTCCTCAATCGAAAAATCCTCTTCGTCATCGACAACCTCTTCATCAATTTTGAATTCCGCAATCTCTTCAGATTCTTCCTCATCATCGATTTCTTCCTCATCTTCCAACCCCTCGCCTTCCTCAGACTCCTCAGACTCCTCGGCAGCCTCGGCGACAAACTCTTCGATTTCAGGCTCCTCCTCGGGCTCGCTTTCCGCAGCTGCGGCTTCCTGAGCGAGTTCTTCCTCAAGCCCCTCGATCTCGATTACCTCAGCCTCATCAGGGTTGGCATAGATGGGAACGCTTTGCAAACGCTCTTCGGGCAAGGCACTGATAATCGTCACGCTCAAGGCATCCTTCATCTGGGTATCAGTTGCCGCACCAAAGAGAAGGTGGGCTTCATTCGGAATAAATTTGGTAAGCCCCTGCATCAACAACTCCACCTCATAAAGAGTCATATCCTCCCCGCCGCAAATATGAACCAACACCGTGGTCGCATCTTCAAGAAGAGAACCACGATCGAGCAGCGGACTGTTCAAGGCCGACTTCAAGGCCGCTTGCGCGCGATTCTCACCCCGTCCCAAACCGGAACCGAAGAGGCAACGCGAGCGCGTGGTCTTCAAGGCTGACATCAGCTCATCAAGTCCCACATTGATCAATCCGGGTCGCAGAACAAGCCGCGCCACCGCCGTGATGCTGTCGGAAATCATCCGATCAGCGGCTGAAAATGCCTCGTGTACCCCCTGCTTGGGTAAGACCAACTCACCCATGCGACCGTTGTCAAAAGTAACAAGTGCATTGGCCAAAACTGCCAGTTGGTTGAGTGACTCCTCCGCTTGCAGACGTCGACGCCCACCCTCAAAACCAAAAGGCATCGTGGCAAAAACCACCACAAAAGCTCCAGCCTCGCGAGCTAGTCTCACGACAATCGGTGCAGCTCCAGATCCGGTTCCTCCGCCTAATCCCACACACAGGAAAACGATCTGACGATCCCGCAGAGCATCGCGAATCTCGTCTTCAGCCTCCAAAATCGCCTTTTCGCCAAGATCGGGATCACCACCGGTGCCTAGTCCCTTGGTGAGATTCCGACCAAGCTGAATCTTCTGTCCCGCCACTGTGCTGGCCAGCGTGCGAACGTCCGTATTCAGAGCAAGCAGCTCAGCCCCCTCGATGCCATCCAAAGCCACCCGATCCAACATATTCGTGCCTGCCCCGCCCAGCCCTACGATTTTCACAGAACTTTCGGGAATGGTTTGCTGACGGTTTCTTGGGTATTCGATCATAGGATACTGAAAGGTTAATTCATCTGTAGCAATTCACCTCATTTGTCACCAGCTAAAAAACCACGCAAAAATTGCTCATTTGCTTCGTTTAATAGAGTGGAATACCAGAAATTCCCGCTGGCACCATCTTGTTATGTCTGCGAGGCTCTCTTTGTTCCATTCTTAGCGCTTTTTGCCACCCATCGACCGATGTCTGACAATCCATCACCCCCTTCCCCTTCAAAGCAAATCCCCATTCCGGAGGACCTTCGCAAGCAACTTGCCCAATTCCAAAAAGCCCTGTGGCGGATTAAGGTCACCGAAGCGATCCTCGCGGGAGTTTTCGGACTCATCATCTCCTTCCTTCTCGTCTTCCTATTGGAGCGCTTTTTCCCAATCCCTCCCCTCTTCCGCCTCGCCATCCTCCTTGCCGGAACCTCGCTGGCAGCGATCTTCGCCCCTTACTGGGTCCGCCGCTGGGTCTACGGCCACCGCCGTGAAGAACAACTCGCGCGCCTCATTTCTAAGAAGTTCCCCAAGTTGGGAGACCGCCTCTTGGGAATTGTTGAGCTCCAAGACCAGCACGAAACCCGCGAAGCCCTCTCTCCCGAGCTTCGCGAGGCCGCCATGATCCACGTTGCCAATCAGGCTGCAAAACGTGACATGAACGAGGCCCTCCCCTATTCCCGCCACAAAAAACTAGCCATCGCAGTGACCGCCGGAGTCGCCGCCATCATCTTTGGAGTGGCCTTGTCTCCCAAAGCCGGAGAAAACGCCTGGAAACGCTGGCTCATGCCCCTTTCCGACACGGAGCACTACACATTTACGCAGTTTGATGTCAATCGGATGCCCGATCCCATGGTGGTCGCTCTTGGCGAAGCCTTCACTTTCGAGGCTCCTCTCAAGTCCAACAGCGACGAAAAACCCGCTACCGCCCGTGCCCGCTACAACCAGCAGGAATGGATCGAGGCCTCCCTCGGCGAGGACGATGTCTATCGCTTCGACTTCACCGGCCAGGAAGTTAGAGGAGACCTCACCATCGAAGCTGGCGATGCTTCTCTCGACATCGGTGTCCGCCCCAATGTCCGCCCGGGCGTCCAAGGATTCGAAGCCCTCGTCACCCTTCCCGATTACCTGCAACTTGAAGCTCGCAAGGTCGATATCCGCACCGGATCACTCACCGCCCTCGAAGGCAGCAAGGTTGTGTTAAAAGGCACCTTCACTCGCGAGATCGCTTCCGCCAAGGCCCGCTTACAACCGGAACCGCTCGATGAATTCGTAGAGATCGATGAAAACGCCCCCATCGAAGCCGCCACGCCCGAAGACGTCGCCGCAGCCGAAGCCAAGGCCGAGGCGGACGCCGAAGCCCTTGCCAAAGCAAAAAACATTCCCGAGCCCCGCGATCTTAACCTGCAAATCGAGGGCCGCAGCGTTTCCAGCGAAGCGGTCGAGCTGGGTAAATTCCACGCCAAGGTTCCCTTCACTTGGACCGATGTCATGGGCCTCGAAGGAGCCGCCAGCTTCAATGTCGGCATTGAAACCTCCCAGGACATGGCTCCCACCTCCTTCATTCAAGGGATCGAGCGCAACATTGTCATCCTCGCCGAAGAGACCCTGGAATTTGACATCGTGAATGAAGATGACTTCGGACTTCAGGAAATCGGGATCGCTTGGAAGGGCGAGCTTACTAAAGCAACCGGAGAGCAGCCCGCTGATGGTTCCATCATCCTCAAAAAAGGCTCTCCCTCCTCCTCTCGTCTCAGCGAGCGCGTCCTCTTCTCGCCCCAAACCTACGGGATCACTCCACAAAAACTCCAGCTCATGGCCTACACCCTGGACTATAAACCTGGTCGCGGGCGCATCTACTCGGAGCCTATTAACGTCTACATCCTCACTCGCGAGGAACATGCCCAGATTCTTAAAAGCCGCTTCGACCGCGTTATCAGCGAGCTCGAAGACGCCGCACGCAAGGAGATGAACAACCTCGACGCCAACGACCGCCTCGACAAATCCGAAACCGCCGAAGAACTCCAAAACGAGGACAACCAAGAGAAACTCGCCGAGGCCGAGGAGAAGGAAACTGAGAACGCCGAGAAGATGAAGGAGATCGCCAAGAAAATGGAGGAAATCTTCAAAGACGCCGCCCGCAATGGCGAACTCGACAACAAGACCATGAAGGACATGGCCGACGCCCTTAAAAACATGAAGGAACTCGGCGAGCAAGATCTCCCCGAAGTGGCCAAAGAACTTGGCAAAGCTCAGGATCAAAAATCAACGCCCGAGAAAACCGAAGCTGATCTCAAGAAGGCCATCGAAAAACAGAAAGAAGCCTTGAAAAAAATGCAGGAGACCATCGAGAAAGCGAACGACGCCAACCAAAATTTCGAAGCGTCCACCTTTGTGAACCGTCTCAAAAAGGCCTCCACCGATGAAGGCGGCATTGCCAACTCCCTCCAATCTGCCGCCCGCGGCGAAACCGAAAATGCCGTCCTCCCCATCCTCGGAGCAACCCCCGGAAGTGATGATATCGATCCCGTCCACGCCCGTCTGCTCCAAGAACTCACCAAAAACCAGCGCGTGACCACCAGCGACGTTCGTTGGATTCAAGAGGACCTCGAACGCTTCTACGCCCGCACCCAGAAGCCCATTCACAAGGAAGTCTACAAAGCGATGGCCAAGTCACTCATCGACGAAAACCTCGAACGACTCCGCAGGCTCATTGCAAAAAACAGAACCTTCACTTCCGCAAGATTGGCCGGTGAGTGGTCCGAGACCCTTAAAAAATGGGCTGAAAAACTCGAAGGCCCCAAAGATGACGGTGGTGGCGGAGGCGGCGGAGGCGGTGGTGGTGGCTCCCCTGAAGATAAGGATTTCGAATTCATGCTCAAAGTCATGCGCATGGTCCAAGCCGAGCAAGATATCCGCTCGCGCACCCGTTCTCTGGAGCAAATGCTCCGCTCTCTTAAGCTGGCCAACCAGCAGCCCTAAACCCCAACCCAAGAATCAAACCATGAAAATAACCCTACTCACCGCTCTCGCCTCGGCGGGACTCCTCGCGACCGGCTTTGCCGACCCCGTGAAGGAGGAAGCGAAGAAACCCACCGAAGCCGAAAAGGCCCAGGCCCTGGTCAAGCACCAGGAAGGATCTGAAAAGGTCTCCATCGATCAGGACAAACAGGCCGCAAATGCCCAGGAACTCCTCGCCGAACAAACCAACCCGAAAGTCATCGAACTCCTCAACCAAGTCGAGATCCTCATGGCCCAGACCACCGACCGACTTGAAGATTCCGACACCGGTGGCGACACCATCGCGATACAGACCGAAATCATCGAGAAGATCTACGAAGCAGCAAAGGCCAAAGGCAATTGACCAAGCTGCTCCCCAGGCATGGGTCCCATGCTTGATATGATGGGTCAGATGATGGGCAAAAAGCCCGGTGCAAAACCTGGTGAAGGAATGAAAGGCGACTCCGATGCGGCCAATACCGACACCAGCGGCGAATCCAAAGGTGAGGATGAAACCGCGAAAAAAGGCGAACGTCGCGTTCCTCGCGCAGCCGGTAAATCCGGAACCAAGCTCCCTCCTGAATTCCAGAAAGCCCTCGATGGCTACAACAAAAAGGCGAAAGCCAAGTAAGTTTTAACCCGGGAGTCCGCCGCAAAATCGCAGCGGGCTCCCCGCCCTCTTTCCTCACACCTTTTTCTCTCAATGCGTCTTCTTCCCGCCTTCCTCACCCTCGCCATGGCTCTTCCTGCCCTTGGTCAAAATCCCCTTCGCCGCGAAGAAGATCCCATCCCCGCCGCTGTCGAAAACATCTACACCCGCGGCTTACGCTACCTCGCCACCAATCAGCAGGACGATGGTTCATGGCTAAATGGCGTTGGCTCCGAGCCTGGCGTCGTCGGCCTCGCCATCATGGCCTTCCTCGCCCATGGGGAAGATCCCAACCACGGACCCTACGCCAAAAATATTAAAAAGGGCGTCGACTTCATTCTCAAGCAGCAACAAAAGGGAAACGGATACATCGGAACCTCCATGTATAGCCACGGATTTGCCACCCTCGCCCTCGCCGAAACCTACGGCATGTATCAGGACGAACGCATCGCGCCCGCCCTCAAAAAAGCGGTCGATCTCATCCTCAGCGCCCAAAAACGAAACCCAAAAGGAGCTTGGCGCTACAGCCCGGAGGACACCCAAGCCGATACCTCCGTCGCCGGATGCCAGATCGTCGCACTCTACGCCGCCCGCAATGCCGGCATCCCCGTCCCCGATGCCGCTCTCGAAAAGGGTCTGAAATACATGCGCAAATGCCGCGGCCAAGATGGCGGCTACGGCTACCAATCTCCCTCCGGCGACAAACCGACCCTCACCGCCATCGGCTTGCTCTGCGAATCCCTCGCCAAGCAACACGAGACTAAACTCTTCAAAGCCAGTGCCAAGTATCTCGCCAAGAATCTCAACTTCCGCGAGCGCACCTACGCCTACTACTTCGAATACTACATGGCCCAGGCGCTCTTCCATTCGGACGAAGAAGTCTGGGAGGAATGGAACGTCAAAAACACCCGCTACCTCGCCACTATCCAAGGGCCAAACGGAGCCTTCCCCGGTAATCGTGGCGAAGCCTTCAGCACCGCCGGAGCCCTCCTTTCCCTCGCTCTCAATTACCGCTTTCTTCCCATCTACGAAAAATGATGCCACGTTGGTTCCTCCCTCTCCTTTTTGCGCAGATTCCTCTGGTCGCATCCTCCGAAATCATCGCCCTCGGTGACAACTTCTTCGTGGACCACACTCTGGTCGCTAATCAACAGGCCAAAGAAGGCTCCGAAGCCTCACAGCCCGATCCCGCTGGAGATGACCTCATCCTTTTCCAAAATGGTGACCTTATGCACGGCACCTTTGGCGGAATCGAGGAAGGCCTGATCTGGGAACGCGCCGACATCACGCGCCCCATCAAATTTGGCCTCCCTGGAATTAAACAAGTCGTTTTTAAGTCGACCCGGCGACTTCCCTTGGATCAAAAAACCTCCTTCGTGACCCTCGCGAGCGGCGACCGCATTCCCGGCGAAATCATCTCGCTCGATGACCAGAACCTCACCCTAAAAAGCCCAATCATTGGCAACGTCACGATCCCCCGTGACCTCCTCCGCACCATCTCGCCAAATCCCTTCAACGGTAAACTCCACTACATTGGACCCTACACGAGCGATGGGTGGCTGGCCCTCGGGTATAGAAAGAACGAAGAACAGCTCGAAAAGGAAAAGAAAGCGGCCGAAGAGGCCAAAGCAAAAGGTGACAAAGCAAAGGAAAAGAAAGAATCATCCTCTTGGATCCACTCCGGTGCCGCCTTCTATAGTCAAGGCACCCTCCCCCTCATCCTGCCCGATGCTAATCTCCCCGATGTCGGTCGCGTCCGCTTCAATGTCGCTTGGAAAGGAAATTTCTACATGACCATCGCCTTTCACTCTGACCTTACCCGAGTCCTTCCCGCCATAAAGAAGGAAGAGGAAAAGGAGGACGAAGAGGAGGAAGGCGCCAAGCCTGCGGAGGAAGGAGCATCCATTGAAGAGGAACAAAAAGAAGAGAAGGAAGCTGAGCCCAAACCGCCAGCTCCCCTTCGCAAGGAAAACCTCAACGACCTCCGCCAAGGCAAAACCTTCCAGAGCGTCCCCTGGATCGACCCCAGCAAGAAAAGCCACTCCGATCTCTTTGGAACCGGCTACACCCTCAACCTCCGATCAAGTTACCCCACCCTGACCCGGAATCTTTTCAGTGAAACCGGCACGCCCCTCAAGGAAGCTCTGAGCACCTCTCATACCAGCTCCTCACTCAGCCAAAGCGGTGAAGCCGAAATCGAAATCCGCTTTGACCGTGAGAAATCTCTCATCATGCTCTTCATCGACGGAGTCTATACGAACCAATGGAATGACCTCTCCGGCTACCTTGGCGAAGGCACCGCCCTAGGCTTCGCCAACATCTACTCCGCCTCCAAACTCCGCATCTCCGAAATTGTCATATCCTCCTGGGAAGGCTCCACCGATAGCGCCCGGAGCATGACTCATCCTGACCGAGACATCGCTCTCCTCACCAATGGAACCGATCGCTTCTCCGGAGAGCTGTCCACAATCAGCAATGGCCTTGCCCAATTCAAAACCGGCTACACCGATGCTCAAATCCCCCTCGCCGACCTCTCTCTGATCTCCCTCAAGAGCTCTGCCATGATCGACCTCGAAGGTGATGGAATTGGAGACCGCTACGACTTCGAGGATGAGTCCGTCACCGTCATTTACGAACCCTTCGGACTCATCAAACTGAATCCTCTTTCCTCCACCGCCACCACCATCAAAGGAAACTCACCCTTCCTGGGTGACATCTCCGTCGAACTCGCTCCCGCCCTGATGCTGCGCTTTACCGACGACTCACCCGACCTCTCAGATTGGTTCGATGACTTTTAAAAGACCCCTTTTCTCCCACGCCATGCGCCGCTTTTTCACCGCCTCCTTTCTCGCCCTCACCGCGACCCTGCCCGTGGTCGCGCAGGACCAAATCACGCTGAAGAATAAAGACCTCTTCATCGGCAAAGTCGTCGCCTTGAAGGACGGACTCATCGAATTTACGACCCCTCATTGCGCAAGCCCTCTCAAGATTCTCAACAAGGATCTCGTCCAGCTCAACTTCTCCGACACCGACACCGGCAAGCTCCCCAAAAACTCCCAGGTCCTCAACCTCCGCAATGGCGATACCTTCCCCGGCCACGTCGTCAGCCTCAGCGAGACCCAGCTCGGCTTCGAGACCTGGTTTGCCGGCACTATCGAAGTCCCACGCACCATGGTCGATTCCGTTTACTTTGGAGTCACCCCACAACGCACCATCTCCCGTGGCCCCAAAGACATCCAGGACTGGACCCAGGCAAACGATGGCGGCTGGACTCTCCGTAACGGAGGCATGTCCTCAAGCCGTCCCAGCCTCATCGGCAAAAATCTTGAACTTCCAGAGAACTTCATCTTCCGCGCTACCATCGGTTGGGCAAAGACGCCAAACATGCGAATCCACCTCTGCTCCGACCAGCTCAAACCCATCGATAAAGAAACCAACAACAGCTACCTGATCTCCATCAACACCGTCGGCATCGAAGTCAAACGGGTCATGCCGAAGGGCTCCCCCGGTCCGGCATCACCCACTCTCATCACCCACCTCACCAAACTCCAAGAGCTCGGCGAAAATGAAGTCCGCCTTGAACTCCGGGCGAACCGTAAAACCCGCACCCTCCAACTCTACCTCAATGATGTCGAGTTGGAGCAAGGCCTCGATCCCGCCGAGCCCCCCAGCGGCTCCCACGTCCTCTTCGAAAGCCAAAGCACCGCTCGCAGAGGCACGCTCATAAGCAATCTCGTCATTCAGGAATGGGACGCTGCCACCCAACTCCAACGCCTCGAGCCACGCGCTGCCGATGACAAGGATACCCTCTCCGTGGACGATGGAGACCGCTTCAGCGGAAAAATCACCGGCTACGATGCCACCACGCCATCCTTCACCGTTAAAAGCCCCCTCAGCCCCGACCCCATTCGTATTCCACTCGAAAACTGCTCCGTCATGTATTTCGCAAGCGGTGAAAACGCCCCGCCAGCCCAAGGCCAATATCAACTCGACCTCCGCAACGGCGGACAACTCACCCTCTCCGGCATTCGCCTTGGAAAAGAAGAACTCGACGCCACCCACCCCTGGCTCGGCGAACTCAAGGTAAACCGCCGCATCATGCGCTCCATCAGTAAAGGTAAGTAAGAACCAATCCCCTATTCATCGTGAAAACTTTCTCCCTGTTCTCTCTCCTCCTCTTGGCCGGAACCCATGTTCTCCCCGCCGAAGACATTGTCTCCACCCTCACCTTTGCCGATAAAACCCGCATCACAGGCCAGACCCTCTCCATTGACCAAAAAAAGAAAACCCTCACTTTCACCTCTCCTTCCCTTCAGGGTGAAACCCAGTTGAAAACAGAAGACCTTCTGGAAATGACGCTCGATGGGACCCCCAAAACCATCGAGGCCGATCACTACGCCCTCGCCACCATCAAACCCCACAACGACCTCTACTATCGCGATACCCTTCGCGGAAGCCTCGTCCAACTCGACGACGAGACCGTCACCATCGACACCTGGTACGCGGGACAACTCACCCTCAAACGCTCGCTCGTTCATGCCCTCGATATTTTCGCCCAAGCCCCCACCTTCTACACCGGCCCGAATGGCCCTGAAGGTTGGGTCACCTCCAGCGGCGAGGCCAGTGCTCACTGGGCCTTTAAAAACCGCACCATGGTAACCAAGACCCGACAAGGAATTGCGCGCGAAGTCGAAATCCCGGAGCGTGCCAAGATCACCATCACCGCTCACTGGAAGAATTCACCTTCCTTCAGCATCCTCTTTCTCACCGACCAGGGAGCAGATCGCTCCCCCAACTCCGGCTACTCACTCAACCTCTCTCAAAACCGTCTCAACCTTTACCGCTTCTCCGATAACCCGCGGAGCAATCTCGTATTCAACGAAACCATCGAGAGCATGCGCGAGGTCGAGAAGACCACCATCACCATCTATCTCGACCGTACCAAGGAGGGCACTAGCGCCGTCTACCTAGATGACAAACGCAGCGGCACTTGGACCGATGCTGATGACACCGCGATTGAAGGGAAGTGGCTGAGCTTCATGCCCTACTCGAGTAGCCCGCTCAAGCTCTCCGGCATCTCCGTCAGCCAGTGGGATGGCACCCTCCCCCTCTCAGCTGAAGAGGAACCCACCACGGAAGAAGATGATCCAAAACAGGAAGGGCAAAAAATCCGCCTCGCCAACGGTGACATCGTCATTGGTAAAATCCAAAAAATCGACAAGGAGATAGTCAAGCTAGGCACCAGCTTCGGCGATGTCCAAGTCCCCCTCCGCTTGATGAAAAGCATCAACCTCGACGAGGTCGAAGACGAAGACCGAATGGAAATCAACGATGTTCGCGCCTGGTTCCACGAGGGCGGCTACGTCACCATCAAGCTCAAATCCTTCGACGGAAAAACCATCAAAGGTTACTCTCAGGTCTACGGCGACGCTGAGTTTCAACTCAGCGCCTTCTCCCGCATCCAGTTCAACATCTGGGACATCGACCTCGACCCCGCCCGCATCAGCGGCGAGACCGACGATTGGTAGGAACCTCGTTCTCCTCAGATCATTTCGAATGATTGAAATCAACACCAACCCGACAATCACCAAGATTGTCAGGATCAGGATACTAAATGCGAACTTTGCACACCTCGCAACCGGACGGGCCCTCATCGATTAAGTGAACCAGCTTTCCTACTCTTGGGAAGCACCCCGCTTCACCGCCTTCGAAAGAATCTCCAGATAAATCTCAGGCCACTCTTCCGCCAAAGCTCCATCAAGAGCCTTCCCAATTTCCTTCTCATGGCACGGCTTGGCTTCCTCCGCAGACTTCCCGGCCTTACAATCGAAGCCCCAGTAGTCGAACAACTCCTCATCCAGTTTCTTACTGCGCTCCCGCTTCATATATTTGCGGACCTCACTCTTCACCTTCTCAACAACGCGAGCCGGCTTGTGACGTTCGGAAACCAGCGGAAAGACTTTTTTCATGGCCATCCTTGTCGGCGGAAGAGAACGGATTGTCTAGGAGTTTGTAATGTATTCCCGACACCTTAGAGTAAGGCCATGCGAATCGCCGTCCTTCTCACCATGACTCTGGCTTCTCTCTCCGCTCAAGAATCAAAACTCACCTACCCCGATTCTAAACCGGGCGAAACCGTCGACGTTCTTCACGGAGTCAAAGTCCGCGATCCCTACCGCTGGCTCGAGGATCTCAACTCCCCCGAAACCGCCGCTTGGGTCAAATCCCAGAACGACCTCACCGGGGGCTACCTCGAAAAAATCCCCGGCCGCACTTCCCTCGAAAAACACCTCACCAAACTCTGGAACGTCGCACGCTTCGGCCTCCCCTTTCGCGAAGGCAATCGCTACTTCTTCACCAAGAACGACGGGCTCCAAAATCAATCCGTTCTTTTCTCAACTCCTTCCCTTGAAGAAAAACCGAGCGTCCTCCTCGATCCCAACACTCTTTCAAAAGATGGCACCGTCGCCTTGAGCGACTACGAGGTTTCGCCCGATGGCCGACACCTCGCCTACTCCACTTCCACCTCCGGCTCCGATTGGGTCGAGTGGAAAATCCGTGAGATCGCCACCGGCACCGACCTCCCCGATCACCTCCTCTGGTCAAAGTTCTCCGGTGCCACCTGGTCAAAGGACAGCAAGGGATTCTACTACGGCAAGTTTCCCACCCCGAAAAAGGGCGAGAAAATGACCGCCCAAAACATCCACAAAAAGATCTACTACCACGCCCTCAGAACAGAGCAGGATAAAGACCGCCTCGTTTACGAACGCCCCGCCCATCCCAAGCAGGGACTCTACGCCGGCATCAGCGACGATGGAAAATATCTCATCATCCACGTCTCCCAAGGCACCGACACCAAGAACGGACTCTTCTACAAAGACCTCTCCAAGCCAGACGCCAAAGTCGTCGAACTCCTCCCAAAATTCAACGCCTCCTACGACTTTATCGGAAACCTCGGCTCCACTTTCCTCATCCGCACCGACCTCGATGCGCCCAAACAAAAGGTCGTCACCATCGACCTCGCCCAGCCCGACCCCGCGAATTGGAAAACCCTCATTCCCGAAAACACCGAGACTTTAAGATCAGTCTCACACGTCGGTGGCCTCCTCATTGCCAACTACCTCAAAGACGCCCGCACCGAGATCCGCCGCTTCCAGCTCGATGGCTCCCCTCTCCCGGGTGTCAAACTCCCAGGCCTCGGCACCGCCTCAGGATTTGGCGGCAAGCCGGATCAAAAGGAAACCTTCTTTTACTTCACCTCCTTCACCAGCCCCGGCGCGGTCTACCGCTATAATGTCGCCTCCAACACCTCGACCCTTTTCAAAGCACCTGAAACCAAATTCGAGGCCGCCAATTACGAATCGAACCAAATCTTCACCACCTCCAAAGACGGCACCAAGATCCCCATGTTCGTCGTCCATCGAAAAGGCCTCAAGCTCGATGGCCACAATCCGACCCTCCTCTACGCCTACGGCGGCTTCAATATCTCCCTCCGCCCCTCCTACTCCCCCGCCACCATTGCCTGGCTCGACATGGGAGGTCTCTACGTCATGGCCAACCTCCGCGGCGGCGGCGAATACGGCGAGGAATGGCACGAAGCCGGCATGCTCCTCAAAAAGCAAAATGTCTTCGACGACTTCATCGCCTGCGCCGAGCACCTCATCTCCAAAAAATACACCTCCTCACCAAAGCTCGCCATCGCCGGCGGGTCAAATGGAGGCCTCCTCGTCGGTGCCTGCATGGTCCAGCGACCCGATCTCTATGCGGCCTGCCTCCCCGCTGTCGGCGTCATGGACATGCTCCGCTTTCACAAGTTCACCATCGGTTGGGCTTGGCAGGCCGAATATGGCAAGCCCGACGAAAAAGCGGACTTCCAAAACCTTCTCCGCTACTCGCCCTACCACAACCTAAAGTCCGCGAAATATCCCGCGACCATGGTCATCACCTCTGACCATGACGACCGCGTCGTGCCCTCGCATTCCTTCAAATTCGCGGCCGCCCTGCAAGCCGCCCAAACCGGCCCCGCCCCCAGCCTCATCCGCATCGAAAGTAAAGCCGGACACGGCGCCGGCACCCCCACCTCAAAACGAATCGAAGCCCTCGTCGACAAATACTCCTTTCTTGCCAAATCGCTCGGCTTCGAGATCAAACTTTAATTCCGACTTCCATGTTCGCTCTCTTACGCGACCTCCTGAGCACGGCCCATTAGATCGTCCGCTTCCATCACGAATCACCACCAACCGTGAAGGGCAGCGTCCCTCGAATCTTCATTCAAGAAGCCTGGCAACTCCTCTCACCCTCGTTTACAAAACCCTTTTCAACCTCCTCACGATCTTCATCTGCCTACCTCATTTATTACCGACGTCATCATGATCACAAAATGTTGTTCCTCCTTCTGGCCTTCAGTCTCTTCCTCTTCCCCATCTTCCTTTCCAGCTCCCTCGTAACCGCGGGATTTGGTTTCACCATCTTTGCCCTTCTAGCCACCGGGATCCCCTGAATCCGGTATACCGCATTATCCGTAAGCAAATCAAAACTCCGAGACACTCTCCCAAGAGAGTGCACCTCGGAAACGGCATGCTCTTCTATCCTGTCTCCGGGCTTCAGGTCACTGGCGCGAATCCTTCCAATTCGATGTCGAGGGGAAAGCCGAACCTCTTCTCCACCTTCAAATGCCGACCTTCAAATGCCGACCTTCAGCCGCATTCTCCTGATACTGATGAACTTGCCGAATCACCACGGCCTCCCCATCATACCCAATGACCCGATCACCGGTCCTTAATTCTTCGACTGGAACAGGCCCATCAGGCCCATCGACTAAAGTTCCCTCTGGCAAACATCCGAACTGGAGCTTCATCATACCCAAACCCACTGCGCTGTTTAACAGACTACACCTCACGAGCGAAAAGGAACAGACGGACGCCAGGAGAATCGATAAAAAGAAGGACGGCTTACCGAGAAAAATGCGAGAGATCATATCTTGAAATTTTGGACCTCATCATCAAGCGAGAGAACACGCTCAAAAGACTGAGAGGCGATTCTAGCTCAATCGCGATCTCTTGACCACCAACTAAATAAGCCCCGCTCGCAGGCTGATCAAAAGAAAGAAGACTACGATGAGCTTTGGGCCGTGAGCGACAGGCTCTCCCCGCTTGAGGACCCGTCGAATCATTGCTTTGGGGAAAGGCCTCCGATGTTTTTCATCGTCTTGTGTTCGCCCCTGAAGAGGCTCGAAGGCTGGGATCTTAAAAATTCGAGTTCCGCTGACTCTGGCAATCTGATTGACATGACGCTATGAAGAAACTTCACGCCATCGGAACCGGAGCCGTCCTCTTCGCAGCCGGGTTGTTCACCGGGAAGGCCGCCTTCCCCCAGTCTGAAAAATCCGAAACCACCAAGAATCAAGCGCCCCTTTCGTCGTTGAACCGGCGGATTTCAGACGAGGTCGCCATTCCCTTCGGAAGTTCTGCCGACCTCATAAGCTTCATCGATCCTCTCGATCCCTTCGGCACCGAACGCAAATTTGCAAAGGCCTTTGAAGATCTCAATTCCACCACCTTGCTCGCTCTCTTTCAAGATCTCGAAAAATCCTCGCGGGACGATCCCAACTTCTTCACCGTCCGCTCTCAAATCTTCCATCACCTGACGCTCGCCGATCCTACGCGGGCTCTCGATACCCTCCTCGCCTGTGAAGATCAGAGATTTCAACAACAAGCGCTTGGCCTTGTGATCCAGCATCTCGGAAAGACAGATTTCGCGACAGCCCGCATCGCGGTGCGCTCGCTTGAAGATGATGGTCTTCGCCGCGAGGCGCATTTCCATCTCACCAATCTCGCACTGGAAATCGCGCCGGAGTCTCTCGGCGACCTGCTCGCCGAGGTCGAACCGGCTCCCCCTATTTTTTCGCCGATGGGAACCACCGGACTTTTGACAAATGGCAACTTTAATCAGCGGTCAGGGCCGCCGACCTTTAATCAGCCTGATGTCATCACGCGCTGGGCCGAGCAAGATCCCGATGCCGCTCTCGCTTGGGCCGAGAACCTTTCAGACACCACGAAACGGCAATCGGCAATGAGTTCCGTCCTTCGCACAATTGCGAAAAATGATCCACAAAAAGCCGCCGGAATTCTTGCCTCAATCCGCGCGAGTGGGGTCAGGCAGATGCTCGATCACTTGCTCCTCGATCACCTTGCTTACAACTGGGTCGCCAGTGATCGCAAGGCCGGACTCGCTTGGATCAAATCTCTCCCCGTCGGCCAAATGAAGAACAAGGCCCTCTCCTCGGCAATCAACCAAATCTCCCGTGATGATCCGCGCGCGGCGATCCCGCTGCTCGCGCAGCTCACCCTAAAAGCACGTGAAAGCAAGCTTGCTGACCTCGCTAAAACCTGGGCCATGAAAGATCTCCCCGCTGCGAAAAGCTGGGTTAAATCAATCGACAATCCACACGAATTCCGAACCGGTAACAGCAAACACAAGGAAGGGCTCTCTCTTGAGTGCCCAGAAAAACAAGTGACGCTCAGGAGAGCGTCACTCCTTGCAAAAAGCCCCGCTCGCTCCACTCGGGAAACGAACGAAATTTTGAAGTTGTATTGGAGAGTCAGCGTTTAGCTCATCTCGCCGAGGGACCTTGCCATTTTCCGACTGGCTGATCCCAGCTGAAGCAACTCCGCACTCGAAGCCTTCGACAAAATTCTATCGTGGGAAAGATCTACCGCTTGAAATTCAGTCGAAAGATAGCGGCTTCACCATGGTCACCAGGTGAAAATCTCACCACCATCCGTGTGGTCTCTGCATCAATGAACACTGCCGACATTTCCTTGGTAGTCAGGGTTTCCCAGTCAGTGAAATTTTTGGAGGTCTGAGCTTCCCAAATGACTCCCTGATGACCGCGAGGGAGGTCAAATTCGATTTCCATTTGATCTCCTGCCACCGTTCGCTGAATCCGCAGCCGCCCCGAATCTGGATGCGTTGGGTTTGTCCCAAGTGCGAACTCGCCCCAATTCGAGATACCGTCTCCGTCGAGATCCTCGCTCTCCAAAGGTTCGACAAAATTTGGATTGTCTTCCTGACCCATTTGACGGGCCATCCATTCGGAATAAGTCACAGAACCGATCACCTTGAAGTGCCATATCTCGCCTGCCGCCAAGGGCCCAAGAACATCAACTCCGTCTGCAGGGGTCAGGTCGCGACGGGTCAACTGATACTTCACCCAAGTTTGATTCGTCCCCTTTGATCGACCTTTTCGAGAATTTTTCGAGGCTGCTGGTTCTTTAAACAACGAGTCTATATCAACCGTTTCAATTCCGTAGGCACCCACGGGAACCCATGCTAGCGAGCGATTTTTGTCATAGAAGGTTTGATCAAAGTTGGCGTAAAAACGGTTCGGAGTTTGCACCACAGCAGGCTTTTCATTGTTGATCGTGTCCGAATTGAGCATCCACCAAACCTGATGATCCTGGGCCCAACCAGTCGCAGAAAGGATCCCGTCATCGAATCCCAATTCGCCCGGGTGAAACTCCAGTTCCATCAATTTCGCCTCGCCAATTTCCCCCGTCAGATCGAAGGGATAAAAATTAATGCCCTGAGCCGCTTTCCCATCGTGCCAATTGGAATAGGGAACCGCAAAGTGATGATCGGTGACTTGCATCCCGTTATAAGAACCGTTGGGGATCGTCACTTCATTGATCAAAAATGTCGTCACACCATCGAAAGCAGAAGTCTGCAAAATGAGATCGTTCGACCACGAAAGCCTTTGATCGATCCCGGGTGTGGTTGCAGGGGCCGAGGAAAGCAGGAGCAATCCCGAATCGTCGCCAACTTCTCTGACTCCTTCAATTTTGCCCGGCACATTTACCGCGGCCGTTACCGAAATGGCACCATTGTCAGCCAAAGTCACCACGCGCAAAGTCCGCTGAGTCTCGTAGTAATCCCGCCCCCCATTTGGGTCTGTCACCAGCTTGTTCTGCTGAAACGAAAGGTAGACCTGATTTTCGTGCCTGAGGACCCCAGAAACGGTCGCATTAAGGGAACTCTTCAATCCCTCATCGTTCTCGACAGGACCGTCGGTATCAACACCCACTCGATAATCGAAAACCAAAGTCGGCATAGTAGGATCGGAGGCATCCACGAGGAGAATTTGAGCGCAATTGGCTTGAACATTCAACCACGGGCGCCCACCCCATCCCCAATAATCAAGACTCACGATCCATCGACCTTGATATTGATCGCGACCGATCTCGGGGATCCAGGCGATGCTCCCATCTTCCAATTCCCGACCGTGATAATGATTATGAAGGATTTGGTTTGTGAGTGGCATTGGCTCTCCGGCAGAAGGTTCCGTGGGATTTCTCAAATCCACGACCTGAAGGGAAACTACCTGCCGCCAAGCCAATTGATCTTCAGTGAGGTCATATTGCTCGGTTCTCTTGGTCAAGATGTGCAGAAAATCACCGAACACTTCCAACCCCACGATGCTTCCCCCTCCCAACTCCAGCCGCGCCAAAACTGTGTCGAGAGCATCATCCGCAGTCACTCGCAGCGATATTTTTTGCGCGGAAGCGCTAAGATACCATCGATTCCATTCAGCCCCCCCCGTTTCGATCTGCAAGACGTGGTCACCATGCGGGATCACCCGATCCACCGTCCAAGCGGCTTCCAGCGATGACAAGGGCTGCGGACCGGACAGTTCGCTCACATCCAAGGCCTTCACTTCACGTCCGGAGACGGATACCAGGGTATCCTCATCGATCAAGGTCGCACGACGTGCCGCAAAATCGGTCTTGATCACTCCGGCTTTTTCCAGGGAGTCATCGTCGAAAGTCAGGATTTGGAGCGCGGACTCATTGTTCCCATCAGGACCATAACTTTGATAGGGCAAAATCATGACCCCTCGATCAGGAAAATAACCAATGGCCTGCTCGTTATAGTTTCCCTCGCTCCAACTATAAGATCCTTCCTCCCCCAGATACACCCGTAGCGGAGGTTTCAGATTTTCAGGATCACTGACATCGAACTGACTGATCGCCACTCGACGATCCTCAACCCCGACCGACAACAAGCGATCTCCCCGTGGCTGAAGATAATGCGACCAACCTGGAATCTTTAATTCACCCATAAGCCGGAGATCATCGTCATCGCTCAGATCGACCACAAAGAGCGGGTCGATCCGAATCGCGGTCACTACATAAACTCGATCCCCATCAAATCGCGTCGCAAACAAAGTTTCCTGAGGAGCGAGAACCAAGTGATCAAGCCGGGGAATTTCCCCCTCCCCTGTTCGCGCGCCAAGATCGTAATTCGCCACGACGGTCTTCAGTCCGCTGTTCCATCTCCCGCCTTGGGTGACACAGGTGAGAATATTATCACGGATCCGCAGCTTGAACTTGTCTTTCAAGTGCCCGTCAAGTTTGACGGAAGCCGCAATTTTCAAGGGGGCATTTTGGTCGCGAATATCGATCAGCTTGATCGTCGATTTATAAGTCCGGTCCTCCCGATCATACACGTAGGGAGCCACGATGAAGTAATCGGAAGTGGCACTGACCGTGGCATTGGACCACCAGCCATCTGCGCTAAATAAATTCAAAGGTTCCGAGGTGACCGGATTTGTTGGGTCGGAAAGATCAGTGTGCTCCACCGTTAAACCTGTTTCCCAATGGACAAGCGGTTGGAGATCTTCACCCATACTTTCGACCCGTCGGGAGTTCTGCATTGCGACATAGAGATGCGATCCGACCATCCGACTCTCGACCACATTATTGCCGGGGAGAGGAATTCGATTTGTGATGGAAAGGCCGTTTTCGTTGTGCCGGATCACCACCGCTTCAGAACCGATACTACTTGAACCCCAGCTCCAACGTTTGGCCAGGAGGACCAGATGTTCGCCATCGGGATGAAGAAACATATCTTCGCCCAAGGCTGGCATCCGAATGCTGTGGGATCGCTCGGGCTTGGCCGGGTCAGTGAAATCAAAAACCTGAAGACCGCGTAGCTGGTTGTAGAAATAAAGCGTGTCTCCCCTCCATTTCCATAAATCCGATTCCTGGACTTCCGCGGGCACCCCCGCATTGCCAGCCGCATCAGCCCCTGTTCGGTTGCCCGCGGTTTCAATGGACGTGAGGCCGGCATTGATGCCATCGACCTCCGTGACAAAATCGGACCGTCCCGCATAGACTTCATAGTGAAAGGGATCTGTGAAGCTGGCATCGATACGGACCTCAGCGAGCGAAATTTCATCCGGCAACCTCAACTTAATCTGACCTTCATCACCAGCCAGATGAGCCATGGCATAGACCTGCCATTGATTCTCCTTATCAAGGTAACAGACACGGACACGGCGGACGCCCTCAAGAACCGGAACCAAAGCCGCGTGATCATTCAGAGTAAAATCAGCAGGATCGAACTCATCGGCCTGTGACACCGCAAGCGAAGTGAAACAAAGAACGGTTGCCAAGAAAGCGCGCAGGAGTTTTTTAAGATTCATGGGGGAATAAGAGGTTGGGGATTGTGAATAGTTTGCAGCCCCTCGCAGGACTCAAATCCTCTTATGTGGTAACATATCTCGACTCCAATGTCAGACAAAGTTTCATCTTGGCCTCACGATCGCCTTCGCCTCCCATGCCCCTCTGAAAACCGCTCTTAGGAAGACGGAAGCGTAATCCCATGACAGCTCCAAGCGCGATTCCAACCAAACCTTCAAACCCATCTTCCCCTGTGGCTTTTAGGGACATCAATGCCGCTTTAATATTCGCCAAATGAGCTTCTATTCTCTCGCTAGACTGGCCGCAGGAATTTTGATCGTCGGAATTTGTAGAGCTTCCTTTAGGCATTGCAACTATCAGAGACTAATTACTGTGGGAACATTGCTCCCTTCACCGTTTTACCAGCTGAGTAAAGATAGTCATGTTAAATGAATCAATGGATGAAAAAAGCCCCGACCGTTTTTACGATCGGGGCTTTGAAGTTTTGTTAGTGGAGCCTTAGCTCATCTCGCCGCGAGCCATGCCCTTTTCCTCGAGCGCGGCTTGCGCTGCGGCAAGACGGGCGACGGGGATACGGAAGGGTGAGCAGGAAACGTAATCGAGTCCGGTGCGGTGGAAGAATTTCACGGAATCAGGATCTCCGCCGTGCTCGCCGCAGATCCCGATTTTAAGCTTCTTCTTAGTCTTGCGACCACCTTTAACACCCATTTCAACAAGTTGGCCCACACCCTCTTGGTCGAGAGCGGAAAACGGGTTGTTATTGAGAACTTCCGCATCCTGGTAGGTTGGGAGGAAGCTGGAGGAGTCATCACGGGAAAGACCGAGGCCAGTCTGCGTGAGGTCGTTCGTTCCGAAGGAGAAGAACTCAGCGTGCTCAGCCACTTTATCAGCAGTGAGGCAGGCGCGAGGAATCTCCATCATGGTTCCGACGGTATACTTAAGTTCAGACTTCTTGAGACCGAGTTTCTTGCGAACTTCAGCGGCGGTAGCGTCGATGACTTGCTTCTGGAGCTCAAGCTCACGTGCGTAGGCAACGAGTGGGACCATGATCTCTGGAAGAACTTTGGTGCCCTTGGCCTGAACCTCAGCGGCGGCTTCGAGGATCGCTTCGACCTGGGTCGCGGTGACGGCTGGGTAGCTGATGCCGAGACGGCAACCACGGTGACCGAGCATGGGGTTCTCTTCGTGCAAAGAGTGAATACGCTTGGTGATCGCAGCTGCGCTCATGCCAATCTTCTTGGAAAGGTCCTTCTTCTGAGCGGCATCCATGGTGCCGATGAACTCGTGAAGTGGTGGATCAAGGAGACGGATGGTCGCAGGGCGACCGTCGAGTGCTGCGAAGATACCGATGAAGTCTTTCTTCATGAAGACCTTGATTTTCTTGAGTGCCTTGGCGCGGCCTTCGTCGTCATCAGCAAGAATCATCTCACGGACCGCGTCGATGCGGTTCCCCTCAAAGAACATGTGCTCTGCGCGGGTGAGACCGATTCCTTCAGCACCGAACTTGATCGCTTGGCGAACCTGCTCAGGGGTGTCGGAGTTGGTGCGGATGCCGAGTTTGCGGAGGCTGTCAGTCCAGCTCATGAGCTCCATGAACTTCTTGTAAGTGTCGGAGCGCTTTGCAGCGGGCTTGTTCTCGATGAGTCCCTGGATGACCTGGGAAGGAGAAGACTTAATGCCACCTTTGTAAACGTTTCCAACAAATCCGTTGAGAGAAAGCTCATCGCCTTCTTTCAAAGTCACGCCGTTTCCGGTGAGAGTCTTTTTGGAGTAGTCGATACTCATGCCGTGTGCACCACAGACACAAACCTTACCCATCTGGCGGGCAACGAGTGCAGCGTGTGAAGACGCACCACCCTCGGTGGTGAGAATGCCGTCAGCCGCGATCATGCCACGAAGATCCTCGGGAGAGGTGGCTTGGCGAACAAGAATGACGTTCTCGCCTTTTGCGGCAGCTTTGACTGAATCTTCAGCGGAGAAGTAAATCTTACCGGAAGCGGCACCAGGACCAGCAGGAAGACCGGAGCCAACTTTCTTGGCCGCCTTCTCAGCTTTGGTGTCGAAGATGGGAGCGAGGAGGTGGCTGAGGTCATCGGCAGGAATGCGAAGGATCGCCTCTTCCTTTTTGATGAGCTTCTCTTTCACCATGTCGAGCGCGATGTTCACGGCAGCGAAACCAGTGCGCTTTCCGTTACGGGTCTGCAGCATCCAGAGTTTGCCTTCTTCAATCGTGAACTCAACGTCCTGCACATCGCGGAAGTGCTTCTCGAGTTTCTTACGAATCGCGAGGAGTTCTTTGTGAGACTTAGGAAGATCCTTCGCCATCTTAGCGATCGGCTTGGGAGTGCGCACGCCGGCGACGACATCCTCGCCCTGTGCATCGATGAGATACTCACCGTAGAAGACGTTCTCACCGGTCGCGGGGTCACGCGTGAAAGCCACTCCGGTCCCGGAGGTCTTACCGGTGTTACCAAAGACCATGGCCTGGACGTTGACAGCAGTTCCCCATGCGGCGGGAATGCCATACTTCTGGCGGTAGACCGTTGCTCGGTCGTTCTGCCATGAGTTGAAAACAGCGCTCACTGCTCCTTTGAGCTGGGCACGGGGATCTTCCGGGAAATTCTTACCGGAGCGTTCCTTGATGAGCGCTTTGAATTCTGCGACCACTTCACGAAGCTGAGCTTCAGAAAGACCGGAATCGTCCTTCACCTTGGCCTTGGCCTTGGCTGCGTCGAGGATGACCTCGTAAGGATCGTGGTGCTCGCCGGCTTCGGCTTCCACTTCCATGACAACACTTCCATACATCTGGAGGAAACGACGGTAGGAATCCCAAGCAAATTTTCCGTTGCCGGTTTTCTTTGCGAGAGCTTCAACGACCTTGTCGTTAATTCCGAGGTTGAGGATGGTGTCCATCATTCCAGGCATCGACTCGCGAGCACCGGAACGGACTGAAAGAAGAAGTGGGTTCTCAAGATCACCGAACTTCTTGCCCATCGCTTTTTCGACCTTGATGATGTTCTCCTCGATCTCGGCATCGAGAGACTTAGGATACTTCTTAGCGTTGTCGTTATAGTAAGTGCAGACTTCAGTCGTGATGGTGAAGCCAGCAGGAACGGGAACTCCGATGCTGCTCATTTCCGCGAGGTTCGCGCCTTTACCTCCGAGGAGGGCTTTCATTGAACCGTCACCGTCGCAAGTTCCCTTGCCGAAGTAGTAGACGTTTTGGTTTTGCGTGGAGGGCTTTTTAGCAGCCTTTTTTGTGGTAGCCATGGTCGTATTCTCTAAGTGAGTTTTGATCAAATTTTTCCGGGAGGAGTGCGTATCAGCCCTTTAGGAAAGGCGCGGACTCTAGCAAGCAAGTCTATCGTGTCAACTGTGTTGCCGATGATCGCCAGCCGCCAATCATCTCGACAGGCCAACTCAATCTGGTATTCTCTCAAAATTGTGAAGAAGAACTTTGCGATCGCTGGAATTTTTGGCCTCGTCTTGGGCTTCGGTGTTCGCGAACTTTCGATGCCGTATGAGATCGAGAAGTTCTCAATGGATTCGCAAAATACGGAACGAAGGCAAGGTGACGCGGTGACGCTAAATGAGTTTGAGCCGTCACAGCAATGGGGACTTTGCGGAGATCTTCGCAGCGAAGAATTGCTCGCCCTCCCTCCTGGCGCGACCCGCTACGCCGAAACCGCACTCTGGGCACTCTCCGCCACGCCCGCCGAACTCGCCGAACTCGCCGCGCATTGGGATAGGCTCGCAGCCCCCGACTCCCCGGACCTTCGCGAAATTAACAATCTCAATGAATCACTCGCGTGGCTCGAAAACCAAAGTCGGGATGGGCGCTTCGATGATCTTGCAAGCATGATCGCGGGGAGTAGTGCGACCTATCCAAGTCAGAGCAATTGCCGGCCTCGACCTCTTACCAAAAGTGAACCCGGTCAAGCATCGATCTGGCTTCTTCGGTGCCCATCCATAAAATTACAGACTAGCAGCAGGCGGTGCTCGAGGCCATTTCCGACCAACCCCTCATCGACCTCTTCAGCACCATAACCAACGAGCGATGGCTGGAAGCAGAACCGCGGGAATTCATGACGCGGACCACACGACACGAGGAAAATTGAGTGGAAGGTTTCTGACGGGAGCCATAGCCAAAATTCGCTCCGACGCGCCTCCTGAGATGGGTCTGGATTGCTTTGATCGAACAGACTCATGAGGTCTTCCAGACCCAAGCGAAAGACACTTTTGCGGCTCGCTGCCGCAGTCATTTTGCGGGTGCTTTCCCGTAAGCGACAGCCCCATGCAAAGCTGAAAAGGAAGGCCAAAACCGTGAGGGACTTTGGGGCCTTTGAGGACTTTGAGGACTTTGAGGACTTTGAGGACTTTGAGGACTTTGAGGACTTTGAGGACTTTAGTGCCAGACACCTTAAGGACTTTAGTGCCAGACACCGTAATGATAGATTTTGAGCATTATCTCAAGACCGCATCAGGAAAAGCCTTCGCTCGTGAGAGGCTTCTGCGCACCTGATCTTCCCCGTCTGCCCTGCCGT
>JBLHUR010000021.1:0-48765 GCA_047629805.1 Akkermansiaceae bacterium | reverse complement strand
GTGGATGGATCGGTTTAAGAGTGTCCTTGTGGATGGTGAAGATGCTCTCGCGACGATGGCGGCTTACATTGATTTGAATCCGGTGCGGGCGGGGATCGTGGCTGATCCGCTGGATTACGCGTGGAGCGGATATGGGGAGGCGTGCGCAGGGAGTCGTCGGGCGAAGCGGGGGATGAGTAAGGCGTTAAGTCACCCGCAGGATTTATGGGAGAAGAGGACGCTGCCGAGGTATCGGATCTTTCTTTTTGATGAGGGAGGGGAGGTTGAAGATGAGCGAATTCCCGAGAAAGCGAAGAGGCGGGGTGGGGGAGAGGTATCGGGAAATGATGGGGCAAGAGAAGGTAAGGAAGTCGAAGAAGCTGGGCGAGGGCCGAGGGCGCTTTGTGGTGCAGGAATAGAAAAACGGCCAAGCTGGCTATCGAGTGTTCGAAAGTGAGATGGCTGGGTATTTTTCGATTCCGCCTCTACTTTCTTTGTTGGGTCTTGGGAGGACTGATGCTTTTTGGGGTCGTGGGGAATTTTCCGAGGATGGAACGCTATGGGAAAATATTGCATCCAGTGAGTGTCATGGAAAGGAGCGGATGAGAACGGGGAAAAATATGGCGTCGAGGGAAATGTCTGATCAGAATACCGCTCCATGAGAAACGTTCTTCTGTATAGTTTATTGCTTTGTTCATCAACTTGGGCTGATCTGACGAAAGAGGAGGCGGCAAAGATGGCTGCTGAGACTTACGCTGAATTGTCGGAGGAGCGCTCGCTTGAGATGAAGGAAGTGCGCGAGAGTTTTAAGCTCTTCAAGATCACGGCTGCTGAGAAGACGATGAAGTGCGTGGGTAAGCTCTATGGCGAAGCCAAGGTGGGGGAACGTCGGCTTTACCTCTCGATGCATGGTGGGGGTGGAGCTCCGGCAAAGGTGAACGACCAACAGTGGAATAATCAAATTCAGCTCTATGTTCCCAAGGAGGGATGGTATGTCGCGCCGCGTGCTCCGACGAATACCTGGAACCTCTGGCATGAGGGGCATATCGATGAGCTTTTTGCAAAGCTCATCGAAGACATGGTGGCGAAGCATGGCGTTGATCCAAATAAGGTTTATTTGATGGGATACTCGGCGGGAGGCGATGGCGTTTACCAATTGGCCCCGCGACTGGCAGATCGTTTTGGCGCGGCCACGATGATGGCGGGGCATCCCAATGATGCGACGGCTGAAGGGCTCTTTAATCTGCCTTTCCGAATCTATATGGGAGGGAAGGATGCGGCCTATAGGCGGAACGAGATTGCGGCGCAGTGGAAGACGAAATTAGAGAAGCTTCAGAAGGAGAAAGGGGGCTTCGAACACAAGGTGACAATCTATCCGGAAGATGGGCATTGGATGAATAAGAAGGACGCCGAGGCGGTTCCATGGATGGCGACCAAGACGCGGAATCCTTGGCCGAAGAAAGTGATCTGGGGGAAGTCAGGGAAACGTTCCGAGCGATTTTATTGGCTGGGAGGAAAGCCGAAGGGGGTGATCGAAGCGGAGGTGAAGGGGCAGGAGATTACAATCACGGGAGCTGAACAGGATGAACTTACGCTCTACTTGTGCGACGATCTCGTGAATCTCGATGAGCCCATCAAAGTGACTTCTGATGGTAAGGTCGTTTTTGAAGGAAAAGTGTCGCGTAAGAGGGAGGCGATTCAGACTTCCCTCCAGGACCGCCTCGATCCGACCATGACTGCGACCGCGCTTGTGAAAGTGGTTCCAGTCAAAAAGGCGATCGTGCCAGAAGGCGCTGGAATAGGAAAAACCGGCGAACCGAAAGCTGCGGAGAAAGAAAAAACTGAGTCAGGTAACGCAAAGAAGTAGTCCTGAGCGTCCGGCTTTCGATCAATAAGCTCAGTTTGGCTTTCTCTTCCTCTTTGGATTCACCTCGTCGCTTCAAAAGCGAGTGTGAGGATGACTCCCGCAATCAGGGGGACGGAGTAGATGCCGAGAGGTTTTATCATGCCTTATTCTTAACCAGACGGACCTTATGATGAAGGGTGCAGATGATGGATTTCTTTGTCGGTTTGACGACTCAAAGGAAACCCGGAGCACCGTGATGTTCCTATCGGTTCTCGGCTTTTTCGTTGGGAAACCGCCTTTGGTAATGATCGAGGTGTGGAACTGCTTTTTAATGAAACCTCCGATAAAGGCGAAAAGAAGCTCCTGAGACCAAAGCGGCATAAAACACGGCCTTGATGACTCGTTCCGTTTTTTTTTCATCACTATGGGAAGGAGCCTCATTTGATGGTTTTTTTGATTACAAACAAGGGTGTTTTCTACAATGGCGGGAATGTTGCTTAAAGTGGCTGGACGTGATAATAGAGTGCTCCGCCGAGGCGGACTCTTCATGAATCGTAAACTCAGTGATCGATGGCACGGACCTTTCTGGATTGGAGGGGCTGTTCTCGCCTTGTTGCCGTTCTTCTTGGCAATTGCCTTTGATGGGCCTCGTGCTCCGTGGGTGAAGGGGGCTGGGAATTTTGGCAGTAATATGAGTCTGGCCATTTGGTGGGGACTTGGCGGAGCGGCTTTGGGAGGATTACTTTGGATCAAGCTTTCCGGCCGGACGATGGCGGGGAGTTTCCGGCGATGGTGTGGTGGAAAACACCAATTTCATTGGATGTGGTTTACCTTTTCGGTGGGAGTTTTTGGCCTGCACAACTACATGGGGCTGGAGGGCTTCCCCTTTACTTGGCTGGAAAAGGTGAGTGCGATGTTTGGGCGGATTCTCACCGATGCCGTGGTGGTGGGCGTTTATTGGATTGCGTGCGGATTTGCGGGGGCCCTGGCGCCGAAAAGGATGCGTCGCTGGCCTTGGGTCATTGCGGCTTGTTTTCCCTTTGTGATTTTAGCCGACTTCATCGCGATTGTGACGTGGAAAAATCCTATCATCAATCTCCTCAACCAGCTTGATGAAGCGGGGAGCTTCGATCTTGGATCCAATCTGGCTTCCAGCGGGGTGGCCGTTCCTTCTTGGGCGGTTGTGCTGGGATTTTTTGTCCTTGTTTGGGGCGTTTACCTCCTTTGCCATTGGCTGGCTGATCTGAAGTGGGCTTCTGGCTTGCGACCGCCACGTTGGATCCTGGTTGTTTTCCTTTTGGGACTCTGGGGTGGCGTGTGGGCTGAAAAATATGTTGGGACGAATTGGAAATCGCGCAATGCCCTCCGCTGGGAGCACAACGTGTATGATATTCATCTTACCAAGGGACTGGAGCCTCCGATTGGGGTTGCGGAGTTTCAGGTGAAGTTTTTTCCGAAAGCCCTGCCGATCTCCGAAGCCGCGCCAGCCGATGAGGTGGCGCGACCGGACATATTCATCATCATGATGGAAAGCACGCGGCAAGATGCCATTGCTCCCGAGCATGCTCCCTTCCTCAGTGACTTCCGTGACAACGAGTGTCAGGACTTGGGCCGTACTTGGGCTGCTTCCAACTCCACCGCGCTTTCGTGGTATGGGCTTTTTCATGGGGTCCTACCCGTTTTTTGGGCAGGGGACAAGGCGGCCTATGTGGAGGATAAACAACTGGCGGTGCCGGCTTGGTTTGACCTTCTCGAGCAAGCGGAATACCGCATGGAAGTCAGGACTGTTTGCGATCTTTCCTATCGTAATATGGGCGCGACGAGCTTCGGGTCGGATGAGGATTTGTATCAAGTTTACTCGCAGTCGCGGGAGGGTGAGATCCACTGGAAGGACTACTACTCACAGATCCCGGAGCGCGAAAAGCAATCCTTCGCTTCTTCGCTGAAGTCTTTGCAAGGGTCACCTTCCTGTGGGAATTTTCACTTCATCGCCCTCGATTCAACTCACTATGGGTATCGTTGGGCCAAGGACTTTGAAGTGCCTTATCAAGATTACTTTGATGGGTCCGGTATCCCGGCTTTTCCGAATGAGGAGGAGATTGCTTCCTTCAAAAGACGTTACCATAACTCGGTGGCGTGGATTGATCACCAAGTGGCAGAGTTTGTCGATGAGCTTAAAAAAATGGACCGATATGACAACAGCGTCATCGTAGTAACCGGCGATCATGGAGAGGAATTTTACGAGAACGGGAGCTGGTTTCATAGCTCCTCGCTGCTCCCGGCGCAGACTCAAGTTCCGCTCCTAGTGAAGTGGCCGAAGGGGACCAATGCTCCTCCGCAGCCCTCGGCCTCGCACCTCGATCTGGTTCCTAGTTTACGTGATCTTCTTGGTTTGCCGGAGATGACGGGTTTTTTGGGCCGCTCGCTTTTGAGGCCTCTCGCTGAAGAGCGGACGCAGGTGGCCTTTGCCTGCAATACAGGCGTGAGCGGGGTTTGTATGGCGTGGTATCGCGATGGCTGGGTGGCGACCTTTCGATGGGAAAATCCCTTTTCCTACGGGCCTCCAGATAAAATTCATTTGGACGATATTATCAGCCCCGAGGGAAGTGTGATTGAGGCGATCGAGCCTGCTGAGTGGCAAAAGTTGCTTCTCGAAAAGTTCCCCGATGCTCCCGGGCGCTTGTTCGAGGAATTTAACCTCACGCTTCCGGTCGAGTGAGGATTGCCTGCCATCCCTCCTGCTGATACCGAATCCCTTCGCCTATGAAAGAGAGTCCCAAATCACTGAGCGTGATCATCCCTTGTTACAACGAGGAAGAATCACTTCCGGCGCTCTTCGAGCGGATTGAAAAGGTGGCTGCTCATTGGCCGGAGGATTATGAGTTGATTTGTATCGATGATGGGTCGCGCGATGGCACGGTGGAACTTCTACGGGAGCAACATGCTCGTAACCCGAAGTGGAAGGTCGTGATTTTAAGCCGGAACTTTGGCCATCAAGCAGCGGTTTCGGCGGGGTTGGAATCGGCTACGGGCGAGGTCGTGGCGATTATCGATGCCGACTTACAGGACCCTCCGGAGTTGATTCAAGATCTCATTGAGAAGTGGCGTGAGGGCTTTGAGGTCGTTTATGCGGTGCGCAAAAAGCGGAAAGAGGGGAGGTTGAAGCGAGCGGCTTACTTTTGTTTTTACCGTTTGATGAAGTCGATGACCGAGATCCAGGATTTCCCGCTGGATTCCGGCGACTTTAGTCTGCTGGACCGGAAGGTGGTGGATACCTTGGTGGCATTTCCGGAAAAAAATCGCTTCCTTCGCGGACTGCGAGCGTGGTCCGGGTTTCGGCAAACGGGTCTGGAATACGAGCGGAGCGCGCGCTTCGCGGGAGAGCCAAAATATACTTTTAAGAAGTTGCTGGGATTGGCGAGTGACGGACTTTTTTCCTTCAGTGGAGTTCCGCTTCGCTTGGCTTCGTATGTCGGCTTGGTGGTGTCGTTTTTTTCCGCGCTTGGTGCGATGTTCTTCATTATTCAGAAGGTTTACCCCAAGCCCTTTCAGGAGATGGGACTGCCAATTGTGCCGGGCTTCGCGGCGACCATTGTGACGATCCTCTTTCTAGGGGGCGTGCAACTGCTCTTCCTCGGAGTGATCGGGGAGTATCTCAATCGGATCTATACCGAGGTGAAGGGGCGACCTGAATTTTTGGTGGCGGAGAAGGTGGGAATTGAAAAGTCAGCTTCATGAATCCGGCTCCTAACCTCGAAATTTCAGCGGCACGACTCCGCGTGTTTGCTATCGCGCTTTTCGCGGTGATCAGTGGATCTCTCTGGATTGGCTTTTCAGTCGATACCTTCTTCGGGAGTGATGGCTCGTTCTACTTCGCCATCATTCTCGACAACGGAACCTTCACCAACATTGCTCCCTCGCGTGCGCATGCGGAGTGGATTACCCAATGGCCCCTTGTTCTTGGAGTGAATTCGGGAATCACCGATCTGGCAACTTTGGAGATCCTCTTCGGTCTCGGGATTTGGTTTCCATGGGTCCTCTCCTTTGTTGTTTCGCTTTATGCAACCCGTGAGAGGCCCGCGTTGATCTTTCTCTTACTGATCTCCTACGCTAGTCTCAATCTCGCTGCTTGGAGCCTTGCTTATGGCGAGCACCTCGTTCTGCTGTGCCTTGCTTGGCCCATTTTTTACTTCGGGATTTTGCGACGTCCTCTCAATCTCTCCGAGCAAGTTCTCACCGCTCTTCTGCTCGTTGCGCATCTGCGACTTTACGAAAGCACGGTGGTGACGGGGTCAATTTTTGCGATCATCTTTGGCTTCCGCACTTGGCTTGCCCGCAGTCCACGTGAGCGATGGGGGAGTGCCGCGCTTACCGCTCTTGCTATTTCCTCGGCGGCCATCGCGCTGACTTGGATCCTCTTCCCGCGCGATGCTGACAACCGCTCATCCTTTTTGGGTGCGATCATTGCTTCGCTCGCTCATCCTTATCCGTGGATGGGAGTCTCTTTTGTCGTCCTCAGTATCTGGGGCGTCATCGCGGATTCGCGTAAGGTTCTTCTCGTGGCTTGGGTGACTCCCCTCTGGATTGGGGGAGTTTCTCTTTTTGCGCCCGGTATCTGGGGAGGGATCGCTTTCTCGACCCGCACGCTCTCTCTTACTGCGCTGCCTTTGTTGATGTTGGCGGCATTCGTGATCAGTCTTTCTGGGTTTAAGATGACCCGGCAGCCGCTTCTTGCGGTCTCGGCGGTCGTGGTGGGAATCTCGCTGTTACACGTGAGGCACCTTCAAAGCTGGTGGGAATTCCGACGTGATTTCAAAGCAATCCTCGTGGAGGAAAAGGGTTTTGTGAGATCGGAGGATCACGATGATATCGCTCACTGGGGCTGGACCAATACCATTCTGAGCTACGTGTGGAGCGAGGGGGAAGTGGAGGCCATCATCCTCAATCCCGAGTCCACTGGCTACGTGCCATTCCCAGTCAATGAGGAGATGCTTCTTGAAAAGTATCTGACCAAGAAGCCCGATTTCTTGGAGGAAAAGTCAGCTGAGTAGAATGAGTAGCAGTTGCTTGGATGGGATGAGGGTTTTTCGATTTTGAGTTTCGAGGTGTTGCGCATACGGACGTTGGCTTTTTTCAAAGGCGAGTTTTCCATCGATCCAGCTGCGGAGGATGCCGTTGCTTTCGCCCACGGTGTTAAGTTTGGCATATTGCTCGATGCAGTACCAACGGTTGTTTTCGAGCATGCCGAGCTTGTCCTTATCCCAAAGAAAGTTGTCGCCGTATTTGCCCTTCATTTCGGCGTGGTAACAATAGAAGCCAACCGGGGTCTTGCCATCTTTGCGGCCTTTAAAGAGACCGCGTGCCGACCAGCCGTTCAGACCGTTACTGGGCCGACCTCCCCAACCGGCTTGACCGTAGGTGCCTCCGTGCCATTGTTTCTTCCATTCGTCGTTTTCGAAGTTGGTGGCGAAGAGGATGTTGGGATCGATCTCGAGAGTTTTGTCCGCGTGGAGAGGGAATATTCCTGTGGCGAAGAGGAGGGGAATGAGTCGCTGGCTCTCGAGATCGAGAGCGGTAACGACTTGGGATGCGAGGGTGCTTCCGCTTTGCTTACGGAGGACTTGGTGGTCGAGTTCCGTTTTAGATTGAATCATCTCGCCGGCGCGGGTCGCGGCTTGGATGGCGAGGGATTCGAGTTCGGCGAGGTGATCCGGGCTGAGTTGCATTGGCAAAAATATTAGAGCGAGGCGAGGACTTCGCGGGCGAGACGTTCGCTGTAGGAGTTGATCTTCCAGTGGCCGGGACTCCAGCCTTTGAGGAAGCGGTGGAAGTCGGTCCAAGCGAGGGGGAAAAGAGTGCGCCATTCGGCTTCGACGGCGGCGGAATTGATGGTCGGGTGCTTGGGAGCGAGGGCGCTGCGGAGGGTGGCGAAGTAGTGGTCGAGAAGTTCGGCCTCCTGTTGTTGGCAGGCGGATTCGTCGAGACAGGATCCGATGAAGTAGGCGAGGTCTTTCATTCCGCACCCGCCGCCCACGTATTGGAAATCGACGGCGGAGACTTGGTCGCCGGATGCGGAGAAGCAGAAGTTGGCGAGCTTGGCATCGCCATGGACGAGGGTCTGGTAGCGGGCTTTGGTGAGGAGTTGGTCGATGGTGGAGGCGGCCTTCTTGAGCGGGAGGTCGTCGAGCGCTTCGAGTTCCTCACGGCGGGTGGCGAGGTGCCAGTAGGTGCCGGTTTCCCAGAGGCCGGCGGGTTCGGCACTCATGAAAGTGGCGTGGAAATGGGCGAGCCAATCGAGGCAGGCCAGAAGTTGCGTTGGAGAAATAGAAGTGAGGCGCGCGGGGTATCCGGCGGTGTCGAGGTCTTCGAGGACGAGGAGGATTTCACCGTTATGCTGATCGAAGGTAAGGAGTTTTGGGATGCGGCAGTCCGGTCCGCAGCGCTGGCTCCAGTGGCGATACCAGGCGGTCTCGACTTGGTAGGATTTAAGTTTCCGTTGGTGGGAGAGGTTTGAATTCCATCCGCGGGGGTGATTTACGGTGGTGGGCACTCGGACATGCTTTGCGATGACGGAGGAAGGTGAGGTTCCTTCGAGGCGGATGCGGAGGATCTGGCCGTAGCCGCTCCAAAGTTCCTGAATAAGCTCCGCCACTTCCATCGCGGAGGCACCGGTGGCGGAGCAGATGGAGGCCTTGGCTCGAGGGTTCAGATCGTAGGTCATTGGATGCGAGTGAGGATGGCGGTGGCGAGAAGGGGATCCAGTAGAAAAGTGGGGGATTTTCGGAGCTATCAATTCCAGGGTTTTCACTCGCTCAATGGGCTGCTGCATGTTGTCTTTGCTTGAAATGAGATCTATGATTGTCAGCGGGTTAATCGCTTTCGCGTCGCTCGCTGGAGAAGGTTCGGTGCGGATGGTTACGGACGTGAATCAGCAGCCGGAGAGAATTGGTGCCTATCCTTCTGAGATGGTGTCAGTGGGCGGGAAGGTTTTTTCCACACGAACGACGGAGTCAGCGGGGAGGAGTTGTGGGTCACGGACGGGACCACGGACGGCACACGTTTGGTAGCTGATATCGTTCCCGGATCGGGCGGTTCGGGACCCGGCCCGATGGTGCTGGCCGGGAGGCGCCTTTTTTTCAGCGCGACGACAGAGGAAACCGGATACGAACCGTATCTGCTCGAAGTCGGTGCGATCCTGGATTTTCACGCATGGACTGAGGCAGCCGGGCTTGGCGGAATGAGCGCCGCACCGAGCGCGTCTCCCCATGGCGACGGGATAGACAACCTTCTAAAATATGCTTTTGGCATCGATGGCACATCCTTTCATCATGGTTCTGCTGCCGGACAACCCGGACAACCCGGGCAACCCGGGCAACTGCCCCTCTTCACGATCAAAGTTGTTGGAGACCAAAAGCTCCTGACCGTGAAATATACCCGTCGGGTCGGAAGCTTATTGGTTTACCTTGCACAGCGATCAAACAATCTCGAGGAAGGATCTTTCGTTCCCATGGAAGGAGAGGAAGTCGTCGGTCTGAACGTCGGCGGATGGGAGCAGGTCACGCGATCAGAGCTGGTCAGTGGCGAGAAATGGTTCGGACGTGTCGAGGTGAAGTTGCCTTAGAAACTCCGAAGGAAGCTTAACCGCAGCCTGTGCCGACGCTCCGCCGACGATCCTTTTGTTTTAAGAGATCTCCAGTCGTTGTTTTGGGATAACAAAAGTCACCTGCCTCCTTCCAATGGCTGAGTGGAAGAAGGCTTCACATTAAGCTTTTGACTCTTGACGGTCATCCTAGGGTGAGGGATTAGGTGAGCAATTCCGCGCCTCTTACTCTGATGTCCTCTTCCTCACTTCAACGTTTCACGGTTTCTCTTTCTCAGCGCGTTCGGCGGGCTTGCTCTCTCTTGCGTAAATGGCTGCTTCGCTCTCCCCGACTTAAGGTTTGGTTTTACCCTCCCGCAAAGACCGAGACGCCCGCCGATAAATACCGTCAGTTCAACGAGGAATATTTTGCTGATCTGCATGCGCAGGAGCGGATGTTGAGCGATGAGCCCCGCATGGCGTTTTATCACACAGCGATCACTCGACATATTAAATCGGGTGATCGCGTGATCGATCTGGGCACGGGGACGGGAATCTTGGCGGCCTTTGCTTCCCGCCAAGGCGCGGAGCAGGTCTATGCGGTGGATCACTCCACGATCATCGAGCATGCCAAGCGACTGGCAGCGGAGAATGGCATCGAGAACGTAGACTTCGAGGACGTGCACAGCTCGAAGTTTTACCTCGATGAACCGGTGGACGTGATTTTGCACGAGCAGATCGGAGATTTCTTGTTCGATGAGGCGATGGTCCCCAACGTCTGCGATTTGCGCGACCGTCTGCTCAAGGCGGGCGGACTGATTTTACCGAGTCAGTTCGAGTTGTTTTGTGAACCGATGACGCTCCATGACGACCGGCGGGTGCCCTATATTTGGGAACTCACCGACGTATATGGCTTTGATTTTTCGAGTATGGGGCGGAGTCGTCCCAAGGACATGGAATACTACCGCTTGGTGAGCTGTGATCTGGGGGTCGTGAAACACTTTTTGGGGAATCCGGTTCCGATTGTGCAAGTGGACCTCCACACCATCACCGAGTCAACTTTGCCCTTGAAGGTGTCATTCAGGCGCAAGGTGATAAAAGAGGGCCTCCTCGATGGTCTCGTGGTCTACATGAAAGCCAGAGTGGACGACGATCTGGTGCTGAGTTCGAGTCCACTCGATCCGGGCCGGGCACCACACTGGGGTTTTAGAATTCTTCGCTTGGATCAAAGCCATGTCGAAATTGGCGACGAACTTGAAGTGACTTTGACCGTCAAAGACTGGAGCGATCCCGAAACCTGGGAATGGAGCTGCGGATAGTGGGGCTGTGAAATTCACACCGACTAGGAGGTGCTTGGTTCTTTGCCTGGGGCGTCGATCAAAGATGGATGGATCTTAGTTTCGGCAAGGCCCAGGTCATACAAAGAACCAAGCGTAACGATTTCGCTAGGCGTTTCTGGAATTTGAGCGCCCGTCGCGAGTCGCTTTGATCGTTTCCGATGAATTGGTCCAACATCGAAGTCGACTTTCAGGCAATCGTCATCCCAGGTTTGATCGCCTTGCTCTTCATCAAAACTCGACCAACCCCACCTCATTGTGTTCTGATAAAAGCATGACCGAGAAAAAGAATCCCACTCCCAAACCCACCATTAAGAATACCCCGCCTATAAAACCTCCGGTCACTTCCGTCGACGCTGGGGAACCCAAAGCTCCTGAAGTGAAAAAAGAGGAACCTCCGACATTAGCGCCAGCTTCAATCTCCAAAGAGGTTGAAACCGATCTGGTGAAACGTTTTCTTGGAGCGCTCGTTGATGGCATCGTCGCTGTGGTCGTGGGCTCCATCATTGGATTTGTCACCGGGTCTGATTTCCTGCAATATATTACCTTCGGATTGGTCATGCTCGTCAGGGACAGCCTCCCCATGCTTGAGGGTCAAAGCATCGGAAAAAAGGTCATGAAAACCAAAGCGGTCAAAGAAGACGGCTCGTCCCTTTCCGGAGATTGGGCCACGGGTGCGACTCGTAACATCTTAATGGCCATCCCATTGGCTCAACTCGTCGAATGCTTTGTCATCCTGACTCGCAGCGGCAACCCGGGTGCGGGGCTTCGTCTCGGAGACGAGTGGGCCAAGACCAAGGTCATCTCCGTTGAATAAACTCCGGCGATCTTTGAACTCCTGGCGCTCGAAGAGATCGCGGCTGAAAGCCTTACCGGGAATGAAGCTCTGGCGGTGTCGAAAGGCCACGCCGACGGACGAAGGTGGCTTTTACCCGGTTCGAAACGAGCATGTAGCTTCCCCAGAGGAGAGCTTGGAACAAGAGCTTGGGTAGTCCGGTCGCGGCCTCATTTGAACCCTCGTAATCTGGAAGTTTTGATTCCCAGACCATTCCTACTAGCTGGAAGACGATTTCGATGAAAAGGGAGAGGAGGAAGCGAAGGCAATGCCGCATCGCTGCCATTAAGGAGGACAAAGTCGGCCAAGGAAAGGCGATAGTCATCACCGAAGGTGCGTCATCCGAGGCAATCGAGAGGGAGGGTTGCCAATTGGACTGCTTCGCGTTACCAGCCTTCTGCCTTTGACCACTTCAGCTTCCATCAACCCGGTTCCCGCCGCTGCCGCCCGCGAAATTTTACGTCGCCGAACCTTTGCGATCATCTCGCACCCGGATGCGGGGAAGACGACTCTCACTGAAAAGCTCCTTCTTTACGGGGGCGCGATCGGCTTGGCCGGGAGCGTTACTTCGAAAAAAGAACAGCAGGCCACCTCCAGTGACTGGATGACGATGGAGAAAGAGCGGGGGATTTCGGTTTCCTCGACCGTCCTGCAATTTGAATACAAAAATTGCTGCGTCAATCTGCTCGATACTCCGGGGCACCATGATTTTTCTGAGGATACCTACCGCGTTCTTTCGGCCGTCGATGCCGCCGTGATGGTCATCGATGCCGGTAAGGGGATCGAGGCGCAGACCTTGAAGCTGTTCGAGGTTTGTCGCCGCCGCGGCGTTCCAATTTTCGTGTTTATTAACAAAATGGACCGGCCTTCCCGTCCGCCCCTGGAGTTGATCGACGAGCTTGAAAAAGTGCTAAAGTTAGCACCGGCCCCCGTCAATTGGCCGCTCGGGGACGGGCCGCGCTTTCGTGGCGTTTATGATCGCAAAAAGGGTGAAGTGAATCTTTTTGAGAGAACCGCGCGCGGAGCGTTCAAAGCACCTCTCGAAGTCGCCGGGATCGAGGATGATAAGGTTCGTGAGGCTTTGAGCGATGAACTCTACGAGACCGTGACTCAGGAAGTGGAACTGCTCGATGGAGTCACCGAACCTTTAGATGTCGAGCGGGTTTTGGCCGGCGAACAGATGCCCATTTACTTTGGTAGTGCCATGAACAACTTCGGGGTTCAGAACATGCTGGAGAGCTTTCTGGAAATGGCTCCGGCTCCGACCGGTCGAGTGAGCGACGGCGAAATGATCGCTCCGAATACCAACAACTTTTCGGGATTTGTCTTTAAGATTCAGGCAAACATGAACCCACGCCACCGCGACCGGGCCGTCTTTGTGCGGATCGTTTCCGGGGTTTTCGAGCGGGATATGCAGGTCATTGATCAGCGCACCGGGAGAAAAGTGAGGCTCGCGAACGCTCAGAAATTGTTTGGTCAGGACCGCGAAACTCTCGATACCGCTTATGCCGGAGACATTCTCGCCCTCGTTGGAAACTACAATTTTCTCATCGGAGACACCCTGACGAGCGATCCGAAGGTCGTCTACAAAGAGATGCCTCGCTTCACTCCTGAGTGTTTCACCTACATTATCAACAAGGATACGGCCAATATCAAACGCTACCGTTCGGGGATGGAGCAGTTGATGAAAGAAGGGGTGGCTCAGGCTTACCATGTCCACGGGAGTGCTCAGAGCGTTCCCTTGTTGGGGGCCGTTGGACCTCTGCAATTTGAGGTCTTGCAAGCGCGCCTGATCTCGGAATATCAGGTCGAAACCCGGCTTGAACATCCGCGCTGGACGGTTGTGCAGTGGTTTGAGGAGAAAGAGCCTGATAAAGCGAGAAGTGACCGTGATCCAGCTGAGGTAAAACTCCCCACGGGAAGTGTCATCGCCCGGGATCAGGATGGAAATTGGGTCGTTTTATTGACAGCCAAGTATTTGGTCAGTATTCTACACGAGCGAAATGAGCACCTGTCCTTCCGGGAGCACGCAAACGATTAGCGAGAAAGCAGACAATGTCTGACCCAAAGCAGAAAGCTCCGTCGCCGGGCTCATTCCATCCGCGGAATCCTCACCAAGGGCGCTATGATTTTGGCCTGCTGAGTGACACGGTCGCTGAGTTGAAGTCGCATTTGAAGCTGAATCCTGCGGGAGGACAGACGATAGATTTCAGCGATCCGGGAGCGGTGCTTTGTTTGAATAGGGCCTTGCTGACCCAATTTTATGGGATCAAGCATTGGGCCATTCCAAGCGGGTATTTGTGTCCACCGATTCCGGGGCGTGCGGACTATCTTCATTATGCCGCCGATCTCTTAGCGGAATTCAATGGCGGCAAAGTGCCCACAGGGAAGGAGGTGCGTGTGCTCGATATTGGCACGGGTGCGAATTGCATCTATCCAATTATCGGTAGCCAGAGTTACGGTTGGAGATTTGTCGGGACCGAAATCAACGATCTCTCGGTGAAGACCGCGAGTTTGATCGTAGAATCGAATCGAGGTTTGAGTCCATTCGTGAAGATCGTGAAACAAGCGGATCCCGGTTCGATTTTTAGAGGAATTATCAGTCGGAACGATCACTTCGACCTGACTCTCTGTAATCCACCATTTCATGCTTCACGAAAAGACGCGCAGGTGGGGAGTCAGCGCAAAGTTCGAAATTTGGCGAAAGGAAGGACGGCGAAAGGCCCTGCTCAGCTGAACTTTGGCGGGCAGCAGGGGGAACTCTGGTGTCCCGGAGGTGAGGTCGCATTCATTACCACGATGATCCGTGAGAGCATTGAGTTTGCACCACAAGTGGGTTGGTTCACCAGCTTGGTCTCGAATGGAGACAATCTTCGGATCTTAAAAAGAGAGCTTGAGAAATGCGGTGTTAAGCAGGTGCGCGTGATTCCGATGAGTCAAGGGAAGAAGGTGAGTCGACTGCTAGCTTGGAGCTTAACCTTCTAGGGGTTTTGCCTTTTTGGCGGTTGGAGGAGAGAGGTGGCTGAACGAAAATCACCTGCCGCGGAGGTCGGGTTCTCGGACAGTTTGGATACCGAAACAGCCCACAGAAATCGAATGCAAGTAAAGCCAACGATAAATGGGGCGGTCTTGTTTTTCCTTCGAAAATATTATTTGAGATCCCGCATTCTGACTTCAGGCAGGGTGCTGAAAACTTCCTCACGCAGCAATTTACCCACGTGGAATTTAACTACCGCCCGGTCGGGGATCGTGATCGGGGTCGTCGGATCTTTCGGATTTCTGCCGGGTCTTCCTTTCGCGACCCGTGTCTCAAATGTCCCAAAGTTACGGACTACGACGTTGTTGGCCCCGACTAATTCGCGACTGATAATCTCGACCACCATATGAAACATATTTGATGAGAGAGTTTGGGTTAGGTTGAGACGTTCGCTGACTTCGCTAATGATTTCTTTTTTCGTAAAATTGGCCATGATTTTTTTTGGGGTGCTAAACTTTCTTTCTGTAAAAAGTTCGATTCTCAAAGGATGGATCCCTTGGGTTTTGGTTTGATGTTTCGTCAGGAAAGGTTTTCAGGGATGAGGAAGCTGTGCTCCTCATCCTTTGACCTCGCCTGCAGAACACTGTAAACTAATACCGCCCGCTGTCTGACACGCCCAGTGGTGAATGTTGTGTAGTATAAAATCTACACGGGGTAACTGGCCTTTTGCTAGAGTAATTCGTGCTGGATGGAATATTGCACTAATTCAGCGGTTGATTGCATATTCATCTTCTCCAGTGTCCGCATGCGGTAAGTACTGATCGTATTTACGCTCAGCGACAACTTCGCGCCGATCTCCTTTACCGCCATGCCACGAACGAGCATGAGCATGACCTGGAATTCGCGATCGGAGAGCCGTTGGTGTGGCACTTGGTCGGCACCGGCCATCACGCCGGCCAGTATCTCGGCGAGGGAGGGGCTAAGATAACGCCCGCCGGCAAGCATCTTTTCCACCGCGAGGGTTAGGTCTTCGAGTAGGGTGTCCTTGGTCACGTAGCCGGAGGCTCCGGACTTGAACATCCGTAGCGCAAATTGCTCCTCGGCGTGCATGCTCAAGACGAGCACCGGCATTTTGGGCTGGGCCTCTCTTAGCTCACCAATGATGTCGAGCCCGCTGCGGTCGGGCATGGTGATGTCGAGGATCACGACACTCCACGGCTCCTTCCAGACCAGCTCCAGCGCTTCCTGGGCGGTCGTGGCTTCGCCAAAGACCGCCGTAGGCCACGATTCAATGAGGAGGTGGCGGACGCCGCGGCGGACGATGGCGTGATCGTCGACGAGGAGAATTTTGAGTGTGGAAGTACTTGTCATGCTTGATCGGGTGGGGGCGTTAGGCTTGCAAGGGGTATGACTGCGCGCGCGGTGGTGCCTTGGCCGCTGTGGCCTATGAAGGTGATGGTGCCGCCGGCGGCCATCGCTCGCTCACGCATGCCGAGCAGTCCGAGGCTCTTCCTGCCGGTTTGCTCGGCGTCGGTTATCCCGCGGCCGTTGTCGACGACTTTGAGTTCGAGCGTACTTTCCATTTCCCGTAGGATGATGCGGACGATGGTCGCTCCGGCGTGGCGGACCACATTGTTTAGGAGCTCCTGCACGAGACGATAGATCGTGGCTTGGTGCATCGCATCAAGGAGCGGGAAATTGGTCACTTCCAGTGTGCAGGAGATCCCGGAGTGTGTCTGGAAATCTGCGGCGAGCATTTTGAGGGCCGGGCCCAAGCCAAGGTGGTCGAGGATTGGTGGACGGAGTTCGGAGCAGAGGCGGCGCAGGCTTTTGAAGGAGGTCTCGATCAACTGGATGGCTTCGTGAGCCTCGAACGATGGCGTATCGTCCGCGCGCTCTTCGAGCTGGTTTTGCATCGCGCCGACGTGGAGCTTGAGGATGGTTAGAGTCTGTCCGAGTTCGTCGTGGAGTTCGCGCGCGATGTGGACGGCCTGTTCATCGTGGATGATTTCTAGTCGCCGGGCGAGGGCGCGCATTTCATCGCTCTTAGATTGCAACTCCGTCTCGGCTTTCAGGCGTCTGGTTCCGTCGCGCAGGATGGCGGTGTAAAACTTCTCGCCACCCACTTCGACCTGCGACATCGAGGCCTCGATCGGGAATTCCTGTCCATCTGCGCGGATGCCTGAGATCGCAGTGATCTTCTCCGAGGGCTGGTTACTTGCGCCCTCGGATCCGAAAGCCCACACATCCTCCGTGAGCCAGGCGCCGAAGCGGGCGGGGACCAGATGAGTGAGCGGATGGCCGACAATTTGCGCCGTGAGTGAGCCGAACATCGCCTCTGCGGCGGGATTCACGTGGACGACGGTTTGCGCTGCATCGATGGTGACGATGGCGTCCATCGCGCTGTCAATTAAGTTAGCGAGCCGCCCCTGTTCTTCGAGCCGCCGCTTTTGCGACATCTTCAGCTTGGTGATGTCGACATGCATGATCACCGCCCCGGTGTGTCGACCGGTGGAAGCCGGGCTGATTGTGAGGCGGGACCATCTCTGTTCTTGCTGGGAGGGGCTGGAATATTCGAGTGCGAAGCTGCGCTGTTGGCCGCTCAGCACTGCACGCAGGCCTTGTGCCACAGCGTGGGCTTCCTTCGATCCGTTGCCCGTCGAGCGTTCACAGACCTCAAGATAATTTTGGCCGATGACAAATTCGGTGAATTGCAAGACGCTGGGTAAAGTGACCGATCCCCAGCCTTCATTGATGGTGACAACGAGGCCATGCGGATCGAGCAAGGCGATCTGCCCGGGCAGGGCATTCAAGATGGCCTCCTTTTCTTCCGCATTTTTCTGGTGCGCTGCTGTCATTGTCTCCAATTGCTCCTCGGCCTCCTTGAGTCCGGTAAGGTCAGTGAGAACGACCCGGCAGCGCCAATCTTGGTCGGGGCCCTCGAGCATGGCCAGGCCTTCGAGCCGGGCTTGGCGCGGCGGCTCGCCGGTCCGCGGGAGCCTTACCTCGCACTCGTGCTTACCGCCGCTGGAGACGATTTTTTGGAGGAAAGTGGCGAAGACGGGGCGGTCGGCAGCGGAGAGATAGGGGGTGAAATTCTGCTCGAGGAGGTGGGCGTGCTCTATTCCGAGGTAGGAGCAGGCAGTGAGATTGGCGTTTTGGATGGACCCCTCCGCGTTGAGGGTGAGGTAGCTTACCGGCGCGAAGTCGTAGAGATCGGCAGACTTGACCGCATTCGCGTTGCGACTGGCAAGAAGTTCCTCGTTTTGCTTCTCCAGCTTGGTCAAGTGGATCTGCAGGTCGTGGATCTTCCGCTGAGCGTCAATCGTCTCCGGCGGCGTGGTTTGAAGCTGGGCCTCGGCGCGCCGGCGCAGCTCGGCGGCGGGTTGATCAGCGGGTGGCTTGCTCATTGTGTTAAATTAAGGGGGGCGGATTCCTTTACTGGCTGGGCTCGGCTTCCAGCCGCTTTGCCTTTGTAACGTCGGAAAAGGTGATGACTACGCCGTCGATTTTGTTGTAGAGTGCGCGGTAGGGCATGATGCGGGTGTGGAACCAGCGCCCATCGGTTGTGGTGATCAGCTTTTCCGCGGCGGCCAGAGAACTCAGGACCTCGGCCACGCTTTCCGTGAGGCCGGGGTAGATGAACTCGGAGTCGAGATCGGTGACCGGGAGCCCGAGGTCCGTGGGGATGAGTTTCATCAGCTGTGCGGCCTGTTTCGTGAAGCGCCGGATACGGAGGCTGGTATCGAGAAACAAGGTGGCGGGGACGCTGTTGTCGATCAGTTTTTCTATGTCGTGTTTCGTCCCCAAAAGCCCATCCAGCCTGGCCTGCAGCTTGGTGTTGGCTTCTTTTAGCTCATCGTTGATCGGCTCCTTTTGAAGTCTGTCCCTCCCTATCACTTCGGTTTCGGCGCAAAGGAGGTCGCGGCTCTTTCTGTCGGAATCTTGTAAAGAGAAATTGAACTTTTCGATGATGCGCTCGGCTCGATTTATTTCGGTGATGTCACTGATGATGATGCGCAGACCGTTGAGTTGCCCTTCGTGATCATGGATGGCCACGGTCTCAAGACGGGCTGTGAATGGCTGACTATCAGCACGATGCATCTGCAGTTCGCTTCTTTGGCTCAAGTCGTCGGCAATGGTCCGCTTACGGCTTTGGTAGAAGATGTCTTGATCCATCGGGTTGATAAAATGTGTCATAGCGACTCCCTTCAGCTCGCTACGGGCCATGCCGAGCATGGTGCCGGCGGTCAAATTCGCCTCAAGGATCCGGCTGTCCTCTCCGAGTGTCAGGTAGGCCAGCGGGGCGAAATCATAGAGATCCGAGTATCGGTCGCGGGACTCGGCGAGTTCCAGTTGGGCGCGGCGAAGTTCCTCGTTCTGCATTTCCAGCTCTACCTGATAGACCTGAAGTTCGTGCACCAGAACCTGAATGGTCTCTTTGGTCATCTCGGCGATCTGCGTGCGGGTAGCGTGCAGCAACTTGTCCGCATCGGAACGCGGCGGAGTCTGCGACGGTGGATCAAGATCGAGGGGATCTGGTTCCGGCAATGCCATATCGGGCGTGGTCATAAGTTGGTGATATCTTCGAAGGCTAGCAATATGAGGTTCGGGAGGCCTGCCGCCTGGTCGACGCGCCGGCCGTTAAGTGCGAAGATCCGGTGGCCGACTTTGGGGAACTCCCCCTCAATCTCGAAGTCCTCGATCGATTGGTTTTTTGGAATGACGGTTTCGAGGAGCTCGCGCAAATCGGGAAGATCCCACTGCCCGGAACCCAGTTCATAGATCCGCACGCCGACGGTCTGTTTGGCACTGGTCTTGAATGAACGAAAGAACGAGAGATTGGCGAAGATCACTTTTAGGTCCTCGTCTAAAACGATGAGGGGTCCGCGGATGGTGTCGACGATGTTTTCGAAATATCGCCGTGCCTTGTCTCCCTTTATTTCGATCTCTTTCAGGGCGTCGATATTGACGAAGGTGATGACGACACCTTCGATGACATTTTCTATCGTGCGGTAGGGCATGACGCGCATCAGTTGCCAGCTGCCGTCCGTCGTTTGGACCTCCTTTTCACAAAATGCCAGCGTGTCTATGACCTCGCGGCAGATCGAGGTGAGCTTGTTGAATCTGAGATTCGAGGTCAGATCGGCGATTGGGCGTCCGACGTCGGTAGGGATGAGGTTGATGAGTTTTCGGGCCTTATCGGTGTAGCGTTTGACCTGAAGACTGGGATCGAGGAAGACCGTTGCGATGTCGGTGCTGTTGAGCAGGTTCTGCATGTCGTTGTTGGACTGCGATAGCGCGTCGACCTTGGACTGTAATTCAGTGTTCACGGTACTTAGTTCCTCATTGAGCGACTGCATTTCCTCCTTGGATGTTTCGATTTCCTCGTTGGTGCTCTGGAGTTCTTCGTTGGTGCTCTGGAGTTCTTCGTTGGTGGTTTCGAGCTCCTCGACGGTGGACTGGAGGGATTGCCGGGTGTAGGTCAATTCGCCTTCGAGCATTTTGATGCGCTTCTGATCCACGGGCGTTATCATCTTTGTTTTTTCCGCGACCAGATCCTCGTTACTGACTTCGGAAGTCGGGCGGAAGGTCACAAGCAATAGCCCGCGAATCGTTTCAGGATCTGAGATCTTGGCGACGGAGATATCGACCATCGTGAAAGTACCATTCGTCCTGACACTGATGCCGGTGTGGACGATCTCGCGGTGAGTGGAGGCTGCATTTCGCAAGGCCAGAGCGAGGTCTGTTTGGAGACCTTCACGGGCCATGCTGAGTAAGTTGTTACTTGGTTTCCCGGAGGTGGGTTCAAGATACATGCCGGTCCGACCGTGGATATAGATAATGTCACCACTATCGTTGACGACGACGCTGGCCGGAGCGAAGCGGGCCAACAAGCAGTCATCGAGCACCTTGATGACCTTCCGGTCCCGGTCTTTGGATGGCTCGGGAAGCGGGCTTTGGGTCACTGATCTCTTCTCGATCCGGATGGTTTCGGTGGGGATTTTGAGAAAGCTGGTCCTTGTGGTCAAGTTTTCCTTACGGCGATAGATTCTCCAGGTTTTGTCGACGATCTCGAATAGATCGGTGAAGGAGCCGATCGTCTCGGAGGAACCCAGGAAGAGCAATCCACCGGGCTTGAGGGCATAATGGAAAATCGGGATCAGTTCTCTCTGTAAGTCCGTGTTGAGATAGATCAACAGATTGCGGCAGGAGATCATGTCCAGCTTGGTAAATGGCGGGTCCTTAATCACATTGTGCGGCGCGAAAATCGCCATTTCTCGGATCACCTTTCGGATACGGTAGCTGTTATCTTCCAGTTGAAAATAGCTCTTCAGTAAATCGGGCGGAATGTCGTCCTCAATGCTTTTGGGAGAAAGCCCGGTGCGGGCGTAGTCGATGGCATCGGAATCGAGATCGGTGCCGAAGATTTGGACATCGAAGAGGCGCTTAATCCGGTCCATGCAGTCTTGAATAACGAGCGCTGTGGTGAAAACTTCTTCGCCGGTGGCGCAGCCGGGGATCCAGACACGAAAGATGTAATTGTCGGGACGAGATGCCAGCAGCTGTTTCAGTGGATTGTCCGAGAGTGCTTTCCAAGCCCCGGGATCACGGAAGAATTTCGTCACGCTGATCAATAGCTCCTTGAAGAGGAGATCGATCTCATGCGGGTGATCCTGAAGGAAGCGCACGTAATGGTTCGGATCGGTGAGCTCGTGGATACTCATCCGCCGCTCGATACGGCGGCGCAGGGTGCTGCTCTTGTAGGAGGAAAAATCGTTTCCGGTATGGCTACGCAGGAGCATGAAAATTTTATGCATCGGAATTTGCGAAACCTCTGGCGATTCCATGGCAACCGCCTGACCTCGAAGATAGGAACCTTTGGTATAAGTGATGAGCTGTTTTGGCATCTCTTCCGGCATCAGGATGTAGTCGGCGAGACCGGAGGTGATCGCACTTCTCGGCATGCCGTCGTATTTGGCGGCTTGGGGGTCCTCCACCATGGTCATGCCGGACTCGTATTTGATGGCTTTCAGACCGAGCGTGCCATCACTGCCGGTTCCGGAAAGGACGATGCCGATCGCCAATTCCCGCTGATCCTCGGCGAGTGAATGGAAGAAGTAGTCGATCAGCAGTTGTGTCGCCTTCGATTCGCTTTTTTCCATCTGGTAGAAAACCCCATTGAGGATACCCAGATAACCTCCCGGAGGACTGAAATAGATGTGTTCGGGGCGCAGGCGTGTCCCTTCTTTCGCGAGGCTCACTGACAAGCTTGTTTTCTTGCCGAGTAATTCTGGGAGGAGGCTGATGTGCCCCTTATGCTGGTGAGTCACGACGACGAATGCCATACCGGTTCTTTCCGGTAGATTGGTGAAGAAGATTTCCATAGCTTCCAGTCCGCCGGCCGAAGCTCCGATACCGACGATTGGAAACTGCTCTTCATCGACCTTCGCCGTGGTGGAATTACTTTCGGCAGCGGGCGATTTTGCCGCCGGTTTTTCGGATTTGTTCGATGGTTTCTTTTTCATTACGATTAGATCGGTGGATTCAAGAGTCTAGCAAAACCGGAGGCGTCTGATAGTCTCGTTTAAGATGCGTAAGTCGATACATTTGTGATATCTTAGTCGCCCTATCTTGAGCTGAGTTTATCCTGAAATGCCATGACGGGAGTGGCAGTGAGTCGCGCGAAGTTCCGTAACCGGAGTTTGGCAGTGAAATATTAAAGTAACCAGATAAGTTCGACTCTAAGGACGATCCTCGTTGGATGTCGGAGCTGAACTTCTACTTTCTCGCCAGCCTTCCTATCTGCCGACGTGACTCGCCCTGAAGCGCTTTCCTTTAATGCGTCCTGCGTTAAGGCAGGACACGGCGCCCGCAATTACGCGTTGTGAGACGGCGACGTAAGAGAGCTTTTCTTGGATTTCGATCTTGCCGATTTCCTTGCTGCTCAATCCGCCCGCATCGCCGGTGAGGGCGCCGAGGATGTCGCCTTTGCGGACCTTGTCCTTGCGACCACCGGAGATTAAGATCGTCTCCATTCTGGGACTCTTCGCGAGTTCCTTCATGAGGTCACTGGACTTTAAGCCCTTGCTGGCACTGCTGTCCAAAATTTCGATCGTCTTTCCCGTGAACTTTTCGATTTCTACGATGGCTGGGTCGGTGGCGTTTTGGACCATCGAGATGGCGATCCCGGTCGCGCCGGCCCTACCGGTTCGGCCAATTCGGTGAACGTAAATCTCGGCTTGCTCCGGGAGATCGTAGTTGATGACGAGGTCCAAGCCCTCGACATCGAGGCCCCGCCCCGCGACATCGGTTGCGATGAGGACACGCACGCTGTGGTTGCGAAAGCGAGCGAGGACTTGGTCGCGATCGAACTGCTCGAGGTCGCCATCGAAGCGGTCAACGCTGATGCCTCCGCGACACAGCTCCTTCGTGATCTCGCGCACCGTCGATTTTTGGTTGCAGAAGACGAGCGCGGACCCGTGCGGATGGGCTTGCAGGGCCCAGCAGAGTTTTAAGAGCTTGTCGTGATTCCCGTAGCAGAGTTTGAGTTGACGGATGTCGGCGCGATCCTCATCGGCGGTCTCGATCGTAATCCGGAGAGCGTCTTGCTGGATTGCTTTGCTCATCGCTTCAATGCTGCTTGGGAAGGTCGCTGAGAAGAGGGCTGTTTGACGGTCTTGTGGGAGGTGGTTGATGATCTTACGCACGTCTTCGCCAAAGCCCATGTCGAGCATGCGATCTGCTTCATCCAGCACGACCGTCTTGATCGAGTCAGGCTTCATGAAGCCTCGTTCCAAGTGATCGAGTAGTCGACCAGGCGTGCCGATGGCAATATGCGGACCCCGCTCGAGCGAGTCGCGTTGTGGGCCTGACGGTTGCCCGCCAACCAGTTCCAAGACTTGGAGGCCGTTGAGGTCTCGCCCTAGTTTGCGTATCTCACGACCGACCTGGGCTGTGAGTTCTCGCGTCGGGCAGATCACAAGGGCTTGAAGCTCGCGGCGTTCCACCTCGATGCCCTGTAGGATGGGGAGGGCGAAGGCTGCGGTCTTGCCACTTCCAGTCTGCGACTGACCGATGATATTCCGCCCGGCCAGCAGGGCCGGAATCGCCTCAATCTGAATGGGGGTTGGCTGGGTGTAGCCGAGGTCATGGACCACGGAGATTAAGGCTGGAGACAGCCGGAGGGCTTCGAAGGTTGCTTGCACGACGTGCGACTGTCGCGGATCGACGGGTGCTGCACAACCGTCATTTGTTCGCTGATGGCAGGATTGGTCGCAATTTTCTTTTGGGGTGGCCTCATTGAAGGGCCGGAAAGGGGAGAAAGGGGGGGCATTAATCAAGGCCAGGTGCCGTGGCGGTCGCTTCGCCAGATCGCCGCGGTGTGATCTCCTGCTAATTTCGTTTCGCGCGTACGAAGCTGCTCTCCCCGAGAGCCGAACTTCAAAGGTTGCCCTGGAGTTCATCTGCCGGATCACTGATGAAGGCATGGATCCGGGAAGCTCATCCCGCGGCGAAAGGGAATACCGGAGATGTGACGCTGGTGAACGGAGGATCTGAAGAAGTGACCCTGACTGGCGTCCAGAGCCCATCCCTTCAAGAGCGTAGAGATCTGCGAGATGGCGAAGGTTGAAGGTTCGAAAAAGAGGCGGTCACTCAACTGCGACTTCTATTCGATCTGAGGTGTGATCAGAAAGCGAAATAATTGTGGTTTTCAGTCAAACCCGTCCGAGAAATCTGTAGAATCGAAAAAATATTTGACAGGGATCGGTTGGATTGTTTAAAAATTTTAAACGTAGTCTTCCGAAGTAGTTGGGAATTCAAGGACACCATTTAAACTAAATTCCCTTGGTGATTTAAGGTGTAATCTACTTATGCTATTCTCATGAACCCTTTACAATGACTGACCCTAGTTGCCCCGCTATTTCAAAACGAAATGCATCGAAAGGCTCCAGACGCCCCTGGCGTCAGGGGGCGACCGTGGGTATCGAGATTGGATACAGCACTATTTATATGGTTCTGTTGAGAAAGGCCTCTGATGGGAGAATATGTTTCGAGGAATGTCGAACATTCGAATTCGACCCAGGCTTGCGTCCAGAGTCCCCCTTATTTACTCCGATACTCAAGGCCGCACTGCAGCAATTCTGCGGTTCATCCAAGGAACTGGCAATCTGGGCCGCGCCAAGACTGGATCGCGCGCGCGTTCATCACCTGAATTTACCGCAGGTCAGCCCGACTCGACTTCCGGGGGCGGTTTACTGGGGGCTTCAACGCGAAGAACCATTCCTCGAAAAAGAAACGGTGGTCGATTTTCAGGTCGAGGAGGGAGGCGCACCAAATGCCAGCCTGAATATTACCGGCGTAATTGTTGATCGCGAGGGTATCGAAGAGATTCAGCAAGCGTTTTCTCGAGCGGGTTATCCTCTGACCGGCATCGGGATTCCTCTCTTTGCCCTGCGTAATCTCGTGAACCTCCGAGGTAACGAGAAACAGGACGCTCCAGTCTTGATCTGCAAGTTGGGACAGCGCACCACAAGCGTGAGCGTCCTCTTCGAAGGGCGACTTGTCTTCACCAGAAATCTTCCCTTGGGGCTCCAACATCTCGGGGAGGCCCTCCTAGTCAAGACCCTAGTCAAGGAACTCGACCCGGCACCGAGTCTGGCAGAAGCTTATCTGGCGGAAGCTTGTCATCTCGTTCTCAAACTCGGATGGGAGGAAGAAGCGCTTTCATCCGATGAATGCCAGCAACATGAAAATGTCTTAGAATTGCTTCGTCCCATCCTACTACGCATGGTGCGGCAGATCGAGCGGACGATGGAATATTATCAAAGCAATTTCGATACCGAGCCCATCGAAACGATTTTCCTCGGCGGCGCGATCGCGGCCAGAGGACACCTGTTTCAATATATCTCCGGGCAACTTTCGCCCCGGGTGATCGCGATCGACCCCTTTGATACGCCGGAGTTGCAAGCGAAGACGGCCCTTCCCGCTGACAACGCAGACCGAATTGCCTACGGACCTGCTTTTGGTTTGGCGCTCGAAGGCGCTCAGCTCGGAATTAACCTCACCTACACCTATAAGGAATGCCAGGACGAGAACAAGCATCGGAAAATTGCCACTGCGGTATCTATCCTTCTGATATTTCTGACAGCCGCGACCACTTTTTTTCATCACCGGCAACAAACGCAATTACGAAGCCTAAACGCGGAGCGAGACGATCTTGATCGGAGCCTAAGCTCCTTAGGCCTTCGGCTTACCGAGACCATCATCACCGAAGCCACTGAGAAGGTGCGAGCGCTCCAAGAGCGACGGAGGGCAGCAACAAAGCGTTACGAGGGTCTCGCCTTGCTGTCTGAGATCACCAGGCTGACCCCTGAAAATATATCGCTCCTCCATGTCTCAGTCGCAATGGGAAGCTCCATTACGCTTCTGGATGATCCAGCCGCAAAGGGCCGCCCCATTAAAACCGCCGCAGATGCCAAGGGAACACTCCTTTTGAAAGGAATTGTCAATGGAGAGCGCAGCTCACTAGAGACCTCGCTAACCATTTACATTGCGCGCTTGGATCAGTCGCAGCTATTCCACGCCGTGGAGGTAGATTCGACGAAACTCGTCGAAAGTTCGGATGAATTGCACCTCACTTTCACCTTGAAGGTGAAGACCATTGAAGAGAGCAAAGGAGATCTCACCAAGAAATGAAGAAGATGGGTTCAAACGCACGCACCTCAACCAGGGAGAAACTGGTAATTCCCACCCTATTAGCAATGGTATTGTTCGCGCTTGTCTTATTTGAAGTGCTGCCATCCTCCCAGGACATCTACAAAGCCCGTGCCTCTATCGAGGAATTACAAGCCGATCTACAAGAACAGAAAACCTTGCTTCCAATTTATCTCTCGTTACGGCAAAGCCAAAAGAAAGCGCTTCCCGAGGGGATTTCTGTCAACGAACTCCAACCGCTCAAGATCGAAGCTCTAGCCGAGTTGCCAAAGGTCTTCGAAACCTTGGCGCGCGCGTCCGACTTAGAACTCGTTTCGGTAACGCCTCAAGTGCGCTCTCTTCAGAACGGTCGCGAAATGTTGAGGATTGACGCGCGCATGCGTGGTGAATTTCTGACCTTCAACATCCTTCTGAATCGGCTCAATGAGATGCGATTTGTCGAATCTATCGAATCCTTGACCATCGAGGTCACCGGTCTCGGGCAAGAGATGAATCTTTCCGTCTGGCTAGCAATCCAATGACACTTCGAGAAAAAATAATCCTTGGTCTTGCCGCGACCGCCGTCATGGGTGCTGGGCTCTATTACGCATCTGGGTTGTCCAGCCCGACCGCCGCTTCGCCCGGGCTGGTCCGAACCGACTTCAGCCCCTTAATCGCCAAGGTGCAGGTGAGTTTGGCTCAGGGAGAGTTGACGGAACGCGAAGAGCGCGTCTTGGTGGCTGCCACTTCGCAATGGCTCCGCAGTCCTCTCCGGGAGCAACCGTTGGTGACTCAATACATTGAGCCGGAGGAGTCTCTCCCGGAGCCTTCACCTCTCCCAAAGTATATCGGCTTTATCGATATCGGATCCCAAGCCCTCGCAATTATCGACGGCTATGACTATCGGGTTGGCGAAGCAATCCAAGGAGGAGAATTTCAGCTTTCTCAAATTTACCCGGACCATATCGAAGTACTTCGCCGCGGCGCAACCGACCCAGTTGAGGTGCCACTTGAAAAACCACAAATCACAGGAGAATAGCAATGACAAATATCTCTGATAAACAAACCAATTGTTCCACGGCCTATGGCCGCTTTCGTAATCTTTGCGTGGTCCTTGCGGCCATTCTGTTAACGGCCGGCTGCACCGTCGCGACGCAATCAGCCAGTGACGATCCGACCTATCAGGAGTGGAAGCAAGTTGCCGACGACTCGGTTTTGACTGCTCCGCCCGCCCCCGAATTTCCGGCGATGCGCGATTTTCACACAGAAGAGGCTGTCGCCCTTGAATCATCGCGACCGGAACCGTTGCCCCAGATCGCCGTCAAGAACATGGTGATGACCCGTGCCATGGATGTCGGAGTGCTTCTGCGCGCCCTCGCCGACGCCGCCGATCTAAACGTCGTCATTACCGAGAGCGTCAGCGGCCCAATTCTAGTGAGCCTCAGGCGCGAAACCCGCTGGGATCGTCTCTTTTTGGCTATTACTGAAGCACATGGATTGCACTACAATCTTAACGCCGACCTTCTACAAATCTTCTCCGTTGCAGATGTCCAAGGCAATATCGCCATGGAGAAAGCGCTGCACGACCAGCTTCTAGCCGCTGAGCAAAGGAAGCGTTCCGAGCCCATGGTGATGAGTGTGGTCCGCATCCGGTATGCCGACATCGAAAAGCTTGCAATTTCGGTCCGCGCAACAATGCAGGCCATCGTCGCGGATCATGATCCGGAGGCTGGGAAGGCCGTTCCAGGGGCTGTTTCGGGGACTGTTTCGGGGACTGTTTCGGGGACCGTTTCGGGGACCGAACGCACCGGTTTTATGGTGAAGGCGGACACAGATTCCGGCCAGCTTATCATCCATGGCATCCCCTCCGACATTGCCCAAGCTCGCAAGCTCATTCAGGGCTTGGACCAACCCAGCTATCAAATTTTGATCGAAGCGAGTATTGTCCAGGCGAATACCGAAGTCGCTCGCCAGCTCGGCGTCCAATGGGGCGTCTTTGATGTCTCCAATAGCGGAGAACTTACGACAGGCATTACTCCGAACGCCGGCGGTTTTAATTCCAACTTTCCCGCCGGGTTTGATCCCATCGGAGCCGGCTTTTCTTACGGTGCCAGCCTTGTCAGAGGGAGCCAAACCCTACAGGCCCAACTCTCTGCCCTTCAGAAAGACGGTCGACTCAACATCGTCTCCCGACCCTCGATCACGACCCTTGACCAGTTGACTGCGATTATCGAAAGCGGCGAGGAGAGGCCCTTCGCTTCTACTTCCGGAAGCGGAATCGCCGCTGTTTCCCAGGTGGAATTCAAAAAGGCGGTCCTGCGTCTGGAGGTCACTCCTCACGTCATCGACAAGAATTGGGTCAAGCTCGATCTCGATACCACCAAGGACGACTTCGACGACACCCGGGCGGTCATCATTGATGGAAATGCTCAAGTCCCGATTATCACGCGGTCAGCAATAACTTCCCTGTATCTCGCCAACGGGCAAACGACGGTGATCGGCGGACTTTCCTCCGAATCCAAAAGTCTCCAGGAGGAGGGGGTTCCATTCCTCAAAAATATTCCAGGCTTGGGCGGGATGTTTCGAAATCAGGCCGACCGGAAGACTTTTAGCGACACCCTGATTTTCATCACCCCTCACATTCTTCCCCGGGCCAGGACAGCGGTGGAGTTCCAAGGCAAGTAACCGGAGGTCCTGAATGATGAACGTGAGACTAGAAAAAGTGCTGTTTGAGGAAGGCTTCCTCTCTGAGGAGCAATACCATCAGGTGCAAAATGCCCCCAGACCCAACGGTCTCAAGGTCCACGAGTATATCCTTCACGAAGGAATGGTGGCGGACACCGACATGGTCAGTATTCTTAGCGCTCGATTTAATATCCCAAAATACGATTCTGATCGCTATCCTGTCGATCCGGCACTCGCGGCGATCTTGCCCGCTTCCATGGCCGGGAAACACCGCATCGTCCCGCTGCGGCAAGACGAAAATTTGCTCATCGTGGCAATGCCCGACCCCACAGAGGTGGTCGATATGGATGCGGTGCAGCGACACGTCGAGATGGAGGTCGACCCCGTCATCTGTACGGAGACCGAGTATAACGAGCTGATGAACAGTCTCTACGGTCTTGCCTCCGGAGTCGGCTCTCTGCTCGACGATATTGAGACGGTCGATTACGGCACGACGCAGGCCGACGGGGAGAGCAACGAAAGCGATGAGTCACAACTCAAGGCGTTAACCGCCATGGCGGAGGGATCAACCGCGGTGCGCAGCGTCGATTGGATCATCACGCGTGCCGTTCGCGAAGGGGCAAGCGACGTGCACGTCTGCCCGGAGAAGACTCATGTCCAAGTCCGGATCCGTGTCGATGGAATCTTAAAGGACCTGCCTCCGATCGCCAAGTCGCTGCTACTTTCGGTCGTCTCCCGCTTGAAGATTCTCGGACACATGGACATTGCCATTACCCGCATTCCTCAGGATGGCCGCTTCACCGCCCGAATCAGCGGACGGGAGATCAACGTGCGGGTATCATCGCTGCCCACCATCCACGGCGAGAATATCGTCATGCGTCTCCTCGACATGAGCGCTCTCGTGTTCAAACTCGATCAGCTCGGCATGCGCGAAAGCGATGTCCGCAAAATCGAGGAGACGATCGCAAGGCCACATGGCATGATCCTAAATACGGGCCCGACCGGGAGCGGCAAGACCACTACCCTCTACTCAGTGCTCGCAATGCTCAATCGCCCGGAGGTGAATATCATCACGGTCGAGGACCCTGTCGAATACCGGATTCCCCGTATCCGTCAGGTCGAGCTTAACACTCGGGCGGGCATGACCTTTGCCGGGAGCCTGCGGAGCATGCTGCGTCAGGATCCGGATATCGCCATGATCGGTGAGATCCGCGACGCCGAGACGGCTACAATCGCCATTCAAACGGCGCTGACCGGCCATCTTGTCCTAAGCACCGTCCACACCAACAATGCCATTGGCACGATTGCCCGCCTCAGCGATATGGGCATCGAACCGTTTCTCATCGCTTCGGTCCTTTCGTGCGTGATCGGCCAACGTCTCGTCCGCCGGGTTTGCGAGAGCTGCGCTGTCCCTTGGTCGCCTCCCCCCAAGGCCTTGGACTTCTGGGGACTGAGCCCCGATTCCGAATCCCGGTTCCTCAAGGCGCAGGGTTGCCACCGTTGTCGCCATACCGGTTATCGTGGCCGTATCGGGGTCTACGAGGTGCTGACGATTGGCGAGAAACTGCAATCGCTCATCGCAAGCAATGCCAGCGAAGGGGAGCTGCGTGCGGCCGCACGGGACGAAGGCAACTTCGTTTCAATGCGAGAGGACGCAGCCATCAAAGCTCAAAAGGGGTTAACGACCCTCGAAGAAGCCGCCGCGAAAGTCGTCTTATGAAAACCGCCAACTCATCCGAGCCAAAGCCGATAGTAAACCACTCACGATTGATCATCCCAACGAAGAAAATATTTTACAATGGCCGTCTTTAGTTACCAAGCGTCCGATCCTACCGGAAAAATACGAAGCGGCACGATCACGGCCGACACGCTCGAGGAAGCGCTGGGTCAAATTGCCGATTTGAATCTGGTCCCAATCGATCTCCAGCGTGTCGGGGGCAGATCTGAGAGCGTATTCGCTCGCTTGAAGACTCACTACTTACCAGTGCCGGCCTCGGACCTGATCGTTTTTACCAAACAACTCGTCACCATGGTTCGCGTCGGCATTCCGATCACGCAAGCATTCGCGATCCTCAGGGACCAGACAGAGCAGCCTCGACTCCGACGGCTCGCAGGCCTCATTCGGGACGACATCGAAGCCGGTTCCAGCCTTTCCGCCGCCGCCGGAAAGCATTCCAAGGTTTTTTCGCCCCTTTTTTGCAGCATGATCGAGGCAGGGGAGACGAGCGGAACACTTCCGGAAGTTCTCGACCGGCTGCTCTACCTGACCGAGCACGAGGCCCAGGTGAAGGCCGAGATCAAAACCGCGATGCGCTATCCCTTTATCGTCGTCGGCGTTCTCGGGGTCGCTTTCCTCATCATGGTCGGCTTCGTCATCCCGCGATTTGTTTCCTTCTTCGATCAGCAAGGACTCAAGTTGCCCCTGCCGACACGCATTTGCATCACGATGAGTGAAATTCTCACGAGCTACGGGATATGGATCGCCCTGGGCGCTATCATCATTGGTATCCTGTTTTATCGCTATTTTTGCGGGACAGAACGGGGACGATTTCTCCGCGATCGTACCCTCCTCGCCATCCCGCTGATTGGGCCTGTCCTGGTCAAGGCTGCGATGTCCCGTTTCGCCAGTATTTTCGCCATCCTTCAGTCGAGCGGCGTCCCCATTCTCGACTCGCTGCGCATTCTGACGGAGAGCGTCGGCAATGCCGCCATCGCCGCCGAATTTGTTAAGGTCCGTGAGTTACTGGAGGAAGGCCACGGCATCGCCGGTCCACTGAACTCGTCCGATTACTTTCCCCCCATGCTCATCAATATGGTCAAGATTGGCGAGGAATCGGGTCGTCTCGATGAGATGCTCCGACATGTCTCCGAGCACTACGACACGGAGATCAGTTACACCATCAAGAAGATGACTGATGCCATCGGCCCCGTTCTTATCATTTCCCTCACTGTTGTCGTCGGTTTCTTCGCCTTGGCCATCTACATGCCCATGTGGGAACTGACCGAGATGGCGGGCAAAAAATAAACGCTTCAATCACCAGTTCTTTATCCCATGAATATCCCTGACTTGATGAATCTCGCTGTGAAGAGACGCGCCTCGGACGTGCACCTGGCCCCTGATCGAAGCCCGGCCTTTCGAGTCGACGGAGCGCTGCGACCCCTGCGCGATAAATTTCCGCCACTTACTTCCGAGGAGTGCGAGGCGGCCATCTTTAGCATCCTGCGCCCGGATCAGATCGAGGTTCTCGAGCGAAACCTCGAGATCGATATCAGCTACGCGCTCGATCTGTCCAACGGAATCACCCGTTTTCGCGTCAACATCCACCAGCAGCAACGGGGCCTCGCCGCGATCTTCCGCCTCATTCCCAAGGATATTCCTTCCCCCGAGGCGCTCACCATGGAGGAATCGATCTTCAAGCTCGCCCAGCTCCCGCACGGTCTCGTCCTCTTCACTGGAGCAACCGGAACCGGGAAGTCGACGACGCTGGCGTGTTTGATCGAACAAATCAACCGGCGCAGCCCGAAGCATATCCTGACGGTAGAGGATCCCATCGAATATACCTATTCGGAAAAGCAAGCCTGTATCACCCAGCGCGAACTGGGAGTCCACACCCACGGTTTCGGGCCCGCGCTCAAGTCAGCTCTCCGCGAAGACCCGGACGTCATCCTGGTGGGAGAAATGCGTGACCTCGAGACCATTCAACTCGCCCTAACTGCGAGCGAGACCGGGCACCTCGTCTTTTCCACCGTGCACACGCGCGACACCTCGCAGACCGTCGACCGCATCATCGACGTCTTTCCGCCGGCGCAGCAGGCCATGGTGCGCTCCCAGCTTGCTTCGGTCCTCCAGGGCATCGTCACCCAGGTCCTTCTGCCCCGCGCCTCCGGAACCGGCCGGATCTCCGCCCGCGAGATCTTGCTCGCGTCCCCCGCCGTGCGCACCATGATCCGGGAAGGCAATACCCACCAACTTTACAATTCGCTCACCGGAGGCCTGCATGCCGGCATGTGCCCCCTTGAACTCTCCCTCGCCGCCAAAGTCCGGCAGAACCTCATTACCTTGGAAGCCGCCGAGGGCGCGGCCAACCGGCCCACCGTGCTGCGCGACTACCTCGCGAGCCGGACCTTTTCCCACTCGGTTCCAGGCCTTGCCCTCGCCGAACCCGAGGACGAACTCAATTGAAATCTGCCACCGCCACGGCCGCCCGGCGGAGCGAAAATAGGCGCGAGTCCTCAACCGACCTTCCCTTGACCGTAAGCCACCTCCACTAGGAATCTGTCGGACTTGTCCAATCCGGCAAATTCATTTTATCATTTGGAGCAAATCGCACTGACTTCTCTGCGAGTATTCCAAGACACTCAGGTCAGTCATCACGATTTGCTCTCAAATTCTAAAACGTTTTACTCGAATCGTCCTAAGTCAGACAAACATCCTAGGGAGGATGGCACTCGCTTAGGAGCCTCCATTGCGAGTGTCTTGGATCTCTTCAAAGGTTTCAAAAACCTTGGGGAAACCCTGGCAGCAGTCGATCTTATGGATTTCAGGGTATCCAAAGGCGTTAAGAAGTTAAGGAAGATTAATAGTCTTTGTTAATAGTCTTTGCGAATTAAAATTCAAGAACTGCAGGCAGTTTTACCTTGTGGTTACTTATTTTGGGAGCCCTATATATCTGGCTGTAAATAAAATAAGCAAAAATAGGTTGTCAAGGTTGGCGTCGTCGTGATTGGGTCTTGTCTCGTAGCGCTTCAGTGCTTGAATTTATAAAAAAATCCACCTCGCAGTTCGGCGGAGTCTATTCCGATTGACCTGAAAGCAAAAAAAACTAAAAACTAAAAACTAAAAACAATGAAAATTTTACCCCAACTAAAGTCCCTGACCAAAAAAACAAAAAAAGGTTTTACCTTAATTGAGGTCATCGCCGTCCTAGTGCTGCTCGGCATCCTCGCTGCCATCGCAGTGCCAAAGTACGTCGACATGGCTGAAAACGCACGTAACCGGGCGATCGACGCGGGTGTCTCCGAACTGAACGGCCGTGAATCCTTAACATGGAGCAATGTGAAGTTATCGCAGGCTGGATGGGTCGACGATGCGACAACTTTTGCCTTAGTAGACACGGACCTTGAGGGCGATTACTCTTATAACGTAGCCGCTACAGTAGCTGGTGCTACCCTTGAATTCCAAACTGCGACGGTTCCCTTAACCCGCACCGCTTCGACTGACACTAGCCCAGGGAGATGGGCCAGATAATAACGCCTAAGCACCACCACTAAGACATCCGACTCAATCCGGATCGAGTTCATTGCGGGAAACCATCCCGTGGGCTCGGTCCGGAACTTTGGACAATAACCCCAAAGCGCTCACCCAAAAGTGACTTACTTCAAGCAGGATACCGCGCAGTGCCGCAGTGGCTTTACCTTGATTGAAGTCGTGGCCACCTTGATCCTGCTCGGGATTTTGGCCCTGGGAGTTGTGAGCGTTTTGCCTAGCTCCAATGTTACTTTGGCGACAGAAGCGGATCGACTAAGTTCTCATTTACGCTACGCCCAGATTCGGGCCCAAGCCGATACCTATCAATGGCGCTTGGTCTTCACCGACACCACAACCTACCAGATCGGGCCGGTGGTGGTTCCGGGTGAGGGCTTCACGCCGGGAATCGTTCCCGGCACCGGTGCGATGGAACGTACCCTGACAGAGGGCGTGACAGCGAGCGCAGGAACCGCCATTCGTTTCGATTCGTGGGGAAGACCCTTGAGCGATACCGGAGTTCTTCTTGACGCGGATCAAACGATCACCCTGACCGAGGGAGCACGGAACCAGAGCATCACCATTCTAGCGGAAACCGGATTGATCCCATGAATCAGAGGTCTCACGATTCTCAGCGAGCGCTCTTTCACCGCCCAAGCGGCTTTACCCTCATCGAGGTCATCGCCACTCTTCTTTTGTCAGCGGTTTTGATGGCCTTGTTGCTGCCCCTGATCGGTTCCAGTCTGAAAGGCAGCAGAAACGCGTTGCTGCGCCTGTCGGAAACCAACACTCTGCGGACGGAAATGGATGCGGTGTGGCACCTTTACCGTACGGATTATCCCAACAACCTGCCTGGCTTATCCGCCAAGATCACTGAGGACGCCGAAGCTGATCCCCCGCCTTATCTCCTTCTCGACAACGACTGGGTCGATTTCGATGCCGCCGGTGCCGAGTTCATCCCTCCTCCGGGAAACGAAAGCACCCTGCGGGTCACCTTGGGCAACAGCCAGGGTGAACGTCTCACCACCTATTTTTTCCCCATTCCGTAATGTCATGAAAACCCATTTCGAGAATCGGGCCGGCTTTACCCTCATTGAGGTCGTGGCCGCACTGGTTCTGACCGGGATCGTGCTGGCATTTACCGCGATGCTGCTCGTGACGTCGACCAAGATATTCATCAGCAGTAAGGACGCGGCGGAGGACTCCCAGAAAATCCAGGTCGCCATGAATCGCTTAGTCAAGGAACTGACCTTTGCGAGCGCTGGCACCGTGGTTGTCACCGATGGTCGGACGATTCAGTGGACCTCCAGCCATCCTGATCGGGTTGGCGAAGCGGAGACCGCTACCTGGGATGGCACCTCCGGCTCCAACCTAACTCTGCAGGGCGCCGCTCTGTTGGACAACGTCAGCCTTTTTACGGTCTCCTCCACCGCAGACACCATCACCATCACCTTACGATCCACGCGAAGTGAAGGAGTCTCAAACACCACGATCATCCATCCCCGCTATGATCAGTAAAGAAAAGCAATCGATATCCCGCTTAGCCAAATCGAGGATGGGAATCGAGGTAAGCCGTATTGCGACGCGAAGTGGCGGTCCTATCCTTCTCTCTCTTAAATCCCCCAACCGAAGAACCAGATGATGACGACCCTTAAATCTCCTCCAATCCGCACCGTCAATTTCCTTCGGAAGGGGGCGGTTTTGATCAGCGTGATCGTAGTCATGCTGATCATGGGCGTTTTGGGGGTCTCAGTGATCTCCTTGACCCAGAGTTCGGAGCGCAGCTTCCTCAGCTTTAATGCCGGATCCCGCGCCTACTATCTGGCCGAATCAGGATTGCGCTATGCCCAGAAAATCTACTGCGACGAAGGGTGGTCCGACGGACAACAACGCACTTTAAGCCTCCAAGGGGGAGATGATATTGAGGTCATTCGAATCGCCGACACCTTCTGGGCAACGGCCATCGTGGATGCCGGGAGCGCGCAGGAAGCGCGGGCTCGCGTCCCGATGCCATTGTGCCAGTGCGGGCAAACAGGAGTAGGAGTAGGACCGGCACCGGTCGACCTCGGGTCGGCCGGGGATTTTGTGATTCTATCAAGCGCCGGAATTACCAATGTCGCCAGTTCAGCGATTACTGGAGACGTCGGGGCGAGCCCAATCACGGGTGCCGCGATTCACTTAACGTGCGCCGAAGTGACCGGAAATATTTACACAGTCGATACTGCTGGCCCGGCTCCGTGTAGTATCATGGACCCTGCCAAGCTCGGCTTGGCTGTCGGCGACATGGGAACCGCTTACTCCGACGCCGTTGGACGCGCCTCGCCCGATTTCCTGGAACTGGGTGCCGGGAATATCAGCGGGATGACCCTCGCCCCAGGCCTCTACAAATGGAGCACCGGCATGACAATGCCTGCGGACGTCACGTTCTCGGGTGGCCCGAATGATGTTTGGATCCTCCAGGTGGCGGGGACTCTCACAATGGCCAGCGGTGTCGCGATTAAGCTCGAAGGAGGCGCACAGGCCAAGAACATCTTCTGGCAGTTCACTGAAGCTATCACGATTGGAACGAACGCCCACTTTGAAGGAATCATCCTCGCTAAGACCTCGGTCGCCATACAGACTGGAGCAACCATTAACGGTCGATTGTTCGCGCAGACGGCGGTGACCTTGCAGATGAATACCGTGACCAAGCCGGAGTAAGGTCATAATCAACTAAGTCATGAGGGGCTGAGAGTGCCATGCTCTCCTGACCCTTTTCCACATTGGCGAACGCGGAAGAGGAAGCGTGCCATTCGTGTCATGGTTCTCGACAAGCCACCGGAAACGAGAAGGCCAGCGGAGCCCGTGCTCCCCGGACGCAAGAGGCCTTGCGCGGCTGGGCAACTGACGCGACCCACCGCAACCCGGCACTTTGCAACTCACTCTGCACCCTCGGCATGACCCACACTTTCAAGCTCGCGCGCTCAGGTTGAGGTCTTGTTTGAGCGGCTTGAATTATGGTCCGTGGCCCTCGTAGCTCCGGCGCTTCCACCTCCACCTACCGAGATCCTGAACACGAGGGCGATGCGACCGCCGCTCCCACCCCCGCCGGGGGCCTTCAGGACCGTGACATGGCCGTTGTGACGGGACACCGTCATGCCGAGAGCGGGGCTTGCGATGGTATCGCCGCCGAGGAAGAGATCGTAACTCGGTTCCCAGATTGACTGCGGTGCCATCCAGCGAATCGGGCCGATGGCGGAGTTCCGAGCACCCGGGGATCCGTTCGCTTCAAGGAAGATCGGAGCGCCAGCGTCGTCGAAGGCGAAACGTTCGGTCGCTGCGCCCGCTGCATCAGTGACGAGTGTGGCGGCTAGGACGTCGGGGCTTTCATGGTGAGGCCCTCTTTGCAGGCTGACCGCCGATACTGATCCACCTCCGTGGGGGTAGAGGGAGGTGCCGTTACGGGTGGAAATGCAGCGTTGCACGCCGTCGACACAGACGAAGCTCACGTCGGGTTTACCATCGGCGCCGAGCTCCTGGATGCACACCTCGCCGTCGTAGATAAAGCGCGTTGTCTTGCCTGTCTGATCGTCCCGGACGGTGCGTCGCCCCAGGGCGTCATATTCAAAGCCGAGGACGGCGGTGCCGGTGGCGGGATCATTGAACGCGATCAGTCGGCCTTCGGCGTCGTGCCCGTAGTCCACCTGGCCGGCGGCCGTATTGAAGGAGGCGAGGTTTCCGCGGTCGTCCCATTTCAGATTTCCTCCAGGCGACGTCGTGTATTGGCCCATCTGTTGGTCGCCGGGCGGAAGGGTGGCCAACTGGGTGTAGCTGCCGGGATTGTTACCACCCGTGGTGGTGAGGCGGCGACCTTCCAGATCGAGGGTGTAGACGACATCGCTTTCGGTCACCGCTGCCGCTCCCAGAGATTCGCGGCGCCTGGTAAGACATGCGGTCACCCGCCCGAGGGCGTCACGGGTGAAGACCTGTGCGCGACCCGGTCCCTGCGGCGAAGCCGTGAACAAGGTTTCGCAAGTGCTGGCGCGCTGGTTCGCATCCCGCCTCAGGAGGGTCTCACTGAGAACGTTCGAAGACGGATCGGTGATGGTGACCCGCACGCAGCGGTCGAACGAGGAATCGTTACCGCCGGGCTGGGGCTCCTCGCCATTGCCGCGATAGAGGTAGGTGGTGACCACACCATTGGCTTGGGTGCTGCGCCAGACGCGCTCACCGGCATACGCCATCGTCACCACCGCGGGTGAAAGAGGCGCTCCCACTTCATCAAGGGTGGCTACGGACAACAGCAAGCCGAGGGGGCTACGGCTTTCCGCATAAGCGCTGCCATCCGGATAGGTGATGCCGGTGCGGCCGCGGTGATCGAAACTTCGGACGATGGTGTGACCGTCGGAGGTATCGCCGACCGGATTTCCAAGAGAATCATAAAGGCAGACAACTGTCGAAGCCCCCTGAGCGCTGCGCACGCAGCGGCCGAGACCGTCCCAGAGATGTGCGGTGGGGCTGGAGGGCGCGACGGACTGCGGATTGGTCCAGGAGACCTGTATCGGTCGGGCGTTCTGGTCATAGGCGATGGCACGGACGCAGGTGTTCTGGCAGACCCACTCGTCGTTTTCACCGAGGAAATTATAGCTCCACGTTTCGAAAGTCGTGTCCGGGTGGTCGCAGCGTGTCACTCGTCCGAGTGAGTCCCGCGTGTATGAAGTAAGATTTCCATAGGAGTCCGTGGTGCTGACCAACTCACCGCAGCGGGCGAAGCGGCTGCGCAGGATGACGGGGGAACCGTCGCCATTGAAGTCTCCGCTGACGCGGGAACTGTAGGGTCCGGTGGGGCCCGTTCCATCGAACTCGGTGGTCACGACCAATCCGCCAGGTTCGGTGAGCGTGAGGCAGCGGCCGAGCGAATCGTAGGTGTAGGCCGTGACATTGCCACTGCCGTCGGTGCTCTGGATGCCGCGGTTGAGCGGGTCGAAGACCCGGGTCACGGAGAAGGTTTTGTCGGGCGGACCGCCGCTGCCGGCGAGGAGATGGTCGGTTTTCCCGCAGACAAGAATGTTGCCATTGGCATCCCGGGTGGTGGTGATGGTGCTGGCTCCATTCGAGGAACTCGTGAGGCGACCGGCGCTATCGTAAGCGCAGGTGAGAAGCACGTTACCTTTCCGACCAAGCCAGCGGGGGAGCGGTCTACGATGGTTGTTTCGGTAGCATGCGGTCCGGACTCACCGGGACTGAAACGCTCGGTGAGAATGGTGTCATCCTCCACTTCCAGATTGAAGAAAGCCGAGCTTCCAAAGTCGTAACGATTGGCATTCGGGTCACCCTGCTTGTTTCTCATTAGGCCCGCGCCGTGGCGGCGGGATGAGCTGCTAAGGTTGAGGTCATAGCAGGCGTCGCTCACGCCGGGGAGCGTCAGGGACGCGGATCCCGGAAGGCCGCCGCTTGAGGGGAAGGAGAGCGACGAGGAACGCGAGAGGAGCACGTTACCGGCTGATCCGGGAACGTCGTTCACCTCGCCGGAAACCGAGCAGGTGACCAAGCCGTTGTTGGAGTAGTCATAGGTTGTGATATTTCCCATCGGGTCGGTGATAGAGATCGGGCGATGAAATTCATCGTAGGCGTAAAGCGTTTCCGAGCTGATGTTGAAGCTCAGGATGGTACAGCGGACGAGCGTGCCAAAGGAATCATAGTCGGACTGGGTGGTCACCGGGGAGGGGTTCGCTTGGCCGCCTTCAATGCAGCGGAAGAGGAGACCGCGTTCATCGTAGCTAAAATCGCACGCGAGATCGCTGGTCTGGGCCCGGGAGGCGGCGGGCGTGCTGAGGGTGACGCATTGGCCGGCCGCGTCATAGGTAATATCGCATACGGCGTAGTTCGAGAGGGTGGCCGGATCGGGCACCAGCAGACCGGTAGAATCGACCGGGCGTTCTTCTTTCGCCACGCGGATCAATCGTCCACGGAGGTCGCGCACATAAAAGGTCGTGTAAAGCGGATTTGCGGTCACTGCCGAACCAGCGTCTGTTTGGTGGTCGTGGTCGCTGCGGGCGCTTCGACTGCCAGCATCGTAGGTGATGGTGGTGGTGATGCGGACCGGGACTGCGGGGCTACTCTGGCTGACACACTGGTGAAGCGGATTAGAGTCGTAGAGCCAATCGTGGCCGCGAGGGTCAACTACCCGGGTAACGCGTCCTTGGGGATCGCGGAAGCAGCGGGTTGTCAGTTGCAGGCCGGTGCTATCGCAGGTCACCTTGCTCAGGAAGCCGGTGTCGCCGTCGTAGGTGAGTTCGTCACGGAAGGAAGAGTCCGGGCCATTAAGAGTGGTGACGCTGAGGCAGCGGCCGAAACCATCGTATTGAGAGAGGGTGCCCCTGCCCGGTAGCGGGCTGAGCGCGACGGTGCAATTCCCTTGGCCATCGTAGGTCCGGGTGGAGGACTGCCCGAGGGAGCTCGTGAGGCGTGTGACGAAACCATCACAATCGTCGTCGATGCCGTCACAATCGTCGTCGATACCGTCACAGTCGTTGTCGATGCCCCTGGAAAGCATGGCGAGGATTGGCTTGCCTTTGTAGGTTCCATCCCAACCTCGGCTGCTGCTTGTGGTGGGGATTGTGTCCCCGTCATCGTCGGGATCGAGCACCGGGCTGTAGGCCCCCACAATGATCCCGGCAATCGCGCCAGAAGAGAGCCCGCTTCCTCTGGTTGGGCTTCCGCCGATCGCATGACCCGTTCGGGCGGCTTCGGGCGCCCCATAGCCCGGGAGGTATTGGCAGGAAACGGTGCGGGAGTCGCCGTCGGCTGCCTGGATCGTCATCACGCGGGCATTACCGCGCTCGCGCACCGGGCCGTCCGGCTTCAAGTCGCGCTCATAGGTGACCCGTTCGCGGCTGCCATCGGGATGGGTGAGGGCGACGCAACGACTATCCGGGTTGTAGCGGTAGCTTGTTTCGAAAAAGTCCGGATCGCTGGCGCGGAGCTTGCCGGTGGGGCGGTTCGAAGATGCGGTGACTTCCTCGCCGGGTGTCGCGAAGCCGGTGTATTGGCGGCGCGAAAGCACGCGGTGCAGGCCATCGAAGGTGGTCTCACAAACCCGGCCGAGTTCGTCGTTTTCGGTCATGGTGTAGCCGTCTAACAAAATTGCGAAGCTCGTGCGGCAGACCTGACCGATATTTTGAATGCGGTTGCGGTCGTGGCTCCTGCAAGTGTCGTAGACGATGTCGCCGGGGCTGGTGGAACCGGAGTAGGTGAAGGCCTCCAAGAGGCGGCCGGCGCCGTCGGTGATGCTAAGCAAGTTGTCATTCAGGCGCGGGTCGGGCGAGCCGGACGAGTAGGCGAAGGTCATGTCCCCCACTGGGGAAAGACTACCCGCGACAAAAGGGGCTGAGGCTGCTATGAGCTGGCGCTCGTTGGGGGAGTAAGTGAAGTCCACCGCCGCGAAGATGACACCACGATCTCCGGTGGATGACACCGAAGCAATACGGGGCGGCGACGTCGTGTCCCAGGTGACTGATAGGCCGCGGCCGAAGGCGTCGCTGACGCTGGCGAGCTGGCCGGAGAGATTATATGCGCAGGCTAGGGCGACGCCGTTGCGGTCGATGATCGATGCGATCTTTCCTGCGTCCGGCGAACCGTCAAGCGGACTGAATGTCCAGGTTCCCTGATCGGCGAAGGTGAGGGTGAAGACTTCTCCGTTGAAGCGACCTTCGCGGAACATGCCATCGCAGCGGAAGGTGCCGTCGGGCTGGCGGTGGTAGACATCGGCGCGGCCTCCGCCATCGTGGACCACCAGTCGTGAAGCGCTCGCTCCGTCCGACGCGGGCAGTGGCTTGATCGAAATATTATAGGAAAAATCCCAGCCCGCGCCGAGACCGGAGCTGACCGGTCTCATCGAGCGGTAAGTGCTCGTCCATGCCAAGGGTGGGCCGGCGGGACAGGGAAGAGAAATGGAAGTGACGCGGAACGAGACCTCACCGGGAAGCCCGGAAGGGGCCACAGCCGGCATAACACCTTCCGCCCCGTTTTCGGCGTAGTAAGGATTCGTGTTGAGGCCGGAGGCGCGACTGTCACTCTGCGCCCTATAGAAATCGTATCCTTTTTTGCTAAATCCTGCGGAAGCGTCCATGGCTGAGCTACTCCGATAGTAGTCGTATCCTTTTTTGGACGCAAAGGCGGAGGTCGCAGGCATCTCCCCATTCGTGTTGTTGGACTGGAACAGCGGATTGGCTATTGCGGCAGCACTCCCCATATCACTTTTGGCGAGGTAGTATTGATAGCCCTTCTTACCGGAAGACATCGGTGCCCCCGGAGGGAGGGCTGGCGGGGAATCACTCGCACGACCGGTTTCCGTCACTGTGACCGGCAGATTGACATCGAGCAGCATCAGCCCGTTGTTGTCCTCGATGCGGGCGGCGATGATCCGTGCACCCGGGGCGAAGTTTCCGCTGATGGCGGCCTCCCACACTCCGCCGCCGAGCGAGGAAAGAGGGAGCAAGACGGGATCCTGGCCGTCGACTTCGAGAACCAAGACGCTTCCTAGTGGGATGCATTGTCCGCGGAGTTGGAGGGTGCCGCCGACGGAGGTAAGCAGGGGTATCGAGATTTTGGTGAGTTCGATCTGGGGCAGGGACACGCGGTAGAAGGCCTGGGTGGTGGTTGCGATGGGATCAACCCACGCCGTGCTCTCGTCATTGGCCTCGACCATTGCGATCTGGGACCAGGCTCCGATCAGTGTTGTCGATTTTTGGATTAAGTAGCGCGTCCCCGCCACCGATGGCCAACTGAGGCGGACTTGTTCGCCTGGTAGTCCCGAGGTTAACTCAAAGAGCGGCTTGGCTCTTGTTTCCGAGGCGTTTGCTTGACCAGCGAGAACACAGGCTAGGAGAGCGTAGATTAAGGTGTGCTTTATCATAAAAGAGATTTGGAAAACACTCGGTATTCCGGGGGGATGTGAGTGGAAGTTATTTGGATATCTATAATAACTATAGTAGTTTAGAAGCTCTGTGATTGTGCGTCAATAGAGAAGTCCGGCAGGATCCGATGCCACACCGTTCAGCGGTAATCCGCTCGCTGACGCCCATAATGACGGGGTGCCAGCCCTCATCGATTTCTTCTTTGGGACCTCTGATGAGATTTCCTCAGCGGAAAAACATAAGTTTATCCGCCTGAGAGCAAGGACGCGCTGATTGTAGAAAATTACTTTTGGGCTGAGTGCTTCGGAGGAATCGGTGAAGAATCCGGAGAAGGGAGATCGGAATGCGCGCGAAGGCTGTCCAGGTGCCGTGGGTTCGGTTTTCCGAGCAGCCTTAATTCCCAAGGTCCGTCTGAAAGGCCGAGCCTCTGGATACACCCAATTAAAGTAGTTTCCCACTCGTTTACTCCCACTCCACTTTTGCCTTTTCCAGCTGTTTTTTGAACGTGAGATTCGACAGGAGTGCGTCGGAGATCTGGCGACCTAACAATCGGGCTGCTGCTGAATCGCTGGGGTAGTGTAATCCTGCGACTTCACGATTTCGGGCGATCTTTGAAGCGTCAGCTCGATATTGTTCGGCATTCGCTGGATCAAGTTCCTGAAGAAGGTAGGCGAGCATGTGAAGGGCCGTGGCATGGCCACTGGGATAGGCCGGGTGTGCTGGGATTTCGATGGCGGTGCTGAATTTCTTGCCTTGAGCCTCGCTCAGTAATAAGGGGCGAACTCGATTGAAGTGCTTTTTGAAAAAAAAGACCGCGACGGTCATGTCATCGTAGGCTGCGACGAGCGCCTTGCCTGTTTCGGCAAACTTGGGATCACTTGTGAGCTGATCGTAGCGATGTGCGCCCAGCTCGGCGCTCGTCCGTTGAGAGCTGTTGGCCGGTGGTACGTGTAAGGGAGAATAGGCTCTTCCATTTGGCGGGGAGGAAGCGGGGGTTCTTTCTCGTCCATGCGAGGAACTCCTGACTTCAGGCCTGGGTATTGGTGAAAGTCATTCTATCCAGTTTCTGATTCGTGCCCGCGCCCGAGAGGTCTGAGAAATCACCTGCGGGGAGGAGGCAAGCCATGGCGATGGCGAAGAGGGGAATCCAACACCGATTCATCTTCGAAAGCTAAGGCCTGAGGGTCCGGATCACAACAGCCTTCCAAGGAACCGTTCAAACGGGGCTTGGACGGGGGGGAACCGAGTGCCATTCATGTAAAGGGAGGCTTCCCGGTATTTTTGTGAAATAAGCCCGTTTTTGAGTTGTAATGAAGTCACAATGTATTTACATAGTGTTTATTATGAATATTCGATCAGCTCGGCGAGGCTTGAAGGGATTCGCTCTCATCGCTATTATTTCTGTCCTTCTTTTGCTCACGATGCTGGCGGTGGTGTTCCTCTCGCTGTCCGCTCTCACGGTGAAGACAAGTCGAGTTGAGTGGGCCAGAGAAGAAGCACGAGCGAATGCTCGATTGGGTCTGATGATCGCGATCGGAGAGCTGCAGCGTGACCTTGGCCCTGATCAACGAATTTCGCTGAGTGCTTCGATCCTGGATACAAATCCGGAGACCTTGAAGATCGACGGGGTCGCCAATCCGCACTGGATGGGGGTTGTAACTTCGGTCTTTGAGGACAATCAGAATGGAAGCTCCTTCACCCGAGACATGGATGCGGGTGGCCTCCAAGACGCTCGAGGTGGCGGGGACTATCGTCTTCGCGACCAAATCTATAACTACTTCGTCAGTGGTAATGAGGGTGGCCGGAGAAAAATGCGCGGAGTGCGGCACTATCAGGATGCCAGGACTGCCGTGGTTCTCGATGGTGCGGCGGGATTGGATATCGTTTCCGGCGGCTCCGTGCATAATCCCGACGACTTTGTCCGGGTGAAGAAAGTCGTGACCGAGAAGGAGCAGCTCATTCCAAATGGCGGACGTGAGTTCAGATCGAATGGGGCTTACGCATTTTGTGCTTTTTCAAATAACACGAAGGCCAACATCGGTCGGCCCGATCCTCACCGAGCGCTTGCAATTGACCATGCTAGCGGAAGTGGAATGCAACGGATGCTGCACCCCCAGGATGCCGAGCCTTTCGTGATGGCTGGAATCGAGCAGGGGCAACAAAACAGGGATCATCGCATGCTGAGTCCGAAGACCTTCACCCTCATCAGTGAGGAAAACCGCCTTGGTGTTCTCAATAATTTTCACGCCATGGCTGGAATTTCCAGCAGTGTGATTTGTAATGTCAGGGACGGAGGACTTAAGAAAAACCTCTCGGCCTTTCTTCACAACGACGACAATGGTGGCCCCCCGGAAATCCGCGACCTTTCGGATGCCAGTCGCTCAAGTTACATTGGGATTTCTGCGGATGATCTCCTGATTGGTCCTCCCAATGATCGATATGCAGCCCTTCGTGGTGAAAGCTTCAACGCCACCCAGTATCAGGATGTTGCCCCAACCTTCGGCTTACTTTGGAACTGGGCCAATCTCGCTAACGAGTTTCGCTTTGGTTCCGCATCGACTAGCATTCGCGAGCCGAAAGTCTGGCGACAAAATTGTCCGTTTAGAAATGGTGGGAGAAACGCCTTTGACGGAGAAAATCTGCTCCCCGGCGATCCTCGGAATCTCACTAAGGTGAAAATGACACCGGTCATTTCCGAAGCCTGTGTTTATTATAATCTAGCGACCTATCCCATCGGAACGGGGGAGAAACAGAAGCATGCTCTTCGCCTTTGCCTCTACCCGCGAGTCGGTCTTTGGAATCCCTACAACATCGAAATGAAGCTCGATAAGTCGATGCTTCTCCAGCTCTTCTTGAATGGAAAGAAGACGGTAGAATTCGATGGAGAAAATAATTTCACCCGTGAAATTTACTATGGCGGACGTGCCACGCGCAACCACCCGGAACTTGGGGAGCGGAGCTTTTTCGACGGGCAGTATGGCGGGCAGATTTATTTACTCCTCCCCAGTGTGACCATCCCACCGGGTGAGACTTTTATCTTCTCCATGGGAGGAGCACCCCAGGAACTAAATCCCAAGGAATTTGGGGCGAACAAGTTGCAGGCTCGAGACGCGCCTTCCTCGGGAAGTTATCTTTATCAAGATTACCTCTTTGAGAATACCCCCCGCGCGAACTTCGCACGCGATTCTGATAATGGGCCTTCAGAGCTGATGCCGGTCGCTCCCACCACCTTCAGGGAACGTCCCTTGGACCGGAAGGAACACGGCGCTGACAACTACATGTTCATGCTCAAGTATTTGAAGAACAACCCCAACCCTACGATTGAGAGCTTCAAAAACGAGCCCGCTTTGATCTATGCAAGTGTCTCCCTCCAGGCCGGTGGTGGTGATGAATATCCCCTCGAGTGGTCGATGGACGCTGCCGCGAATGTCGTCCAGTTATCAGGTGCGGGAGATCAGGTTGGTGATGGCAAGCCGCCACATCCTTTTACCCGGGACGGCTTCCGCGTGCGCTGGTTGGACGAGACTCTTGCCAACAAAGGGGTCAACAATGAGCTGTTTTTGCAAGAGGCTCCTCTGGGTAACTGGAATCTTCGGGCCTCCTACATTTGCCGGACTCCATTCGATAATGTGACGAGTCAGACTCCCTACTTCCACGGGATTTACACTCGCGATAACCCGAGTGATGAAGTGAGTTGGAATAACCTGACTCCGGTTCTCCAAGACGGTTTCCAGACCGGATTTCCCTTCGGGAAGGCGAACTTCGGAGTCGACAGAGTGGTTGCCTTTGAGGTTCCAACCCGAGAGGTGGGAATGCCATCCCTAGGCTACCTGAGACACCTGCAGCTTTCGGAGTATGTCTGGCACCCGAGTTATACGATCGGATCCTCAATTGCAGATCCGAGAGTCCCGACCACCGGAACAGTCCCGACCCAAATTCCAGGAGATAATCACGGTTGGTCCGCCCAAGGTTTGGGCACCGCATATTGGGCTCGGCTCTTTAACGATGTTATCTTCTATCTTTCTGAGAGGAATCACCTCATTTTTGATATGAGCTTCGAGGTGAATCATAACTTGTGGTCAGACTTCTTCCTGACCGGTGCGACTCCCAACCAGATTGCCAACTTTGCCCAAGGCCCCGTCGTCAATCCTTTGAAGAACGGAAACCTGCGGCTTTGGAATCGTAACGGCGATCCGACTGCTGATCTGAACGACTTCTTTCGCGCAGCGGGACGTCTCATGATCAATGGTGGGTTCGACGTTCACTCGACAAACAAAGAAGCTTGGAAGGCGATCCTCGCCACGACCCGCGATACGGGCTATGGGTCGCCCAACCGGACGCCTTTCCCGCGAACCCTCAGCCCGAAGGGGGATGAGAACATCAAGGCGGAGTATTCTACGAAGGTGTTCACCGGATTCCGCAGCCTGGGCGATCAGGAAATTGACTCCCTGGCTGAAGCGATCGTTCGCGAGGTGAAGATCAGAGCGCCCTTCTTTGGACTCTCCGATTTCGTGAATCGCCGTCTCACAGATGAAGAGACCGGCCGAAACGGAACCCTGGAGGCCGCCTTGGAAGCGTCACTTCCCAATCGTGGCCAAAACAGCCAGTTCCCGATCACAAAGCAGGCTCTCCCGGATCAGGGACCGCTGATCGCCGAGGGGTCACCCCAGCAGCTTGATTTGACCCCTGCTGATCAGCTCCTCAAGCCAGCCTCAACCTGCTATGGCACCCCGGGGTATATCACCCAGGGCGATTTGCTTCAGGTGATGGGTTCCGGATTGGTGGCCCGTTCCGACACCTTCACCGTCCGTTCCTACGGGGAGTCGCGTGACTTCAATGGAAGCGTTCTGGCCCAGGCCTGGTGTGAGGCCGTGGTGCAACGTACCCCAGAGCCAGTGTCTCCAGATGATGTGACGGGCCTGAACCCACGAGTGGTCCAAGACTCTGAAGTGAACTTCGGGCGCCGGTTCCGCGTCGTCTCTTTCCGTTGGCTCCATGCCGATGAAGTTTAGGCTTCAGTTGGTGTCTCAAGGGACAGATCAATAGAAATTCTGCGATTTCTTGATCTACGCTTGGGTTTGAACGGGACAAGGTTGCCGGACAAAGTTTTAAGGTTGGCAGTCACCCATCTCGAGGGAACAGTGCGCGAACGAGATGTTTGTGACGTAGTCTCTGCAAACGGACTTGAATGCCCAGAGGAATGTAAAGATGAACTAACTAACCCTTGCTACTTAAGATGATTAAATTTATTACAATATTAAAATTTGTGCTAGTTTCATTGTTCTGTAAATGTTTCTCAGATGAAGTGAAGACTGATAAGCGAGACCCTATCCCAAGGTTTTGAGGTGCCAGGCTGGTTTTGAAATCGACAAGGTTGGGGTTTTAGGTGGGGTGGGCGTATGAAGTCGCAAGTGATTGTTGGGACGCGGTTTGGGGCGGGGCGCGAGTGGTCGCCTTTGGAGCTGGCGGAGGTGAAGACGCCGCGCAGGATTGGCTCGGTTTGGCGGGCGAAGAGGGCGAAGTCGCGGCGGCGCATTAAGTTTGATGATCGGGCCGCTTAGTTTCTAGTCGGTCTCCCAGGAACTGAGCCAGGACACGGGCAATGGTTTCAGGGTCTTTGATGGTTTCGCCATGTTGGATCTGGCACACCGGAATCCCCTTTTCGGTCAGAGCCGTCCAGACTTTGCC
>JBLHUR010000020.1:0-48883 GCA_047629805.1 Akkermansiaceae bacterium | reverse complement strand
TCGGGGTCGATTTCAAGAGCCCGCCGAAAGGCTCGGGCCGCGTCTTTGGCACGACGCATCCGCAGATAGATCTGCCCTAGTTGGAGATGGAGCCCGGGGAGACGCGGCTCCGCCTTCTCGGCTTCCCCGAGGTGCGCGAGTGCTGCCTCAAAACTTGTCGATCCCGTCACTCGTGGACATCCCGAAAGCCCGCTACTCTGGACAGCCAAGAGCACCGCCGCTTTGGCCAGAGAGTTAAATAAAATGGGTCACCAGATCAGCGACCGATCTGTGGCGACCCTCCTCAAGGAAAATGGAGACAGCCTGCAAGCGATGCGTAAAACAAAAGAAGAAGGAGAACAAGAAGATCGAGACGCTCAATTTGCTCTCATCGCCAAGGCCGTCAATGAGCATCAAGAGCAGGGGCAACCAGCTGTGAGGATTGACGCCAAAAAGAAAATCTGCCACTACCTGCCAGGGACAAGTAAATGGAATAAAATCGAACATCGGATGTTTAATCATATTAGCATGAACTGGCGAGGACGCGCCTCGGCAAGTCGGCAAATCGTGGTGAACCTCATCGGTCAGACGACCACGAAAGCAGGTCTTAAGATCAGGGCAGGGTTCGATGAAGGAATCTATCCCACAGGGAAAAAGATCTCCGACAAAGAGATGAGAGAATTAAATCTCACACGCAACGAATTTCAGCCAAACTGGAATTACTCTCTTACACCAAGTTGAACATTTATTTTTTCCGTGGTCTTTAGTATCAGCCGTCCTTGAAAGAAGCTATCAAGTTGGGAGAGAGGTTTTGACAGGAGGGGGGAAGATGGCTAGCGTCCTGCCACCCCTACATCCTACCCCAAATGGCAAATTTTACTAAAAAAGAGATCATTCATGAAGTGAGCGATCGACTAGGCATTACGCAGACTCTTTCCTCAAAAATGTTCAATACGATCTTTGAGATACTGACCCGTGAACTCTCCGACGCTAAAAATGTCGTGATTCGCGATTTCGGAACCTTTGAGACCAAGATTGCGAAAGGGCGGCCCGGTCGGAACCCGAAGAATCCTGATAAAACGATTTCCATCCCGGACCGGGCTGTCGTAAGGTTCCAAGTCGGCAAGGCTCTGAAAGAAAAGGTGGCTCGAACCCTTCCGCAAATTAGGGCACGCGACAGCAAGTAGTATGAAGAAAACGGCACTCACCAGCACCTTGTTGTTCATGGTTGCCATTTTTTCCTCGTCCTGTGGTTCAAGTGACTACAAGGGCTACCAGACTAGGAGTTACTCGATCCGAGGACAACACTACCAGCCGCTGTCGGTTGACGATGCCCTCTACTATGCTGAGGAGGGGATCGCTTCTTGGTATGATGAAAGCCGGATGTTCGGATTGATTCGCGGAAACACCTCACTTGGTGAACGAGTGGGGCGCTTTGACATCTCGGGAGCGCACAAGACTCTGCCCATCCCGTGTCGGGTGCGTGTGACGAATCTTGAGAACGGGAAGTCGTTGACGATGCGCCTCAATGATCGTGGGCCATTTATCGCGGGGCGGATCGTCGATGTGACGCCACGAGCGGCTTCCAAGCTGGGATTTAAAGAGAGGGGGTTGACGAGGGCCCGCGTGGAAGTATTGAGCGTAGGTGATGGGAAGTATCAGCGTAAGGCCCCGAGTGAAAGACGCGGCTGGGGTTTTTGGCCGTTTTCCTGAAGCCTTGCTTGAGCTTGTTACGAGTAAGACTCATCCTCGCCGGTATGCTCCGCTCACTGATGACGATTTCCGGTTTCACTCTGATGAGCCGAGTTTTGGGAGTGGCCCGTGATGTCATGATCGCACGTTTTGTGGGTACGGGGGTGGTGGCCGATGCTTTTTTTGCGGCCTTCCGCTTTCCGAATATGTTTCGCCGGATCTTTGGTGAAGGGGCCTTTAATTCTGCTTTCGTTCCGCTTTTTGGGAAGAGGGTGACGATGGACGGACGGAATTCTGCGATGAATTTTGCAAACAATGCCTTCTCGGTTCTTTTTTACACGCTTGGGATAATCACGCTCATTGCGATTCCGCTGATGGCGGCGCTGATGCTCGTGGTGGTTCCAGGCTTTCTGCCCAAGGTGGATGAGGATCTTTCTGCGGAAGCGGTCGAGTTTCGGGTTCCGCTGCGAGGGGCCAAGGCGGTTTATCTTCAGGCTGATGGAGCAGCTGACTTTGGGGAACTCACCTTGAGAGAGAAAGGTGAACCGCCTTTTTTTAAGGTTTTGGGCGAGGTGTTTGGAGGAGGGGTGCAGGCGACTGGAGATGAGGTGAGCTTGGCGTCGGTGATCGACGAGGGCTTGAAGCGGGATGGCATTTTTGAGAAGTCAGACTCTGATGAAGTGAAAGCTGAGAAGCTGCGAGAGGCCCGGGAGCAAATTTTTAAGGATGGCGAGTGGCAGGTTTCGGATTCCGGGCTGTTGCGGGTGCCATTGCCGGCGGATCACGATTTTGCGATCTTTCGTGGGTCGGCGACTGGTGCGGGCGAGTTGGAGGTTTATAACAATGACCCGGGTGCCTATGATCTCACCGTTCGGCTTTCCAAGATCACCTTTATTTACCTACTGTGTATGGCACTGGTGGCACATTTGAGCGGAGTCTTGACGACGCTGAAGAGGTTCGCGGCACCGGCTTTTTCGCCGGTTCTTCTAAACGTTGTCTTTCTGGTGGGTTTGGTTGGGGTGGTGCAATTTGTTGATTGGAAAGGGGTGGCTCTGGCGTGGTGTGTTGCGGTGGCGGGTTTTCTGCAGTTGGGAGTTTTGTGGTGGGTTTGCTTGCGAGCGGGGCTGCCGGTGGCTCTGAGAAAGCCGGTTTTTGATCCGGGCTTGAAACGACTTCTTATTTTAATGGGCCCGGGAGTGGTGGCGGCAGGAATCCAACAAATCAATCTGCTGGTGGGAGGCATTGTGGCTTCATTTCAGCAGGGGGCTATCTCCTTTATTTACTATGCGGATCGGATTTACCAACTGCCCTTGGGGATGATCGGGATTGCCTTCGGGATGGTTCTCCTTCCGGAGATCACTCGTCTACTGCATACCGATAAAGAAAAAGAAGCGCGTGCGACGATGGTGAATGGCCTGGAGCTGGCGATGATTTTGACAGTTCCGGCGGCGATTGCGCTAATGGTGATTCCTCGTGAAATCATTTCCGTGATTTTTGAGCGAGGGGACTTTACGCCGAGTGACTCGATGCAGACTGGTCGGGCGCTGGCTGCTTTTGCGGTGGGCCTTCCGGGTTATGTGCTCATTAAGGTTTTACAGCCGGGTTACTTTGCACGGGAGAACACGAAGACCCCGATGAAGATGGCGGGGATTACGGTGTTAGTGAACATCGTTTTTAGCCTCCTTCTTTTTCCTTTTTACCAGCACGTTGGGATTGCCATTGCTACTTCGATTGCGGCGTGGGTCAACGTTGTTCTCCTTTGGGTGGGGCTACGTGGATTTGTGACTTTGGAGAGGGAGAATTGGCGCCGTCTGGGGGGGATGGTGGTGGCTAGTATTGTGATGGCAGTGGGCCTGTATGGCGCCAAATCTCTGATGTTTGGTTGGCTGGAAGGTGGGTTTTGGGCGAAGGCGACAGCGACTGCGATCTTGGTGGGTTTTGGAGCGACGATCTATGGCCTAGGCGTTCTTTTGTTGAAAGTGACGAGCGTTTCGCAAATGAAGTCGGCCTTCCGACGATAGCGATTTGCAGGCTGTGCAAATGCGGTTAGTTTCATCACGAAATGAATAAGGGAACTTTGCTTCGCGGAGCGGTCGTGCTGGGTTTGATCTGGGCGATCGTCTGGGGTGTCACGTCTTGGAGCGGGGGCCAGAAAGCGACGCCCGAGAAGGTCACCGAGATGATCGAAGCAGGGGACTTTGAAGATTGGTCGGAGGCTGATTCTTCGGGATTTTCGGCATCGCAGAAGAAGGCCCGCTTGGCCCGCTTGGCCCGCTTGGATGACGTTGGGGAGGTCTTGAGTCGACTTGATTTGCGGCAGCGGAAGCAGCTCGATGAGCAAGGAGATCTTTTCAATCTCTTTTTTCGTTTGAGCCGGGAGGAGAAGCTTCACTTCATCAATCTCACCTTTAATAAAAGTGCGGAACGATTGATGGAATCCTTTGATCAGATGGATCCGGAGGAGCGCGAACGAATGGTAGAGCGCTCGGCACAGGACATGACGAGCGGCAAGGGGGCGGAGGCGCTGGCCCGACTCAAGGAGGAGGATCCCGAGGTGCTGGATTTGGTCATTAAGAAAGGATTTAAAGCCTACTACCAGGGAGCTTCGGCCAATACCAAGATGGCGCTTCTTCCCTTCATGGATGCGGTGGGCGAGGTGGTGCAAGGCTTTGCAAAACCCGGGGGAGGTGGTTTGTGAAGCGTGGCTTTACGATGACTGAGCTGCTGGTAGTGGTCGCGATTGTGATTGTTCTCGCAGGGGTTGCTTTGCCCGTTATAACCGGAATGCGGGAAAGGGTGTTGCAGGCTTCCTGTGTGAGTCAACTCCGTGGTTTGGGGGTGGCGATGGAAGGCTATCTCTCTGACAACGGGAATTTTTTTCCCGACATTAAGATGGGGCGCAAGTCGAAGTCTGGCGGGAATAATGTGCTTGAGAAAGTGCTCTTGCCCTACGCTGGTGGGCCGGAGGATTTTCATTGTCCGGCGGATCACGAGCATTTCGATAAGACGGGGTGCAGTTACTTTTGGAATCATCACGCCAGTGGGAAGCGCAAGAGCATGGTAATTCGGTATGGTTCGGATTCGACTGAATCGCAGATTCCGCTCATTCACGACAAAGAGGCGAATCATGGCGATGAAAACGGGACTAATTTTCTCTTTATGGATATGTCAGCAGGGAAGGATTTAAATTTCGATGTCGATACCGAGTGATGCTCAGCGTTAAGAATCTCACCAAAAAATTTGCAGGAAAGGACGCCTTAAGAGGGATCACCTTTGAAGTGGAGCGTGGCGAAATTCACGGGCTCCTGGGGCACAACGGCGCGGGGAAAAGCACGACGCTTGGGATCATCCTGAGTATGGTGGCGGCCGGGAGTGGCGAGGTTTTTATTGATGGGGTTTCGGTGCAAAAGAATCCGCGCAAGGCTCTCCAGAAGGTGGGCTCAATTTTCGAGGCCCCCGCATTTTACGACTACATGAGCGGGTGGGCGAATCTCCGCGTGTTGGCTGGTTTAAGTGGGCCCTTTGACGCCAAACTCGCGCGAGAGGTGGTGGAGAAGGTGGGACTTACGGATCGAATTGATTCCAAGGTGGCCGCCTACAGCCACGGGATGCGGCAGCGGCTCGCATTGGCTCAGGCTTTACTTCCTGAGCCGGAGATTTTGCTGCTCGATGAGCCGACGGACGGGCTCGATCCGGAGGGGATCAAGTGGTTCCGGGATTTTGTCTTGGATCTTCGAAAAGAACGGGGGATGACGGTGCTTTTTAATTCGCACCTGCTCTCGGAGGTCGAGCAAATGTGCGACCGAGTTTCCATCATCCGGGCGGGGGAGTTGGTTTATGAAGGGGCGGTCAATGACCTGCGTGATGATCGCCCGGGACTTAAAATCACCGCGACTCCGCCGGGAATTTTAGCCGAAGTGACGGGGCGTTTTCAAGGCGAGCAAATGCCCGGTGAACGTTGGGTTTTTCCTGAAGGAACTCATGTTCACGAATTGGTCAATGCTCTCGTAGTTGCGGGAGCGCAGGTGAGTGAAGTCACCCCGGTGCGTCGTTCGTTGGAGGACGTTTATTTGGAACACAGTAGCCAGGGTCAGTCATGATGTTTTTTCACCAATTATTGGGCGAGCTTCGCAAGCTCTTTGCCCGGAAACGGACCTACATTGGTTATATTGTTTTTCTTATTTTTGAGGCTCTCCTCCTGACTCTCTGGGTGCAGGTCGGCCGCGATCAATTCGAGGAACTTGCCAAGCGTAACTTCGTGCCGGTTGAGCTTCTTTCCTCTTCTTTGACGGCCACTTATTGGATCATGGGATTCAGCATGTTTTTACTGGGATCCATCTACTTCGCGCTCGTGGCGGGAGACATCGTGGCCAAGGAGACTGAGGATGGGAATATGCGAATGGTCCTCTCCCGACCGGTGTCACGGCTTCGTATCTTGGTGCTGAAATATTGCGCGGTCATTATTTATACCATCACGTTTGTGATTTTCGTGGGAGTGACTGGCTACAGTATGTCGCTGCTTGCGATGGGTTCGGAAGGGGGGCTCTTTATCTGGAACCCCGACATGTATATTCTCGCGATTTATCCCGATCGGGATGAGGCGTTTTGGAGGCTTTTCATGGCTGCTTGCTTCATGGGTCTGAGCATGTGTGTGGTCTCTTCGCTGGGCTTCTTTTTTTCCTGTTTCAAGATCAAACCGGCGGCGGCTTCGGTGATGGCCTTGAGCGTGTTCTTCATCGACTTCGTGCTGCAGAACATCCCCTTCCTCGTGAATTACAAGGAGGTCTTTATCACCTATCGCATGGCGAACTGGGTGTATGTCCTCCAGGAGCAAATTCCGTGGGATAGGATCATCGAGAGCTACTCCATATTGATGGGACTCAATGTGAGTCTTTTCATTGTCGGCTGGATGGTGTTTCAATCGCGGGACTTTAAAACCTAAGCCATGCTTTTTAAAAATCTCAGAGTCTGGTTTGATCCGGTCTCTCGATCAGGTCCCGTGAATATGGCGATTGATGAATGGCTTATGAAAAATGCGGGCGAGACACCTGTTTTGAGGGTTTATGATTGGAATGGGGCCTGGGCGAGTCTGGGGTGTTTTCAAAGTCTTGCCGAGGCACGCCGAATCTTTGGAGAGGAACTAGAATACGTTCGCCGCTGGACCGGGGGGGGGATTGTCGATCATCGGGATGATGTCACTTACACTCTCGCGATTCCTCGAAGTGAGGAATTGGCCTCCACTCGTGGGAACGAAAGCTACTGCGCAATTCATGGTGAGATCGCGAGATGCCTTGGTGAAGGAGGCCTTTCCTGTCAACTTACTGGGAAAGATTCTCCGAATGACTCGGCGGCCTGTTTTGAGAAGCCGGTGGCTTGGGATCTCGTCGGTGCGGACGGTGCCAAGCTAGCGGGTGCAGGGCAGCGGCGGACGAGGTGGGGGATTCTTCACCAGGGGAGTGTGGCCGCTCAAAAAGGTTCCTTAGATGGTTTGGGCGGGATTTTGAGTCGTCATTGCGAATCATATTCCCCAGATGAGCTTGTGCGCTGGGCTGAGATGACCGGGAAGTATCAATCGCAGAGTTGGCTGGAGCGAGTTCCCTAAGGAGTTGTCTTTTCCCTGACTTGCGGCGAAAGTTTCGTGAGGCCTATGTCCCATTCCAGCTCCCGCCGCGATATTGTCGTCGCACTGCTCGTCGCAGTGTGGGCGCACGTGGGGCTGTTTTTCGTTTTTGCGGTGCTTTTGTTTTTCAACCTTCTTTCTGGGAAAATCATTGAGGAGGAAAAGGACGCCAAGAAAGAAAAGCAGCCGATCAAGATGCAAATGGTTTATGCCGAAACACCAGTTGCGCCCGTGGTCCCGGTTGTCGAGGCAGCTGCTCCTGAGCCGGAAGTTCAAACTGCGATGCCCGACACCCCGGCCTTTGTGCAGACTGATGAGACCCAGGAGTCCGATGTCGCCCCGGAGGAAACTCCACTCATTGGTGAACGCAATACGACTGCTACGAGTGATGTCGGGGCGGTGGCGGGGGATGAGGCGATGGCGGCCTTGTCGGGCGAAGAGAATCGCAAAAGTGACCCGAAAACATTCGATTCGGATTTTTCAGAAGGGGAGACCTCGGGCCCTAAGGAGGGGGTAAAGGAAACAGTCGAGGCTGGAAAAGGGGCTGAGCAGGTGAACGAGCAAGCCGCAGTGGCCGAGGTTCCCAGTCCCATGCCGGTTGATGAACTCTTGCCCGAAATGGAAGAGGAGATGCCTGAGCCGAAGAGAGATGAATTGGCCTCGATCGAAGAAACTCTCGCCGCGCTCGAAGAGGCCATTGGCGATGAGAAGAAAGATCAGCCCAAAAAGCCTTCGGAAAAGGTCGAAGAGACCCCACCTGAAAAGCCCGCGGCCAAAGAGCAGGAGGCATCAAATCAAGATGGGGGATTTGCGCCGAAGGCCAATAAGACCCGAGTGGCCGGCGTTCTCAGCGCGAGCGGTAAGGGTTCGCTGAATGTGGCGGATACTCCTGCCGGACGTTATCAAGCGGACATTTTGAAAAAACTCGAGACCGCCTGGCAGATGGATAATATTAACAATCGATCTCTCAATGCCCCCGGACAAATTACCCTTTACTTCGAGATTGATCAAAAGGGGCAGGTCTCCCGCCTGAAACAGGTCTCAAGGGTCGGCACATCCGATAACCAATTTGGGCGAGTCCTTGGCGAGGTCCAAAGACTCGCCATTCCTAAGATGCCCAAGGCCGTCATCAAGGATCTCGATGGCGACGCCCTTGATATAACCGTGACCTTCAACTACTAGAACCCAGTTTATGAATTTTTCTGAAGCCCTCGAAACCACCTGGAACTTCTTTCGCCAAGGCGGCTTCTTTATGTTCCTCCTCGGCCTTTGCTCGCTCGTCGCCCTGACGGTCATCTTGATGAAGTCGATCGGCTTGATGCGTTCGAAAATCCTTCCCGAGAAATTGGGTGGGGAAGTCGAGCGATTTGAGGAACATCTCGAAGCGGGAACGATTGGCGATTTACAGAGCGAATTTGCCCGTGAAGAAAATTCCCTTTCGCGGCTCTGCTCGGTCGCCCTTCGCAATGCCGGTCGCACTCAGGGCGAAGTTCAGGAGGCGGTGCAGTCGTCCGCGCGCGAGGAGATCGTTCGAATGAATGCCGGCATGTCTGTCCTGGATGTCGTCATCACGATCTCGCCGCTTTTGGGGCTTCTCGGAACTGCGAGTGGACTGGTAACGGCCTTCGCTGATTTCGATGACAAGGAAAATATCCGCATCGGCATCGCGACTGCTCTCAGCACGACGATCGTGGGAATTGCCATCACGGTGCCTGCCGTCATCGCGCAGAGTATTTTTAGCCGCAAGATCGAACTCTTTTCCGTTCGGCTTGAGGTCCTCCTCGGGCGCGTCGTTTCGGCCTGTCATCAACACGTTTTCTTCCGCAACAAATAATTTCCGATCCCCGTGGAATTTCATCGCACTATTCGCAAGCCGGTTACGGTATCGATCGTTCCTTTGATCGATATCCTTGTGACGCTTCTTTTCTTTTTCATCGTGACGATGAATGACCTCACCGAGAAAACTCCTCGACCGGAGATTCAGGTCAGCCTTCCCTCTGCACATTCTCTCGCCGTCAAAGCGTCCGATGTCACCCGCTCCACTCTTTCTTTGGGAGAGGATGGCGGTGCTGAATTGGATGGGTTGAAAGTGCCCACAGGGCTCCTGAAAGAATATCTTATCGCGAATCTCGAAAAGAGGGCCGGCTTGAAGCTCGCGCTGCGTGTTGACAAAAGGTGTCCGTTCCAAGCCATCCTTTATTCTCACAGTGCGGCCCTCGATGCAGGATACGACGAGAAAGATATTTACTATCTCGTCGATAAACCGCAAGTCGCTTCCGAATCCTCCGAACCATGATCCTGGAAATTACCCAATATGGAAATCCCGTCCTGCGAAAGAAATGCCGTGAAGTCGTCGAAGTGACTGATGAGCTGAAACAGCTTGGCGAAGACCTCATCGAGACCATGGTGTCAGCGCAAGGGATAGGTCTTGCCGCTCCTCAAGTAGACCGTGATATCCAGATGGCGGTGGTCGATGTCTCTCACGATCCTGAATGCATCACCTACTTGCGGGTCGATGGGGAAGTGGCCACGCTTGAGGGTCTGATGCCACTGGTCTTTATCAATCCCGTCCTCGAATTCGGTTCCACCAAGGAGTCCGCGACCGAAGGCTGCCTGAGCATCGAGGGGATTAATGCTGAGATTCGTCGCCCGTCCGAAGTGAAGGCGACCCTCCAAACTCTCGATGGTTTGACTATCGTGGTGGAGACAGACGGACTCCTTTCCCGTGCCATTCAACATGAAGTGGACCATCTCAATGGCGTTCTCTTCGTGGATCGTCTTTCAGCTGCAGCGAAGATCTCGATTAGAAGAAAATTAAAGCAGCTTAGCTTTTAATTAGATTATCTTTGATTTTTTAGAATTTTCAGGGTATCATGCGGGCAAGTCACTTTAAAATGATGAGGATTTAAGCGATTCACTCAAATTTCAAGTCTAGCTTAAGTTAGATGTTACCAATACCCCCTTATGTTTCCAGATTCTAAAAATCCTTTCGCTGCAGCAGCCGCTCCGACTAATGGATCCGCTCCAAGTCCGTTTCAGCCAGCTGCAACCAATGGATCGGTAGTTCGGTCTCCTTTTGAGTCTGCGGCGCTGGCTCAAGGTTCCCAGACCAGTCTGCCTCAGCCCAAGAGAGCCCCCGAATCTCCTGCCTCGCCTTTTGCGCTTGTGGAGGAAACCGCGCCAGCCGCCGCTTCTCCTTTTGAACCTGCTTTGGTGGAGCCTACCGAGGGGTTTGCAGTCGGTGAGGCTGTTCCTCCCCGTCTTGTCGATCCTGCTCCTGCGCCCGCTCCGGTCGCGATGCCACACGCGCGTGCTTACTATGGCGTGAATGGAAACCACAACGATCCTTTCGCGGCACCCTCTCCTTCAAGTCAGCGGCAAGCTCCTGCTCGCCGCGCCGACTTTGTTCTTCCTGCCGAAGGTGTTCAACAGGCTCCAATGCAGCCTTCTACGGGTCACACCACTCCGTCTGTGGTTGCTGCGGTTACCGGCGAAACTTCCCAGCTCGTTCTTCGCGCCATCTTCGGCGTGACTCGCGAGCTCGATCGCGGCGAGATTCTTCAACGCGCACGGACTCTTCCGGGAGTTCGAAACCTTCACATCGTCGGCCAGTCCGAGGGTGCTGCCATGGCTTCTCTCCGTGTGATCATTCAGCGCATGGGCTTTGGCGATCAAGCTAGTCTCGCTCTGACCACTAGCGGTGGAGTTGTTGACATCATCGAAGAGCCCGGAACCACTCTTGCCGTTCTCCATGAGGGGACTTACGCGCCCGGTGTCCATGAGACTCTCATCATTGTTGCCCGCGAGCTCTCCCGCCTTGGCTAAGACCGATAATGGTCATCGATCCTCAAACTCGTGAGCTTGAAATTAAGCTTGCGCTGATTGGTCTTCCAGCGTCGGGCAAGCGCCAGATCCTTCAAGATTGGTCGTCGCAACAAGGTGACGGCCGGATTTTGTATACGAGAGTCGGCGATGCCTTGCTCTATCGGGCCTCCTTTCGATGGAATAATCTTCCCCGTGACGATTGGTCGATAAAGCTTACCGCTTACGCTGCGGAAGGTGAGATTTCGCATTCCGCGATCAGTGAAATGCTTCTGAAAGATGCCGACGGCATCGCCTTCGTGGCTCCCATCGATCCGGACCGGGCTCAGGCAATCCGCGATAGTCTCGTTAATTTGAGGCAGGTTCTTGCATATTTAGGACATCATATCAGCGAAATCCCGGTGGTAATGCACTATCATCAGGCGGAGAGGCTTCCCGGATTCGATCCCAATCTATTGAGTGATTTTCTCGGTATCCCCAGAGGGTTAGTTCCTCATGTCATGAGCCGGTCGGATGATGGCTCATCGCTGACTTCCTCGTTGGCTCTCCTTCTTCAAAAGGTGATGAAAAAAGCTGAGGAGATGATCAACCTGGGAGAAGTTCCGGCATAGTCTCTAGTAATGGTTGAGTGGCAGATTCGGATCGATGTCGGAGGGACTTTTACCGATGGCTGGGCCATATCTCCGAAGGGGAAGCAACTTCGTTGTAAAGTCCTCTCCTCCGGGAAACTTCGGATTTCTATTCTGAGTATCGAGGACGGATGGCTGGTTCTCGACCGACCGCTTTCGCTTCACTCGATTGGGTTGGAGGGCTTTTTCATCGGAGAAGCCGTAATTACCGAGTCTATTCCAAATCAGGGGCGGATCAAAGTCGTGGGTAAATTTCACCCCGGTGAGGTCGTTGAACTCACGACGGGTGAAGATGCTCCCATCATCGCGGCCAGAATTCTCACCGGCACCGCCCCAGGGGAGAAATTTCCACCCTTAGAACTACGAGTAGCGACGACCCGTGGGACCAATGCCCTCCTCGAGGGGACGGGGACTCCGGTGGATCTTTACACCACCGCAGGCTTCGAATCTCTGCTCGAGGTCCGCGATCAACGAAGGCCTGATCTCTTTGAGTTGGCTCCCAAGATCGCCGTTCCGGTGACACGAAAAGTGATTGGGATTCGCGGACGTCTTGACCGTCATGGGAACGAGTTGGAGCCGCTGGATGAGTCGGTTTTGGACCAAGTCACACCGGGTCCAGCGGTCGCGATCGCCATGGTGAATTCCGACTGCTCGCCTGCGCATGAGAAGCGGGTTGCTGATATTTTACGCGCGCGCGGCTTTGGGGAAATGAGTGTCTCGCATGAATGTGCTCCCGTCATTCGCCTATGGCCACGCATGGAAACGGCGGTGGCCAATGCTTACCTCACTCCGGTGATGGGGAGTTTTATTTCCGGGCTGAGCGACTCTCTTCCAGGCATTCCGCTTGCTCTCATGACAAGTGCCGGGCAGCTCAAAACGGCCGATGATTTTCAGCCCATCGATAGTCTTCTCAGCGGCCCCGCGGGGGGGATTGCGGGAGCGGCAGCTCTTGCAAAAGCGGCCGGGTTGGAAGAAGTGCTCACTTTTGATATGGGTGGCACCAGCACGGATGTTGCCCGCATTTCAGGCGAGCCGGGTTACCGCTATGAACAGGAAATTGGGCCTGTGAAAGTCCTCGCTCCGGCGGTGGAAATCGAAACGGTAGCAGCGGGCGGAGGGTCCATTTGTCAGTGGCGAAATGGCGGTCTCGAAGTCGGTCCGGAAAGTGCTGGAAGTCATCCCGGGCCGGCGTGTTATGGTTGCGGAGGGCCCTTGACGGTCACCGATGTGAACCTCTTGCTAGGTTATATGGATGAGGCCCGCGCGGACATTCCGCTGGATCGCCGGGCTGCGGAAGTTCGGCTTGAGGAGTTGTTGGAAGGGATCGGCGGAGAGGTGGACCGCTTGGAGCTTTTGAACGGGCTGCGCCGTATTGCGATTGAGCACATGGCCGAGGCTCTGCGTCAGGTTTCAACACGCGAGGGGTACGATTGCCGCGACCATGCTCTGATTGCTTTCGGGGGTGCAGGTCCACAACACGCCTGCGCTCTCGCCCGCGAGTTAGGAATGGCGCGTATTTTGATCCCAGCCGATGCGGGGCTGCTCAGTGCTTGGGGGCTCCATCAAGCGGGCGACCGCGAGCTGCGTGTTCGGCAGATACTTGCGACCTTGGATGAGTCAGTGGGAGATGTCATTACTGAGATGAGCGGTGGGAGGGCGATTCATCGCGGTCTCTTTGAGCTACGATTAAAAGGGCAGGATTCAAGCCTGGAAATTGAAACGGGCGCGGAGACTTCAGAAAATGAATTACGGGAAGCCTTTGAAAAACGATATCGCCATCTTTACCGCGATGCCCTTCCGGCGAATCGTGAGATTGAATGTGTCGCGCTGCGTGTGGAGTTGGTGGGAAGTTCGCCGGAACTCACGAAGGAGATTTTTGAAGTGGAGGGGTTGGTAGAGGAAGGACGCATTGAGCAGGATGGTTTTTCGACGCTGCTACTGGAAAAGGGGTGGCGCGTTTATCGGGGGTCGAGCGGTTCCACTCGTCTCGATTGGGAGGGGGAAAGTATGAACGCAGCGGCAGCGGCAGCGCCAGCAGTCGTGGAAGCGGAGCTTTTTCGGCGCCGCTTTGAAGGAGTGGTAGAGGAAATGGGCGAGCTTCTGCGGCGAACTGCGCTCTCGACGAATATTAAGGAACGTCTTGATTATTCCTGTGCCCTGCTCGATTCCCAAGGTCGGCTTGTCGTTAATGCTCCGCACATTCCGGTGCATCTCGGCGCGCTGGGACTTTGTGTGCGGATTGTTTCGGCAGGTCACGATTGGAAAGAAGGGGACACGATGGTGGTAAATCATCCCGGCTTTGGTGGTTCGCATCTTCCTGATGTCACCGTGATCAGCCCGGTTTTTGTGGAGGGTAGCTTACTCGCGTTTGTTGCAAATCGGGCGCATCACGCTGAGATTGGGGGGATGACGCCAGGTTCCATGCCGCCTGCGGCTCGCTGCCTTGCCGAGGAAGGGATCGTCATTCCTCCCACCCGCTACGAAGAGATGGGCGAGGATTTTTTCAAGGAATCCCGCTCACCCGCTGACAACCAAGCCGACTTAAAAGCGCAAGTGACTGCGAACCGGCACGGAGTCGAGGCTGTGGTTGCTCTGATCGCGCAATCATCGGCCCGGACGGTCGAGGCTCATATGGATTCGCTCTATCGGCGTACGGCTGCCCTTATTAAGGAAGCCCTTGTTGAATTTCAATCGTGTGAAGCCTCGGACCAGCTCGATGATGGTTCGCTCATCTGTGTGAAGATCTCGAAGCAGCAAAAACTGGTGGTTGATTTCACAGGATCGGCCGACGTTCACCCGGGGAATTTAAATGCCACTCCGGCAATTGTTCGCAGCGCGGTGCTTTATGCCCTGCGCTTGTGGATCGATATCGATCTTCCTCTCAACGAAGGCCTTCTTGAGAATGTCGAGATCATCACGGAAGAGGGGATTTTGAACCCACCGCTCACGCGTGACCCGCAAACCTGTCCGGCGGTGGTGGGGGGAAATGTCGAGACAAGTCAGCGGATCGTCGATGTTCTTTTAGAGGCTCTGGGGCTGCAATCGAACGGGCAGGGGACCATGAATAATTTTCTCTTCGGAAACGCGGGGTTTGGTTTTTACGAGACGATGGGTGGAGGTGCTGGTGCGGGGCCGGGTTGGAATGGGCGCAGTGGTTGCCACGTTCACATGAGCAATACCGCCATCACGGATGTTGAGATTTTGGAAGAACGCTATCCAGTGCGAGTGCGGGAATTTGGGATCCGCCGTGAGTCAGGGGGGAAGGGGATTTGGAATGGCGGAGATGGCTTGATCCGAGAGATCGAGTTTTTGGAGACGACGACGGTTTCGCTTTTGACCCAGCGGAGGACTCAAGGACCGGGACCGAATGGAAAGCCGGGAAGGAACCAACTCTGGCGTGACGGTGAGTGGCGTGAACTCGGGGGGATCGAATCTCTCGAAGTGGAACCCGGTGACCGTATCCGCATCGAAACCCCTGGCGGCGGTGCGTGGTTGCAAGACGAGAGTCGCGAGGTATAGTCCGCCCATGAGTGACAAACCTCAAATTACGACCTACCTCAAAACTTTCTGCGGCTGGAGCGAAGGCGTCCGTGCCATCATGCGTAAGTATGAACTCGAGTTCGAAGAAAAGGACATCATCAAGAACCCTGCTTTTCGTTGGGAGATGGAGCAAAAAACAGGACAGCCTCTCAGCCCTTGTGTTGAAGTGAATGGCGAAATGCTCCCGGATGTCTCCGGCGAAGAAGTGGAAGTGTTCCTCCTTGAAAAAGGAATCGTGGTAGCCAGCGAAGAGGAGCCTGATGCGCCTATCGATTCCTCCTGCTCACCCGAGCAACATGAGAAGCAGGCCCTCGCCGAAGCTGCTGAAAAGGGCGAGCCCGGGAAGATTGTTTTCTTGGATTGACCAAAGAATTTCACAAGAAGCCGTTGGGATCTTAAGATCGATCTCAGCGGCTTATTTTTTTGAGTGGGAGCAACTTGCTAACGAACCCCGCCGTCAAACCCCGACCACTTCGCAGAGGTAGTCGATGAGCGAAAAGGTCTGGCTTGGGATGACGTAAGGAATCCTTGTGAAAACTAGGTGGAGCGGAATCGCAATGCTCTCATCCGTGTTTCGGTCCCCTTGGAGCTGGTCCCGTTTGATTCCCAAGCCGGAGAATACTACGGGAAAATTAAAGCTAAACTCAGATCTGCTGGAAAGATGATGGGAGAGTCGGAGTGTCTGATCGCCGCGCAAGCTCTTGCGCTGAACCTTCCTATCGCAACGAAGCATACCTCGGAATTTGAGCGACTCCCGGAACTGGAGCTCCAAAACTGGGCTTGAGAGGGGCCTAGGATGTAGTTTTTTTCATCAGGCAGGAATCGCGCTTGCTTTCGTGTCCCGAATTCCCTTGATTCGCCTATGGCGGAACCTCCTGTGGCCCTTTCTTTTGACGACGTCCTTTTGACGCCCGGTTTGAGCGAATTACTCCCTTCTGAATCTGATGTGAGCACCGAGCTGTGCGACGGGATTCCTCTCAATATCCCGGTCGTTTCGGCGGCCATGGATACGGTGTCGGAAACCGAACTCGCGATTGCTTTGGCCCGTGAGGGTGGCATCGCGGTGATTCACCGGGCATGCCCGATTGATGAACAGGCCTCGATGGTGGCCAAGGTGAAGCGTTCCGAGAATGCCGTCATTCACCAGCCGCTCACCGTTTCTCGGAATTTCACGGTCGCCCAGGTGCGTGATATTATGGAGCGGGAAGGATTTTCCGGTTTTCCAGTAGTGGATGGGACCGGCCGGCTTGAGGGCATGGTGACAGGCCGCGACTTAAGGCACATTCCCAGTGAGGATGCCTTGGTCGAGGATGTCATGACTCCGATAGACCGGCTGCATACCGCTCCGGCTGATATGGATCAGCAGCAAGCGCGTGAAATTCTCTACAAGAACCGCATTGAAAAGCTCCCTCTCGTGAATGCCGATGGAACATTGGCGGGCCTCATTACCGGGGCAGATATCGAAAAGCGGATTACCTTTACCAACGCCTCTAAAGATCCTAATGGCCAGCTTAGGTGTGGTGCTGCGGTGGGACCAGGGCCTGAGTTTCTAGAACGGGCCAAGGCGCTGATCGCAGCAGGTGCCGATGCTCTCTTCATCGATGCGGCCACCGGCCACACCACGCGTGTGATGGAGGTCATTGAAGCACTTCGTAGCCTCGGTGATGTTCCTGTGATTGCCGGAAACGTGGTCACGGCACAAGGAGCCAAAGACCTCATTAGAGCCGGAGCCAGTTGTCTCAAGGTGGGGGTAGGTCCTGGATCAATCTGCACCACTCGCATCATTTCCGGGGTCGGAATGCCTCAGTTCACGGCTGTTCAAAATGTCGCGGATGCCGCCCATGAATTGGGGATCAAAGTGATCGCCGATGGCGGGATTCGCTACTCGGGAGACATCACCAAAGCCCTCGCGGCGGGGGCTGATCTCGTCATGCTGGGGTCATTGCTGGCAGGGACTCGCGAGAGTCCCGGGCAGACCGTTCACTCGCAAGGCCGGCGATTCAAAACGTATCGTGGCATGGGTTCGATTGGCGCGATGCGTAAGGGCGCTGGCGATCGTTATGGCCAGAATTCCAGCGGCAAACTCGTCGCAGAGGGTGTCGAAGGTCGCGTGCCTTATAAGGGCCCCTTGGCCGATGTCGTTTTCCAGCTTATGGGCGGTTTGAAGTCCGGTATGGGCTATGTCGGTGCCCGCACTCTCTCGGAACTTCGTGAGAAGGCCGAGTTCGTCCGCATCACGCCGGGTGGACTTCGTGAAAGCCACACGCACGATGTCACCATCACCGAGGAGCCGACCAATTATCAACCTGCTTCCTAGATTTTTCCTAACATGCAAGAGACTCAACATGTCGCCGTTTTTGATTTCGGCTCCCAATACACCCAGCTCATCGTGCGGCGCGTCCGCGAACTGGGATTTTTTGCCAAGCTCTACTCGCCCGAGGAGATCGGGGAAGTCGGTGAGCCCGGTGCTGTGATTCTATCGGGTGGTCCGAAGAGCACGAGCGAGCCGGGTGCCCCGGATATTGATTTTGAAAAGCTGAAGTCCTTTGGGGTTCCCGTCCTCGGAGTTTGCTACGGCATGCAATTACTGAACATCAAGTTTGGCGGTTCGGTTAAGGCGAGCAACAAACGCGAATACGGTCCGGCTGCTCTTAAACCCACTTGTCATCAGGATCTGTATGAGGGGATTTCCTCCGAGTCCCAGGTGTGGATGAGCCATTCCGACACCGTGCAAGATCTGCATGCTGAAGCGGTCGTCATCGCAACGAATCAGCACGGCACTCCAGTCAGTCTCCGCTGGCCGGGAGGGTTTTATGGCATTCAGTTTCACCCTGAGGTGACGCATTCCCACGAGGGCTTGCGAATTTTGAATAATTTTCTGCTCCAGGCAAAGGACCTCCAGCCATTCCATATCGAGGATTTTAAACGTGAAATGATCGAGGGCATCCGCGAGCGGGTGGGGCAGAAGCAGGTGGTCTGCGGAGTGAGCGGGGGAGTCGATAGTACGGTTCTCGCCGTCCTTCTCAAGGAGGCCAAGGTGAACGTCCGTGCTATTTTTGTGGATAACGGATTACTCCGGAAAGATGAGACGATTGAGGTGCAGAACAACTTCCACCGCATGGGCGTTGATATCGAAACGATTGATGCTTCGGATGAATTTCTCGACGCATTGGCTGGGAAAGAAGATCCCGAAGAGAAGCGCAAGATCATCGGGAATCTTTTCATCAAGGTTTTTTGGGACACCGTGGGCGATGCCGAAATGCTCGCACAAGGAACCCTCTATCCCGATGTCATCGAGAGTGCCTCGAATGCCAAGTCGAAGGCTTCGGTGATCAAGACCCACCACAACCGCGTGCCCAAGATCTTGGAACTGCAGGCTGAAGGTAAGGTGCTGGAGCCTCTGGCGGAGCTTTTCAAAGACGAAGTCCGTGAATTGGGAGCTGCCCTCGGGATTGCTCCGGATATTCTCGGTCGTCACCCCTTCCCGGGACCTGGCCTGTCAGTGCGTTGCCCGGGAGCAGTAGATCGCGACCGTCTTAAAATCATCCGCGAATGCGATGCCATCTTCATCGGGAAGCTCAAGGAACACGGTTGGTATGATAAGGTCTGGCAAGCATACGCCGGTTTGATTCCCGTGAAAACAGTGGGCGTGAAGGGCGATGAGCGCAGCTATGAATGGGCCACTAATCTTCGTGCCGTGATCTCGGAAGACGCCATGACGGCCGAGTGGGTCGATTTACCCGCGCAGCTTCTCCGTGAGGCCAGTCAGGATATTTTGAATGAAGTTGATGGCATCAATCGCGTTCTCTACGACATTTCAACCAAGCCACCTGCGAGCATCGAGTGGGAGTAGCTCTCCAATGAGTGTTGCTCTATTCACGAGCGTTTTTAATTCATCAATTTAAGAAAGTCAGGGGCGATCGCTGAGCATGTAAAGTGGGTCGGCCTGTGAGGTGGTTTCCCGGCGGATGACCTCGTCAGCGAAATTAAATTTGCCCAATCGCTTTATACGGGAATTCAGGAATCCCCCGGATCTGCTAAAGAGTGGGTGTGGAGCGCTCACCTGGACCGTCTCAAGGAGCTGATCCCAGTCGGCAGGGGCTCCGGAATCAGGGAGGGTTTCGGTGGGGATATCAGTCCGTCATCGAGAAGACTTTAGTGGGAGAGATTGGAATTTGGAAAGTTGGTCACACTTATTCACACCGAAAGTGAGCCTAGGGGCAGTTCGGGATTTAAAAAAGAGCCTCCTCAGGGCAGTGTTTCGCCGATGTCCGATTCCTTTGTTCACCTCCATTTACACACTGAGTATTCTACCTTGGACGGGTCCTGTCGGACGAAGGATGTGGCTGCGAGAGCAAAGGAACTGGGGATGCCGGCGGTGGCGATGACGGATCACGGGAACCTTTATGGCACGATCAGTTTTTATAAAGCCTGCCTCGAAGCGGGGGTGAAGCCGATCATGGGGTGTGAGATTTATTTGGCACCGGAGTCGATTTCGAAACACGAACCGATTGTGGGGCGCAAGCAGTCCACCCACATGACGTTGCTGGCGGAAAATATGACCGGTTGGGTCAACTTGCAGAAGCTGGTTTCCAAGGGCCATCTCGAAGGAATGTTACTAGGGGAGGCGAGGGTGGATCGTGAAATTTTGCGCGAACATTCCGAGGGGATAATTTGTCTTTCCGGTTGTAAAGAAGGGCCGATCAATGAGTTCATTCTTCAGGATCAGGAGGACAAAGCGTGGAAGACGGCGCAGGAATTGCTCGATATTTATGGGAAGGAAAACCTCTACCTTGAGATTCACAATCACGGGATGGAGCAGCAGACAAAGATTCGTGACACCCTGGTGAAATTTGCGGAGAAGATGGATGTGAAGTTGGTGGCGGCTAATGATGTCCACTTTCTAAACCGGGAGGATCACGAGGCGCATGACGTCATGATCTGTATCGGGATCAGCCGGCTTTTGATCGATGAAAATCGGAAGCGATATTCGCCCGAAGTTTATTTTAAAACGCCGGAGGAAATGCGGGCACTTTTTGCCGATTATCCGGGGGCTTGTGATGCCACTCTTGAGATTGCGGAGCGGTGCAATGTCGAGTTTGTTCTGGATCCAACCTCGTCTGAAAAATATCCGGAATACAAACCGGATGACGGCTCGGCTCCGAATGATCACTTCCGCGAGCTTTGCTTCAAAGGGCTGGAGGTCCGTTATGGCGCCGAGAAGGCCAAAGATCAGGAGCTGATTGACCGTCTCGAGTATGAGATGGGTATTATTATTCAACTTAAGTTTTCCTCGTACTTCCTGATTACCGCTGACTTTATTAACTGGGCGAAGGAGCAGAAGATTCCGGTGGGGCCGGGTCGTGGTTCGGCGGCGGGATCTTTGGTGGCTTACACGATGGGGATTACGGATGTTTGCCCGATGCGTTTTGGTCTTCTTTTTGAGCGATTCCTAAACCCGGAGCGAGTGTCGCCTCCCGATGTCGATATTGACTTCTGCCAAACGCGTCGGCCCGAGGTCATCGAGTACGTTCGCCAGAAGTATGGTGAGCGGAATGTCTCTCACATCATCACTTACGGCACGATGGGGGCTAAGTCGGTCATCCGTGATGTCGCCCGCGTGATGGGGATTAGCTACGGGGAGGCGGATCGGATTTCCAAGATGATTGAGGCCAAGCCGGGGGTTAAATTGGCGAAGGAATATCAGGAGAAGCCGGACCTTAAGGAGTTGATCGAGAGTAGCACGAGTTACCAACAACTTTGGGAGTATGCTCTGAAGCTTGAGGGGATGAGCCGGAACGTGGGAGTTCACGCAGCGGGGGTTGTGATTGGGGATCGACCGCTCGATGAGCACGTGCCTTTGACGCGCGGGAATGAGGGAGAGGTCGTGACTCAATACGACATGAGTGCGATCACGGACGTGGGGCTTTTGAAGATGGACTTCTTGGGCCTTAAGAACATGACGGTGATTCAGGAGGCCATTGATTCGATTCATAAGCACACTCCGGATTTCGATATTTATGAGATCTCGCTGGAAGATGCCCCGACCTTTAAGATGTTGAATGCGGGTGAGACGATGGGCGTTTTCCAGTTGGAGAGTGGTGGGATGGTGGAGACTTGCCGGAAGTACGGGATTAATAAGATTGAGGACATCATTGATCTTCTCGCGCTCTACCGACCGGGGGCGATGCAGTATATTGATCAGATGATCGAGGTGAAGGAGGGGCGGAAACAACCGGTCTATGAGCATCCGTTGTTGGAGGAGATTTGTGGCGATACTTATGGCGTCATGATTTACCAGGAGCAGGTTCAGAATGCCGCGAAGATGCTCGCTGGTTACACGCTCGGTGGTGCTGATATTCTGCGTCGCGCGATGGGTAAGAAGAAGCCCTCGGAGATGGCGAAGCAGCGGGAGATTTTTGTGGAAGGGGCCTTTCGGACAAACCAGATCGACGAGCGTAACGCCAACTTGATCTTCGACAAGATCGCGGGCTTTGCGGGATATGGTTTCAACAAGTCACACTCGGCTTGCTACGGTTTCATCTCGTATTGGACGGGGTTTTTGAAGGCGAATCATCCGATTGAGTTCATGGCGGCTTTGCTTTCTAATGAAGTCAGCAACACTGACAAAATTACGGTTTTCGTGAACGAGTGTTTTCGGATGGGCTATGAGATTTTGCCGCCGAATCTTAATAAATCGAAGCTCCGCTTTGCGCCTGAGGTGATCTTGGGCGGAAAGGAGGGAATTCGTTACGGGCTTTCGGCGATTAAGAATGTGGGAGCTGCCGCGATGGCCTTGGCGATCAACAATCGCGAGGAGAATGGAGAATTTGAGTCGATGGATGACTTCTGTAATCGACTGGACTCGAAGACGATTAATAAGCGGATCTTGGAGAACTTGATCAAGGCGGGTGCGATGGATTGGACGGGGGAGACCCGGGCTGGAATGACGGATCGAGTGGAAAAGGTGGTGGCGAGTGCCAGCAGCGCTCAGAAAGATCGGGCCTCGGGCCAGGGTGGTCTTTTTGATGCGATGCAATTTGCCGCACCACCGCCGGTCACTGACAATTCACCTGCACCTGAAGAGTGGTCAAAAGACGATCGCCTGGAGCATGAAAAGGAGCTTTTGGGTTTCTATGTTACGGGCCATCCCTTGGATAAATACCGGGGTGTCGTAGACTCGGACCGCTTCATTAAATTGGGGCTACTGGATGAAGTTGATATCAGTGATAAGCGAGCTCGGTTCCCCTTCGCCGGGATGATTCGGAGTATCGAACACAAGGTAACAAAGACGGGGAAGCCGTTTGGGGTTGTCGTGGTGCAGGACTTCACGGGCGATCGGGAGATGGTTTGTTGGAGTGAGAGTTACCTCCCGGCGCGCGATGCTGGGATCATGCTTGCAGGGAAAGTAATCCAATTTAAAGCCCAAGTGAGTGTGGATGATCGGACTGAGCAACGCCGTCTCAACGGGTCGCAGATTCGTGAATTGAAGACGAAGCGGGTTAAGAAGAGTGGGACGGTTGAACTCACTCTTTGGACAGGGCGAAGCTCACCGGAAGAGCTTCAAAAGATTAAGAGGATCCTAGCGGAGTATCCCGGGAAGACGCCGGTTTTGTTGCATATTCAGAGTGGCGCAGGGAAGCGGGCCACGATTGAAATCCCGGAGGAATTTCATGCGACAGTCAATACGGCGCTTCAGCGGGAGCTTGCTCCTTGGATGGATTGAAGCCCGCTATTCGATAGGATTGGCTTCGATTCGTTCGCTGGTGATGCGGACGACGACTGAGTAGTTGCTGCCTTCTTGGCCGGTGCCGAGAAGGACGGAGTGGCCGTCTTCGGTGTGCCAGAGGTGGGAGCCGAGGATGAGGCCGTCTTGGAGGTCTTCGGACTTGGGATAGGGGGCTCCTTGTGCGGCATCACCGTGGAGGATAGTAAGGAGATTGATGAGTTCGGTCCAGTTGTCTTGAAGGAGTCCGCTGTAGGAGCCGATGGGCTTGCCTTTGGTACGCAGGGTGACCTCCTTGAGCTTGTTGTTTCCATCCCAGTCGAAGTAGAGGTGGCAATGGAGGCCGCCGATCGTTTGCTTGGTCCGGTAGCTGCCGTTGAGGCCGACGCGCGCGAGGAGGGCTGCGGGGATGGAGCATTCGACCATCTGACTTTCCGTGAGTTTTGTGGTGACGTCTTTATTGGAGTCGCCGAATTTCAAGGTGTCGAAGGCCGCGCCCTTGGGGGCGGGTTTGAGGGGGGCTTTGGGTCCGTTTTTCCCGGCGGGTTCTTTTTCCTTGGGCGGGTGATTGGCTCGAAGCCAGGCCTGGTCATCGGCGTGAAGCTTATCAAAGGAGAAGGTGAGAATACGGGCACCTTTGCGAAGGGTGACGGATTTTCCATCGTTGGAAACGTAGGAGGCTTCGAAGGTTTTATCGCCCGAGGCACTTTTCCAATCTCGGGCGGAAAGGGAGGCGAGGGAGAAAAGGAGGGTGGCTATCAGGAGGAATGGGCGCATCTTGTTAGTGAGAAAACGGAGGGAGAAGGTGGTTTCTTAGCGACAAATTTTCAGGAAATCAAATCATGAGCGATACCGCCAATGCAAAAGAGCTCTGCTGGACTGAGGAGTTGGCACGTGATGGGTCGGCGGTTTTGACGAAGGGGAATAAGGTGGACCTTTATTTTGAGGGAAAAGAGGCCTTTGCGGCAATGCGAAGCGAGATCGCTGGAGCAGAGCGTTTTGTGAATTTGGAGATGTATATGTTTCTCTCAGACAGGGTAGGGAGGGCGATCGCGGAAGAGCTGGGTCGGAAAGCGAGGAGCGGCGTGCCGGTGCGGGTGGTTTATGATGCGATTGGCTCGGCGGAGGCCGAGGATGAGATGTTTGAGGAAATGCGTGCGGCGGGGGTGCGGGTGGAGATTTTTAGGCCGGTGGCGCCGTGGCGGAAGCGGAGTGGAATTTTGGGGAGGAATCATCGTAAGAATCTCATCATCGATGGGCGGGTGGCCTTTACCGGAGGAATGAACCTCGGCGAGGTGTGGTCGGGCGAGTTTTCTGGAAATGCCTGGCGAGATACCCACATGAAGATGGAGGGGCCGGCCGCGGCGGCGTGTCAGCATTTTTTTGAGGAGGCCTGGGTGAAAGTCGGCGGGAAGAAGCTGGAAGAGGACTGTTTTTTTCGATCGGGCCAAGTTGGGGAAGGGAAGAGCGATTGTGTGATCGTGGGGGGAAGTGGATTTGGGACTAGGCGAGCAATTCGGAGGTTGTATTCGAGGGCTTTTGCTTTGGCAAAAAGTGAGGTCGTGATGACGGTGCCGTATTTCGTGCCTCCGAAGCGGGTTTTGGATGTGATGCGCCGTCGTTCGCTGGAGGGGGTGAAGGTTCGGGTCTTGGTCCCGAAAAATTCGGATGTGGCGGTGGCGGACTGGTTACGCGAGGGGCTTTATCCTTCGCTGATGGATGACGGGATTAAATTTCACGAATACCGGGGGCGGGTTTTGCATGCCAAGTCGATGGTTTTTGACGACCAATTGGCAGTGGTGGGGAGTGCGAACTTTGACTACCTGTCGATCTCGCTAAATTGGGAACTCGCTGTGGTGGTCGATGATCCCGTGATCGTGGGCCAACTTGTGGCGCAGTATCACCTAGATCTCGAAGTCAGTGAAGCGGTGGAGTGGGATTGGGCCGAGAGTCGGCCTTGGTGGCGGCGGGCTTTTGCTTGGATTGGGGCGGCGATTCTCCGGAGGTTGTGATTTGGGAGGAGGAAAGTGTTTTGGTCGAGGCCACGAAAAAACCGCCTTCCGAGGAAGACGGCTTTAAAAAAAAACCAATTTAGGAAGGCTACTCTACCAGCGCTGTGTGCGCGAGTGGTGGAAGTAGGACTCAGCACCAAGCTCGGGTGGGAACTCGGAGAGACCATCGCGAGGATTCATCTCGATCCGGTCATCAGCACCACAACGAGTGTAGGGTGGCTTGAAAGTTCCGTGGAAAGTAGGGCAATGGAAGGTCACGAGTTCGTAGAAACCGTAGCCGATACGCTTGAAGGCGCGGCGGGTGCCATCGACAACTCCGTAGGACCAACCGACCTTGTGGCCTCCGGAGTCGGTCTTGCGAACGATTTGCTCGGGGATCTCGACCACTCCGTAGAGGATGTTGCTGACAGCACGTCCGAGTTTACGAGAGGAATTGTATTTAGACCCTGGAGGGGCTTGGATGTCTGCCTGGGCAGGCACGGCAAAGGCGAGTGCGAGTGTGATCAATAGGAGCTTTCTCATTACGCCTTTCATTCCACCGAAGATCCTCCGTCTTGGCAATGGGAAAATGACCGGAAGGGCTGAAAAACTTTTGGAAGCTGAGCCGGAAGGGTTTGGATTCGGTGTTGTCTTGGGGAGGTAAACCATTAATGTCCCCGCCGTCCCCATGATCTCTCAACTTTTTCCCCGTCGATTCCTTAAAAAAGGCACCTTATTCGTGACCGCTTGTCTCGGATTTTTTGCTCCGTGTGTGCAGGCGGGCGAGAGTTATATAGCGGCGGAAGCTTACAGTGGAAAAATTCTCCTGGAACTGGATGCAGATCAAAAGCGACCCGTGGCAAGCTTGACCAAGATTGCCACGGCGATGGTGTTGCTGGACTGGGCAAAGCTGAGCAAGACAAGCATGGCTGAGATTGCGGTGGTCCCCGAGGCTGCAGCGGCTCTCGGCGGGTCCAATCCCATGGGGATGATTCCCGGAGATCGTATTTCCCTACGGGAAGCGATGTATTCCATGTTGTTGGGATCGGACAATATCGCGGCTTATACCCTGGCGGAACACGCAGGACGTTCAATTCAATCACGCTCTGGTGGTCGTTCGGCGCAGGATGCTTTTGTGAAGGAGATGAATAATTTGGCTCGTGGAATTGGCATGATGCGGACGAATTTCGCAAATCCACATGGGATGGACACCGCGAGCCAGCGTGGGACCTCGACCGCTCGCGATCTGGGTCGCTTGGGAGTCTACGCGATGCGTGACACGGGGTTTCAGTTCTATGTGAAGCAGTCCCAGCGGACGATCGCTTGTTATAGGGGGACTCAGAAGCGGGCCTTTAAGGTGAGTAATACCCACGCGCTCATTGGAAGGGGCGATGTGAACGGCATTAAAAGCGGTAACACGGTGCTGGCCGGACCTTGTGCGGCAACGAGTTCGGAGAAAAAATCCATCGTTCAGAAGCTTGCGAACGGGGCCACGAGGCTGACGGGGCGGCGCTTGATCATCATTACTCTCGGAAGCCCTGATCGATGGGGAACCACTCAGACCTTGATTAACCAAGGGTGGGGGGCTTATGAAGGCTGGCGTCAGCAGGGATCACCTGTCGGACAGGCACGCGAGCTACTGACGGTTCCTGCTCCTCAATAACATTTTCTACAATCACACACTTAAATAACACGATGAGAATTGGAATTTTAAACTGCGGAGGCGATTGCCCCGGACTTAATGCGGTCATTCATGGCGTCGTCGGCGCAGCTGCGGCAAAGGGATGGGAAACGGTTGGTTTTCGGGATGGCTTCGAAGGTCTTCTCCCTCCAGGTGACTTCACTTTTTTGACTCCAAAGGACACTGAGGGGATTTTGAAGGAAGGCGGCACGATTCTGGGAACGACGAACAAGGGAAACTTTGCCGCTAAGGTCGGCGAGGGCGATGTGGCTCAGGTTCCTCAAGAGATTGTCGACCGTGCCAAAAAGACGCTCGATCAACTTGAAATCGGCGCGCTTGTGGTTGTCGGAGGCGACGGCTCCCTGACGACCGCTCAGCAACTTTATGAGCAGGGTTGGCCCATCATCGGGGTGCCCAAGACGATCGACAATGATCTCAAGGCGACTTCCATGACTTTCGGGTTTGATAGCGCGGTGAGCACGGTGGTGGATGGACTTGACCGTCTCTACACGACTGCGAAAAGTCACAAGCGCGTGATGGTTCTGGAAGTGATGGGACGCCACGCCGGCTGGATTGCTCTCTGGGGTGGAATGGCGGGCGCGGCCAATGTCATTCTTCTTCCTGAAATCCCATTCAGCTATGAAAAAATTGCCGAGCATTTGAAATTACGTGAAGCCCAAGGTTACACCAGTTCGCTTATCGTAGTCGCGGAAGGGGCAAAGAATCCGGACGGAAATATTAGCACCATTGCTGAAAACAGTGGTGGTGAAGTCCGCTTCGGTGGGATCGGTGAGCAGGTCGCCAAGAAAGTGGCCGAACTGACCGGTAAGGAAACCCGTGCCACGACTTTAGGACACCTTCAGAGAGGTGGCGCACCTACGCCGTTGGATCGGATTTTAGGCGTCCGTTTTGGAGTGATGGCAACACAGCTGGCGGCCGAAGGGGACTTTGGCAAGATGGTGAGTTACCACAGCTACCACGTCGGCTCGGTTCCGATCAAGGAAGCGGTTGTCGAACTCCGTCTCGTGGAGTCTGATACCGAGGTCGTTAAAGCAGCCCGCGCTATCGGAGTGTGCTTCGGCGATTAAATTTTTAGCAATTCAATGAATCAACTCCTTGACCTCCTCCGGCGTAATGCGCGGCAGTCCGATGCTGATTTGGCAACCCAAGTTTCTTCGACTGAAGAAGCGGTGGCGGCCCAGATTGCGGCGTGGGAAGCAGATGGAACAATCCGCGGCTACCAAGCAATGGTTGATCCGGCCCTCAATGGCGGAGATGAGGTCACGGCCTTTATCGAAGTCCGTGTCACCCCCGAGCGGGGAGGGGGCTTTGACCGGCAGGCCCGGCGGATCGCCCGGTTTGATCAGGTAACGAGCTGTTATCTTATCAGTGGGGGTTATGATTTGTTGGTGATGGTGGAAGGCTGTGATCTCTTTTCGGTGGCAGCTTTTGTTTCGGATAAACTCAGCACAATTGAGGGGGTAATCTCTACTGCGACGCATTTCCGCCTAAAGTCTTATAAGGAAAACGGCTGCCTCTTTGGTGAGAAGCATGAGCTTTCCCGACTCCCGGTTTCTCCCTAACTTGCCTCTGCTGAAATGGAAATACAATCCAAGCTGGCCGAGCATCTCCAGGCCATTCCTCGTTCGGGAATTCGTGACTTTTTTGAGTTGGTGATCGGTCGTGATGACGTGATTTCCCTCGGAGTGGGCGAGCCTGATTTTGCGACTCCCTGGTCAATTCGTGAGGCCGCCATTTACTCCTTGGAGAAAGGTCAGACCAGTTATACTTCCAATCTGGGACTTTTGACTCTGCGTGAGAAGATCTCGGAGTATGTCGAGGACTTTTTTCACCTTTCATACGAGGGTAAGAATGAGGTTTTGGTGACGGTGGGAGTTTCGGAGGCTCTCGATCTTGCCTTGCGGGCGCTCTTGAATCCCGGCGATGAAGTGATTTATCACGAGCCGTGTTACGTCTCGTATTCGCCCAGCATCGTGATGGCGCACGGGGTGGCGGTTCCGGTGGCAACGACGAAGGAAGATGGGTTTTCTCTGAAACCTGCGGCCTTGGCTGCCGCGATCACTGACAAGACCAAGGTGGTGATGTTGAATTTCCCGACCAACCCGACGGGTGCGGTGGCTTCGAGAGAGGACCTGGAGGGCATTGCCAAGTTGTGTATTGAGCATGACCTCATTGTGCTCAGCGATGAAATTTACAGCGAGCTGCGCTATGACGATGTAGAACACGTGAGCATCGCGACGCTTCCGGGAATGAAGGAGCGGACAATTCTGCTTCACGGATTTTCGAAGGCCTTTGCCATGACGGGTTTCCGCCTCGGCTATGCCTGCGCGCCTGCTCCCTTGATCGAGGCCATGATGAAGATTCACCAATACGGGATTCTTTGTGCGCCCATCACGAGTCAAGCGGCGGCGCTGGAAGCTCTCAAAGGAGGGAAATCTCTCTACGAGCCGATGAAGACGGAGTATCGCCAGCGGCGGGATTTTTTGGTCGAAGAGCTCAACGGAATGGGGATCGACTGCCACTTGCCCGGCGGTGCCTTTTATGTCTTTCCGGATATTCGGAAGTTCGGTTTGAGTAGTAAGGAATTTGCGATGGGGCTTTTGGAAGCGGAGCAAGTGGCGGCTGTTCCAGGCGATGCCTTTGGGTCCAGTGGGGAAGGCTTCCTGCGTTGTTGCTATGCCACTGGGATGGAGGATCTCAAAAAAGCGATGAGCGCGATGAAGCGATACATCGATACTCTTTAAAAACGACCATGACCGAGCAGCTGAAGATTTGGCGGGAAGATCGCACCTTGGCCCACGTGGTGCCATTTGCGGTCTTCATGATCTTTAATCTTATCTACCAGTTCGGGGGCGAGGCCATGCTTTGGGAGCACGATAATGCACCGTGGTATCGGCATTGGCCGGAGCAGCTTTTTTACCCCATTCAGACGATTGCCTGTATTGTCGTGTTCGCCTTTTTTTGGAAACACTACGATTTTCGTTGGAGTAACAAGGTGTGGATTGGCGTGGCGGCGGGATTTGTTGGAATCGCTTTCTGGCTCCTGCCGACGGTCCTTTACGATCACCTCGGGATGACGGGGAAGCCTGATGGTTTCTTTGAAAAACTGACCGGGCTCGCGCCTCGGGAGGAGGGATTTAATCCGGGGGTTTTTGAAAATCCGGCCGCTTACTGGGCTTCGTTAATTTTCAGACTGACCCGGGCGGTGATTATCGTGGCGTTGGTGGAGGAGATTTTTTGGAGGGGCTTTTTGATGAGGTTCCTCCTTAATATGGATGGGAACTACTGGAAGGTTCCCTTTGGCAAACCTGCTTGGATTTCCTTCATCGTGGTGACACTTGCTTTCATGCTCGCGCATGCTCCACTCGATTGGGCCGGAGCGCTCGTCTATGGTTCGATTACTTACGGAGTGGCGGTGTGGACGCGGAGTCTTTTGGCTTGTGTGGTGATGCATGCCGTGGCCAATGCCAGCATGGCTGCGTTTGCGATGGCCTATGGCAAGTATGGACTTTGGTAAGGACATCTAAACCATCTGTTTTGAGATTGGCCAAGGAGATGAAATGAGGCAGTTTACCGCCCGTGGATCACCCTGCCTCAGAACAGTTAACCGTTGAGGCCGCCCGTAAGAGGCTCGGCCTTGGAAAGAATGATCGTCTCGCCGACTACCTCCCGCATTGGAAAGAGGTCGAGATGCGCCTTGCTGGTATGGCGGCCGAAGCTAAAGATCCAGCTGCGAAAATAAGTTTTGAAAAGGATCTCGCCGAACTGCGGGATGTTCTTCGCATCGCGGCGGAGCTTCCGGAGAAATCTTCGAGTGGGAAAGGTTTCCTGGTTTGGACTCTGATCCTGGCGCTCCTCGCAGGCGGCGGATTTTTGGGCTATCAGGAATGGTTGAAGAACGGACTCGGGACCCGTCAAAATGTCGTTAATCTTAGTGAGACCGAAGACCGTTTTGAGGAAGCATTGGAAAAACGACGTTGGGACGAGGCTGATAATATTGTAGCTCTCCTGGAGGCGGAAGGTGCGGATGCGGGGAGGGTAAAAGAAGCGCTTGCAAAAGTGAGGCGGGGGAGAGTTGAAGAACGAGGTCAGCAGATTGCATTCCTCGTCAGCAATGCTGAGTCTGCTCTCGAAGCGGGTCAGCTGAGTGAGGCCGAGAGTTTTTGCGCGAAAGTGGAAGCGCTCCAACCCGGGCATCCCAAGTTATCGGAGTTACGGACGATCATTCAGGAGAGTAAAATGCTGGTTCGTGGTGTGCTCATGGTGAAATCTATCGAGGATGCCATGGAAGAGGAGGACTGGCGGGCTGCTAAAAACCAACTGGATTCGCTCATTAAAGCCAATCCGACTCACTCCAAAATTCCTGCAATCCGGAAACGCCTTGGCGTTGCTGAAGAGGCCATGAAAGAGCGCCGTGAAAAGGCCTCGGTTCTCATTACCCAAGCGAGGGAGCTGGATAAAGGGACCTATTCAGCCGAGGCTCTTTCGCTGGTGGAAGAGGCGATGCGCTTGGATCCGTCTCAGTCGAATCGTGAGCTTTATCAGCGGATGTCTTCTTATGGAAAAGTCGTCAAAGTCCCGGGAGATCATCCTACCATTACAGCGGCCTTGAAAGCAGCTAAGGTCAATGATCGCGTCTTTGTTTCCAAAGGAACCTATCAGGAGTCTTTGATCATCCCAAGCGGCGTGGAGCTGGTCGGCGAAAGTCGTGGAGATACCATCGTGGAGTGTCCTGCCAATATTGGAGCGGTCATTACGGTCGAAGATGGATCGGAGAAAATCCGAGTCGCATCGCTGACTCTCCGACACATCGGGCTCGTGAATGATGATGAACGTTTTCCTATTCTTGCTGTCGATGGAGGAACGCTGGAAATCGATGACCTCCTTGTCACTCGTGCAAGTGGCCACGGCATCGCAGTTCTAAAGGGCGGACAGGCCTGGATCAATCTCAGCAAGGTGACCGATTGTGGTTGGGATGGGATTTCTGTGACAGGAGAAGGTTCGCAAGTATTTTTAACCAAGGTGAGCTCCGAGAAAAATCTCCATCATGGCGTTGATTTCTGGGAAGGAGCCAGCGGTCAGGTGACGGAATGTGTTTTCAGCGGGAATGGACGGTCCGGTCTTCTGGCGATTGCTCCTGCCGAGGTCATCACGATTGAAAAGACACGGAGCGAGGAGAATCGCGAAGTCGGTTTCTTTTTCTCCGAGGCCGTGGGTGTGACGATGACTGATTGCGAAGCCACCGGGAACCTACTTGGCGGGATGTTTTTCGAGCGTGAGACCAGGGCAATCAATCTGCTCAAGAATCGCGTGTCCAAAAATGGCGAAGCCGGAATCGTTTTCGAAAAGGGTGTGGAGGTTTTGAGTGACAGTGAAAATACCGTTGAAGACAACACTGGGAAGCAAGTTTGGAAAGATGCCGTTTTCCCAGAACGAGCGCAGGAAGAGACCGTTTCCCCCCCCCCACCCCCGCCGCCTTTAGAGGTGAAGGTGAAGGTGAAGGATGAACCCGGTTAAGTGGAGGGGGTTTTTCCATCGCAAATTGCACAATCGATCCGCCTGTTTCGTCGTCAGATCGTCTCTCCGAGCGATTTTGACGCTGCGGGTGGATTGGAGATGGGGTGGCCTTTTTTAGGGGGCCATGACACAAGACATTTTTCCATGTGAAAATCCTTGGGCATTTTGCGGGAAGGTTTCAAAGAAAATCTTAAGTGAGTCGTTATTTACGCTGGTATTCTCGTGATTTGATCGGCATGGAAGGGGGCACCACATTATGCTTATCATCCTACAAATTTTAGGTGCCCTCGGCGTGTTTCTTTTCGGCATGAAAGTCATGTCCGAAGGTGTTCAAAAATTCGCCGGTGCTCGGATGCGTGCCGCCCTGGCATCAATCACGGGGAACCGCTGTAAGGGCGTTCTGACCGGACTCTTTACGACTGGTTTGGTCCAGTCATCCTCGGCAACGACCGTCCTCGTCGTTTCCTTCGTGAACGTCGGACTTCTCACGCTCGTCGAATCGATCGGAGTCATCATGGGAGCCAACCTGGGAACCACTCTTACCGCGTGGATCATTGCCTCGGTCGGTAAGTTTAGCATCGCCACCTTCGCGATCTACATCATTGGGGTAGGCTTTCCCATGTTCTTTGTGGGCAAAGGTAAGTGGAAATCTTTTGGTGAGTTCGTCCTCGGCTTCGGTCTCCTCTTCCTTGGTCTTGACCTTCTCAAAGGGGCCGTGCCCGATCTCAAATCCGGTGTTAAAAGTGACCAAGGTGTGATTGAAATGATGCAATACTGGATCGGCCTTCTCAGCGACAAGGGATACCTTACCTACGTCCTCTTCATGGTTGCGGGCATCATTCTCACCCTCGTGGTGCAGTCCTCCTCCGCCGCCATGGCCATCACCATCACCTGTGCGACTCAGGGCTGGTTCGGGACCGACGCAGTTGAAGTCTTCAGAATTTCAGCCGCCGTGGTTCTCGGCGAAAACATCGGCACCACTGTAACCGCCTGGCTCGCAGCTCTGGGAGCTAACACCGAGGCCAAACGAGCGGCCCGCGCGCACTTCCTCTTCAACGTCATAGGCACTGTCTGGATGCTCATCTTTTTCAGCGGATTTACATGGGTCGTGTGGGAAGTTGCCCAGCTTCTGCCTGAAGGGATGAAGTCTGCCAAGAAAGACTTTGGAACCAGCGAGGTCGCCTTCGCCACCGCCATCTTCCACACCTCGTTCAACCTGATCAACGTCGGTGTTCTTATCTGGTTCGTCCCGCAGATTGCCCGAATTGTTGAGAAATGGGTGCCCGAGAAGGGGGTGAATGATCACGATCAAAAACGCTTACGCTATATCTCGCAAAACTTGGTCGATCTCGGCGAACTCAACATCGCCGAGGCCGAGGACGCTGTCCGCAAAATGTCTCATCACACCAATGACATGTTCAAGGGCTTCAAGAACGTTTTTGATCATCCCTCGGCCGATCTCTCATCTGAGGTTTCCCGTCTGAAAAAGATGGAGGAAGAAGCTGACCTCATGATGCAGGACATCACGGAGTATCTTGTGAAATGCGTGGCTCGCGATATGAATGACAGCAATGCCACCAATATTGCTGCGATGATCCACATCGTGGCAGAGCTGGAGGAAGCGACCGATTGTATCTACCGCCTCGTTAAGCTGACCGAGAAAAAATACAACAAGGCCTACCAGTTTAGCGAACATCAGGTCGAGCAGATTGGACAGATCACGGCCGTGGTTGGACGGGCGCTCAGCGCACTCGATAACTACCTACTCCGCCGCACTCCTCCCGAGGTTATCACTTCCATGAAATCGCTCGAAGCGCAGTCCTGCGATATGCGTAAGACCTTTAACAAGGAAGCCGTTAAGCGGATGTCGGAAGGAGATATCCGCATCGAGATGCTCTACACCGATATCAACAATCAGCTCATGGCACTCGCCAACCACGCCCTAGGTGTTCAGGAAGCCAGTGATCGGGCTTCGATCGAGTAGGTCACGCGCCTTCCCAAAAAACTTCAGAACCTGGCTGTGGATTTTCCCAGCCGGGTTCTTTTTTGTCCGCGCTTGTGGAAGAGGGGATCGTGGGCGAGAAAGTGACTATGAAACCAATCGTGATTGTCGGAGCTGGTCTCTCCGGTCTGACCTGCGCGGTCACTTTGCATGAAGCCGGAGTCCCGGTCATCGTCCTGGAAGCTTCCGATGGGGTCGGGGGCCGCGTTCGAACGGATGAACTCGGAGGCTTCCTGCTCGACCGCGGTTTTCAAGTATTTCTCGATGCCTATCCCTTGGCTGGCGAAATTCTAGATCTCGAGGCTTTGCAGCTGCAATCGTTTGAACCGGGAGCGATGGTGTTTGATGGGAACAAACTCCATCCGGTGATGGATGTCTTCCGTCGTCCAAAGGCGCTCATCCGCTCCGCTTTGGCTCCGATTGGATCCATGGTTGATAAAGTCAGAGTAGCTGTCTTGCGGCAAAAATTGTTGGACTGCTCACTAGATGAAATTGGAGCGCGCCCTGATCAAACAACCGAAAGTTACCTTCGTGAATTCGGTTTTTCAAAGCGCATGATCGATGTCTTTTTCCGCAGTTTCTACGGCGGGATTTTCTTGGAGCGAGAACTCCAAACCTCCAGCCGAATGTTCGAATTCACTTTCCGAATGTTTAGCGAGGGAAGCGCCACAGTCCCCGCAAAAGGAATGGGTGAAATCCCCAAGCAGCTCGCTTCTCGCCTTCCTGAAAATACGGTGAGGCTCCATACCAAAGTTGCATCGGTTGAGCTTGATCGTGTCATACTGGCTTCTGGAGAGGTTCTTGAATCCGCGACCGTCGTGGTGGCAACGGAGGCATCGGCTACGGCGGATCTTGTTGCCGGCTTCGCTCCGCAAGCTCCCGATTGGCGGGCGGTCACCAACGTCTACTTTGAGGCAGGTCAATCTCCTCTCAATGACGCCATCATTGCCCTTAATGGAACAGTGAAAGGGCTCGTTAATAACGTGGCCGTCATGAGTGATGTCTCGCCCTCCTACGCTCCAGTTGGAAAGTCTCTCGTGTCAATCTCGGTCCTCGGCTCTCAGTCAAAGGATGACTTGCCAGAGCTGGTGAAGGCGGAACTGTCAGGGTGGTTTGGCGAGGATGTCCGCACCTGGAATCACCTTCGGACCGACGTCATCCGCCAAGCCCTGCCCTCACAACGAGAAACAAAGCCGGTCGGAGTTCTTGAAATTGAGGGTGTCTTACTCTGCGGAGATTACGCCGTGAGCGCTTCCATTGAAGGCGCCATGAAGTCTGGTCAAGCCGCCGCGAAAGCCATTCTTACTTCGCGATAGTCGGAAGCTTCGGGGGTTTTAGGTCAGTAGGTGCCCCGTCCACGGTCCCAGACGCTAAAAGCGCAAGGAAGGGTATGGAATGCTTCATGATGAGGCCTTCTAATACGTCGGCTCATTGAGAAACTTTGCTAGACTTCTCGGCGATCAAACAAAGCGGCCCGCCGTGGATCGGAGGCTTGCAAATGAGCTAAGGCAATCGCCATCGCATCGGCCGCGTCGGAGGGGGGAGTCTCAGCCAGTCCCAATAAGGCCCGGATCATGAAAGCGACTTGGTTCTTATCGGCAGTGCCCTTTCCCACGATGGCCTTCTTCACCTTTTTCGGCGAATATTCGTAGACTTTCAGGCCAAACGAAGCGGCTGCAATCATGGGCGCAGCGCGTGCCGCTCCCATCGAAATGGCCGTCTTGTGAGACTGGACATAAATGATTCCCTCGATCGCGACCTCGTCCGGTTGCCACTTCTCAATCAGGTTTTTCACTCCCGTGCAAATCGCTTCGAGCGCGCCCGATTGCTTAATGCGGGCCGGGATGGAAATGACTCCGTAGTCGAGCGCTTTGGCCGAAGTATGATCGCCCTCTAAAATGGCGTAGCCCGTGTTTCGCACGGCGGGGTCGATTCCTAAAGTGCGCACGATTAGTAAGTCTCGATCTGAAGAGGCATGCTGGGAACGAGTTCCGTGGAAGTGACCTCGCTGGGATTACTTTTGAGGTAGAAGGTCATCTCGCCCTCTGCCGAACAGAACCAAACCTCTTCGGCACCAGCGGTAAAGTAGAGGTCTTTTTTGTGCTCCATTTCTTGGCGGGTGTTCGAGGGTGAAATCACTTCGACGCAAATTTCAGGAGCGATAAGGAAGGCTGCTTTTTGCTTGCGAAGGCCCAGACGTTCGAACGACATCCAAGCGACATCGATCCCTCTCACCCCGTCGATGGTTGAGAGAGGGCATTCGGTGATCGCTCGACCTCCATTGAGAAGCTTTCTAAGAAGGTAACTGATTTCTGCTTGTTTCAGGCCGTGCTCGGGAGCGGGAGGAGGGGACATGAGAACTTCGCCAAGGGCATTTGTTTCGACCCGGCCGACCGCTTGTTGGTAGTAGGGTTCAGCGAGCACTTTTTCCCAGAGAGCGAGATTGAATGCGTTTTGATCGCACTGAAGCTCCGCCGACTCGGAGAGTTCAAGAACAGTGGACATGCTACAAAACTACCTTATTTCCCCTTCATTGCAAAGCCGCAAGACTACTTCCGGCGGCGCTTGCCACCACCACGACGTGGTTTCTTGATCGGTTTGCGTTTCTCGGTGTCGAGCAGCGCGGTGTATTGATAGGCGAAACCTTCCAACTGCTTCCGCCCGATCTTTTTGTCAATGAACGCTTCCACCGAGTCAGCATACTCCAGCTCATCAGCGGTCAGGATGGTGAAAGCATCACCTTCCTTTTCAGCACGACCGGTCCGGCCGATCCGGTGAACGTAGTCTTCGGCATTCTCGGGAACGCGGTAGTTGATCACGTGGGTCACGTCTGAGATATCGATTCCGCGTGCCGCCACATCCGTTGCAACGAGGATTTTAAAGGTGCCATCCTTGAAGCCCTTGAGAGCCTTCATCCGGTCATTTTGGCGAATATCGGAATGCATCACCGTCACGGTGTTCCCGATTGCTTCCTGTTGGCCAAGGAGGTTTGCGATGATGTCCGCTTCCTTCCGGGTGCGAGTGAAAATCATCGCCGATTCGTAGGGGGTTTTCTCGAGGAGGCCCAAGAGGAGCTCATCCCGTTGGGTCATCGCAACCGGGAAGAAAGAGTGGGAAACGGTATCAGGGACTTCCCGGCGGGCAATCTCCACTGTCGCTGGATTGGTCAGGCACCACTCGGCGAAGCCGGCGATGACAGGAGGCATGGTTGCCGAGAAAAAGAGAGTCTGACGAGATTGCTCTTCATTATTCCAAGGGCAGATACTGATGATCTTGCGCACCTGGGGGAGGAAACCCATATCGAGCATACGGTCGACCTCGTCCAGGATCAGGATCTTGATCTCCTTGAACTTCATTGTCCCACGATAAAAGTGGTCCACCAATCGTCCGGGAGTCGCAACCACGATATCGGCACCAGCTGCGAGTTCCTCATCCTGCTTTCCATGGCCCACCCCTCCGTAAAGTAAGGCGACCTTACAGCCGGTTTTTTTACCATAGTGCATGAATTGCTCAGCCACCTGGTCGGCCAGTTCACGTGTTGGTTCCAAGACTAAAATCTGCGGCTTACCGAGAGGCTCAATCTTCGAGAGAGAGGGGAGAGCAAAGGCAGCCGTTTTACCGGTTCCGGTTTGCGACGCGCCGATGACATCCCTTCCCTCCAAAATCAGAGGGATGGCTTGGGCTTGAATAGGGGTGGGATTCTCGTAGCCGGACTCAGTCACAGCCTCGAGCACGGTCTCTTTGAGACCAAGTTCGTCAAAACGCATGGGAGCGAAGTACGTGACAGGCCAGAGAAATCAAGGTTTATAGCGTTTACCACCTAACAAGGACCGCTTTTCACAAGGATTTCCAAGAAATGCCGTCTTAACGAGCTAGATTACCTTCGTAAAACGCCATTTCCGGAAAGCTGGCTAATTCGTTCACGTATGTTAGATTTCAACCCGAAAGACAATCCATCCCCCCATGAGACTCATTCCCCTACTTCTCTGCCTTCTACCGTTTCTTGCACAAGCCCAAACTGATGCCCCTAAAGAAGGGGATGACGGTCTCCGCATCCAGATCTTCCTCGACCAAAAGTGTTTTGGTCCCGGCTTCCTCGATGGAAAACCCGGAAACTTCACCCTCCGTGCCGTCTATTCCTACAATCGCTTTAAGGGCCGTTCTCCCGGCGCTTGGGATGCCCTTCTCGCAGAAGCCGAGACTGAGGTGAAATCACTCTACGCCACTGCCACCGTGCCTTCCCTCGCCACGAAGTTTATTAACCCCAAACTTCCTCAGAAATACGACCAAGTTGGCGGCGTTAAGCTTATGGCCTACCGCAGCTACCTTGAGTTCATGGCCGAGCGCTACCACACCTCCGAGTCCTACCTCATCGAGCTCAACGGCAAGCGTAAATCATACAACCTCAAGCCCCGCTCTACTCTCAAGGTCCCAAATATTGAACCCTTCCGCATCGAGATGCTCACAGTTGGGCTCATGCACAAGACCGACTCGAAGCTCAGCCTACATAACATCGTTATCGACACCAAAAACAAGCAGCTCTTCGTCTACGATCCTAGCCAAGCCACCATCGCCGTTCCCGGAACCGCCATGATCGTTTCCGATGAAGAGCAGGAGCCGCTCGGCAAAATGATCGCGATGTTCCCCACCACTCCCGGTCAGGAAAAATTCATCCACCGCGGCACTTGGAAGGTTGTCAACTGCGTTGAGTTCCCCACTTGGCGTTATGACAAGGAGCTCCTCAAAACCGGGAAGCGGAGCAAGACCGCGATCCAAGTCGCCCACGGACCTAATAACCCGGTTGGCGTCATGTGGTGCGGCCTTTCCAAATCCGGAATTGGAATCCACGGAACCTCCAGCCCCCGCACCATCGGCCGCGCACTAAGCGCCGGCTGCTATCGCCTCTCCAACTGGGATGCCGCCCGTTTCCCGCAATACGTTCGCCCCGGCGCCCGTGTCATCGTCCGATGAGCGTTCCTAAGATCATGGCCCTCCGCATGGGCGTCTATGTCATCCTCCTCGGATATCTCATCTGTGATCTCTTCGTCTTCACAGGGCCCATTTATAAAACGCTCAACTCCTCGCCGCGTGACGAAAAAACCGTCATCGCAGAGGCCAAAGCCTCCGGCGTGGTTGCCCGCGTTTACTATCGGCCCATCTACCGTGCCCAGGTTGAGGAAGCGATGCGGGAATTCCTCTGGCGCCGTGGGCGCACCGCCGCCGAAGCCGGTCCCGCCGAACTCCGCCTTCTCCGCGATCTCATCGTACAGCAACTCATCGACGAGGAATTGCTCAAACTTCAAATCAAGGTTTCCACCGCTGAAGAGGTCGCCGTTTCCGACTCCGAAATCGACCGAGCTGTCGAAATCGATCTGACCCGCTATCCTGACTCCAGTGTCTTTGATTCGCTCATCGGCAAAGCGCGATGGAAGGGCGAAGAAGAACATCGCATGCGCATCGCCGCCCGCATCCAGCGCGCCGACTACCTCGAACAACGGGTCCCTGATGACATCACCGAAGAGGAAGCCCAAGCTTGGTTCAACGAAAACAAAAAAGCCTTCCCGGCTGACTTCGAAGAATCGAAAGCCAGCATCATCGCTGCCCTCTCACTCGATAAGCGCGATGTCATGTGGAAGGAATTTCGCTACCAAAAACTCCGCCGCTACGCCGAAGGGAAGATCGATCTCTTCGACGACGTCCTCCACGCCGAAGAAGGGGAGGAGTGAAGGACCCGCCCTTCCATGAGCCGGTGCGCCAATCGACGAGTTCTCCCGCGATAGTGCCACAGCGCGGCGTGCCTTGCGCCGTCGGCCCCATGACATCGCAGCACCCGTTGCAAGGGGCCTCTTCTCCGAAGAACGACCTGTCTACCTGTGCAAAGGTTCCCTCGGGTTCCTTTCCTTAGGAAGCAAGCGCTGCAAAAGCCATACCGATCGCAAGCGTAAGCCCGAAATACCAAGCGCAGATTTTGATGGTTGTCCTTCGGCTCTCCTCACAGACCTTGTCGACGAGGAAATACAGCGCCGCGACATTCACAAAAATGAGAAGGGGGCCCAGAAATCCTCCCAGCAACAAACTGCCGAAAATACGGACAATGATCATTCCAAAGATGACGATCCAAGTTTCTCTCAAGCTTTGAGCAGAATTCCTTGAGCCAGTGAAAAGGGTGATCAGGAACCAAAGGATTCCTACCTGAATAAAAAGACTGAAAATGCCCATGGTGTTTGTTGCTTTGTCTGTGTTTCAAGTCTGACAACCGCGCCAGATGACTTCGTGTATCTGAGAATCTTGTGGAAACCAAGTTCATGATGGGTGGATTCAGGACAGGGCGATCAAGTTAGGGGGGATTTGACCACGAATCCTCACGAATCTGGGCCGGAAAAGGGCATCAAGCCTCGATACCCAAGCTGCCAAACTCATGATTCGTGAAAATTGGTGGAGATTCGTGGTTTAAAATCGATCGTTCATGCTCTTCTGAAGCTGAAATCCTTCATAGGACGCCTCAAGCATCATCGGATTAGTTTTTTTCAGCGAACGTTCATGTGGAGGGGCGGCCAAGACTAGAAAATAAGACAGGAAAATCCGATGTCGAACACCACTCTGCACGAGAGAAAATAAGGGTCTAACTCGCTGACAATCAGCAAAAAAATGCGAAAAAATCACCGAAAAGAAGTGGCCGAGACGGATCTCTCATGGTTGTCAGCAACCGCTTCAGCGGAAAAGAAGCACTCAAGATCAACCGCCAGGGTTGGGGGGGTGAGCGTCTTTTCGGGCATCTCAAGAAAAACGGATTTGACCTGGAAGCCACTCATATGACTGGTGCCACAAAGCTTAAGATGCTCTTTGCCCTCACGGTTTTGGCCTTCCTTTTCAGCTTTGCATGGGGCTGTCGCTTCCGGGAAAGCACCCGGAAATTGACTGCGGCAGCGAGCCGCAAAAGTGTCTTTCGCTTGGGTCTGGAAGACCTCATGAGTCTGTGCGATCAAAGTAATCCAGACCCATCTCAGGAGGCGCGTCGGAGCGAATTTTGGCTATGGCTCCCGTCAGAAACCTTCCACTCAATTTTCCTCGTGTCGTGTGCACCCCGACGAAGGAGGCACACCACGAAGTTGGGTGCACCGACCATGATCACAAACAACCCTCCGTAATCCGCTCGACGAAGGAGCGGCCGCGACTGGTGCCCAGCATGGAGGGGCCCCCGCTGCGCGGGGAGGAACCAAGCGATCAGGCACGGCGACGGATTACGGATGTTGTCAACCGAAGCGGAGCGGAGATGGACACTCCGCAGGAGGGTCCGCAGGGCGAGGCGAAGCCGGAGTCAAATGGCCATGGATGCAGGAGGCGTGACAGTCCGCACGCTCTGAAAATGACCCAACGATAGGAGGCTGGTCCTTCTGGCAGAACGCTTTGAGCCACCGGATAACTTGGAACAGGAAATTCAACGCCCTTACAAGGGGCTTTGCTATTAGTGCGGGAAACAAGCACCCGTATGCACTCAGAAGGTTCAAGCCAATCGCCCTAGTGTCGGTTATTGTCTTTAGGCTTTGTTCACCTGATCTCTTAGGCTAATCCTGAGCCATGGCTTTTACCGAGACGACGAGCACAGGTTGGTTTGGGCGAATTGGATCCTCGATCAAGGGGATTTTTTTCGGGATGATCCTGATCCTAATTTCACTCGTGGTCATGGTATGGAACGAAAGCAATGCCGTCGATGATATCAGGGCCAACAAAGAGCTCGGTGGGAAAGTGGTGAGTGTCGCCAGCGAAACGGTGAATGCCGGGAATGATGGCGCGCTCGTGCATCTGAATGGAGCGGCCCGGACTAATGACATTGTGAAAAACGAGGCCTTTGGGATTGCCGAGAATGCGGTTCGGCTTTCGTGGCAGGCGGAGATTTATCAGTGGGTTGAGGAGAGTGAATCGGAGACGAGGAAGAAGCTGGGCGGAGGAGAGGAGACCGTGCGGACCTATACCTACCATAAGGAGTGGGTGGACACGCCGGTGGATTCTTCGGGATTTAAGGAGGCGGGGCACGAGAATATCGGCGGGGCGGCCTACCGGAACGGATCTTCGCAGGCCGAGTTGGTGACCTTGGAGGCGTTCACGTTACCTTCTGGTCTGATTGAGAAAATGTCTTGGTCTGAGCCTTATCCGATCAAGGAAGTCCCCGCTGAGTTGGCCGAAAAAGGGGCGCTGAGTGGCGGTATTTTTTACTCAGGAACGCCGGATCGGTCCGAGATTGGGGATGAAAAAGTGACTTTTTCGGTCACCCGTCCTGATGATGTCAGTGTCATGGCGGTGCAATCTGGTGAGACCTTCACGCCTTTCACGGCCACGAACGGCAAAGTCCGATTCTTGTTAAGCCAGGGTTTGTTGAGCGCCGAGGAGATGATTCAGGAAGAGGAGAAGAAGGCAAAGTTCCTAAGGTGGGCTCTGCGGGGCGGGGGAGTGTTTCTCATGTTCTTTGGCTTCCTGCTGATTCTTAAGCCTCTTTCGGTTTTGGCGGATGTGCTGCCAATCTTGGGGAGCTTGGTCGGTGGGGTGAGCGCGCTGATCGCCTTTTTGCTGTCGCTTGGAATCAGCTTCGTCGTGATCGCGATCAGCTGGATCTCCTTTCGTCCGCTCTTGGGGATTTCTCTCTTGGTAGTCGCGGTCGCTTGTTTCTTCCTGATTCAGAAAAAGATGTCGCAAGGAAAAGGGCGGTCCGCTTCGGTTCCTCCGCCTCTGAACGAGTGACGACCCCAGTCAACTGCTAGGAATTTGCTTTTGGCGGGAGGGCTCTGAAGCCGCCCTTGGGCCGGAGCGGAGGGGGGTGAAAGGGGGTTGCGGATGACGGGATCTGCCGAGGGGAGTGAAAAGTCGGGATCGAGGCCGGGCTTCTTTTGCGAGAGAACATCGAGAGCGAGCGAGACGAGGTCTCTCTTCTCGCTGATAATGACGGTCTGATCTCCGTGGAAAGTGGCATGTTGGGGTTTGCCTTCATCGTCCCCGTGGTGGATGGTGATGGTGCCATGAGAGGAGGTTTCGTAGTCATCGGCTTGCACGATAACTTCTTCAAGGTGAGCTCTTCCAATTTCTCCGGAGAGGACGATGGCAGCTTCGTCCTCTTCGCCGTTACCGAAAAGCGTGACGTCGGTCAGGTCGGTGAGGAGATCAAAGCCGAAGAGCTCTTCGACGTCGGTGAATAGCTCGTTTTCATTTGATCGGATTTCTTTGAGAAGGGAGTTTCCGGTCTCGGTTTTGCGGAGCCCGGTGAGATCACCGTGGAGAAACCATTGAGCCTCGGCGGGGATGTGTGCGGGTTGGAATGGGGCGGCGGATGCCAGGGGGGATGGCTAGGAACGCGGGGAGGAAGAACGTTGTTTTCATCGCAATGCTTATGCGATGGAAATGAAAAAGGTAGCGCCGGGATTTAAAAAACTCAGGAGGCCTCTCGGAGGACTTGGCCATCCTTCATAAGGCCAGCGCGGTGAAGTCGCTCGATGGCGGCTTCCTCGATGGGGCTTTCCGGACCGATGGCGACGCGGATGAGTCGCAGGAGGTTGACCGTGATGGGGCGGATGATGCCGAGGGAGGGGTGCCCCAGGCCGATCATTTCTTGGTATTCGCGGGGGAGAGAAGCGAGTGCCGCTTTGAAGAGGAAGCGGTAGGCGGGGAGCGCGGTTTTTGGGAGAGGGGGATTTTTAATGAAGCGAATGACCTCGCGGGTGTCATCGGTGACGGTGAGTTCGGGGCGGTAGCGTTTGAGGTCGGCGAGAAGTTCGGCCTCGGACATCGGGACCTCGGTGAGGCCGAGCGGGATGACTGATTTTGACCACAGGCGAATGTAGGCGTCGGCCCCGCCGGGGAGGGGGCGGGTCGAGTAGAGTTGGTGGCAACGGAGGAAGGACTCCATGAAGGCGATGTGGACCCAGCGGAGGAGGTCCGGATCGGCGGCGCGGTAGTCGATGGTTTTTCCTTCAGCGTTTCGGTATTTTCCCTTCACGCGCTGGTGCATCGTGTTGACGCGATCTGCTTCACCGGAGACCGCCGCGGTGGAGGCAAAGGTCGTCACGGTGAGCCAGCGAATGGTGCCGGAGAGACGTCCTAGGGGATCGCCTTTGTAGCGGGAGTGTTCCTTGACGCCGGTGAGACTGCCGGGATGGAGGGCCTGCATGAGCAGGGCGCGGATGCCGCCGACGAGCGTGGCCATGTCGCCGTGGGCGATCCACGGAGCTTCATCAGGAAGGTAGAGTCCGGGGTCATTGCTCGCGGCGACATTGGGAAGCCAAGGTGGCACGCCATCTGGATCACCGGTGAGGAGGATACGGAAGCGTTTGGAAAGGAGGCGCTGGAGGGCGTTATTTTGCAAGGGAGGAAGAGGGCTAAGACCCTGACGAGATACACTCGGAATTCTGATGAGCAAGGACGGAGGAGGTTTGATTTGAGGCAGGTTTGCGGGAGGGAACTCGGAATAAAAAATGCCGACCCTGTTTTGAGGGCCGGCATCTGTGAAGAGAATTGAAAGAAGGCGTGATTTCCTGGTTGGTGACTAGGGGGCAGAGTATTCCTCAAGCACGTAGAAGAGCTTGGAATCGACTAATTCAATCGTGTAGGAATTTTCCGGCGCGGTCGAGACGATGTCTTCCTCCACAATATTCCAGGTGGTGACGGCGGCTTCCAAGTCGGCGCTGCTGCGAAGTCGATAGCGTTTTCCTTCCTTGCTGGGCCATCCGAGGGTGTAACCGGTGTCCGGAAGAGGGGCGGGAGCAATGGAGAGCGCAAAGGGGTCCGTTGCTCCTCCGACAATCACAGTGAGAGGATCAGAGAGGGCGTAAAAGGAATTCACGTTGGTGGTGTTATTTTGGTTTCCGCGGTTCCAAACGCGGGCGGTGTTATTGGCATTTGAGCTCCCCCAGTTGGTATTCCCGACGGAGCCCTCTACGCCGTCGACGGAGCCCACTCGTTGGTCGGCAGAAGTGGCACCGTTGAGGGGGGTGCCGTTCGAGTTTGATCCTGTCCAGACTTGTTCGCCATGAACATTCCCACTGTCTCCAAGACCGTATTGATCGAGGAAGGGCGAGAAGTGCACGTTTTGTGTCGCGGCACCCGTTCCTGCGGGAATTCGAATGACAGCGTCGTTATCAAACGGGTTACTCCAATTGTTCCAGATGTCGGCGTTGTTTCTGGCGAGCGCGGTTGTTCCGTCCATCGCGTAAACCGGGAAACCGGCACCGCCAATGCCAGCGCCGTCGGTGAGATCTTCAGTTCCTGTATTTGCTTGAGCACCGGTCGTGGTGGTGGTAATTATCGCAGTCCAAGTCGAGCCTGCCAGAGCTGGGTTCAGCTGTGCTTGGGCCGTCACGCGGGCATTGTGGACGGCGGGGTCAGGGGACTGGGCGTCGAATTTCTCGGCAGTGTAGAAAGCGAGACGATATTGATCACCGACGACCCACGCGACGCCGGTGTTGGGATTAATGCCGCCATTGGCGGTCACGTCCAGGATGCCATATTGACCGGCCAGTTGCGCGGTTCCGGGGCAAACTCCGGCAAGGCTAAGGCCTGCGAGGGAGGCCATCCGATTGAGTGAGAGAAGGAATTTTGATTTCATCGAGAGTTAAAAGAGGTTGGTGTGAAAGAGCTTTGAAGACTTGAAAAAAGGCGGCTCGGAGTTCGTCCAAGCCGCCTGTTGAGGGATAGATCTCGTCTGATCGCAAGATTACCTCCTCCGACGACGCAGCAGGAGAAGTCCGGCGAGCCCACCAAGCAAAGCAGAGGAAGGCTCGGGAATCGCCGCTGTCGTCACCGTCAGCGGATCAGAGAGGGCGTAAAAGGAATTCACGTTGGTGTCGTTCGCTTGATTTCCGCGGTTCCAAACGCGGCCAGTGTTGTTGGCATTTGAGCTTCCCCAGTTGGTATTCCCGACGTTGCCCACTTCTTGGCCAGCAACGGGTGCTCCGTTAGACTGTCCTCCTGTCCAGACTTGTTCGCCATGAACATTGCCACTATCGCCAAGACCGAATTGAGTTAAGAAGGGTGAGTAGTGGACATTTTGCGTCGCGGCACCTGTCCCTGCCGGAATTCGGACATTGGAATCACTCTCAAACGGGTTACTCCAATTGTTCCAGATGTCGGCGTTGTTTCTGGCGATCGCGGTCGTCCCATCCATCGCGTAAACTGGGAACCCAGCGCCGCCAATGGTAGCGCCGTCAGTAAGATCTCCGGTCCCCGTATTTGTCTGAACACCAATCGTTGGTGTGGTGATCATCGCTGTCCATGTCGAGCCCGTGAGGGCGGGGTTTAGCTCGGCCTCGGTTGTTACGAGGGTGTTGTAGAAGGCGGCGCTCGTGTTCGCGGCGTTGAACTTGTTCTCAGTATGAAAAGCGAGGCGATATTGGTCACCAGTAGCCCAAGCGGCCCCGGTGTTGGGGTTGATGCCCCCGTTGGCTGCCAGGTCAAGGATGCCGTATTGGCTGATGAGTGCTCCGTTTGAAGCGCTACCTGCCACGAGCGAAGCGGTGGCAGCAATCATTGTTGTTACAGTTTTTTTCATGATGTCTTAGATATGGTGGCTTTTGTCGCTTGGTCCGCAGTGGACCAAAGATTTAAAACGTTTTGATTTTATGAAAACGCCCTAATTTTAGGACACGTCCTTTTTGGTTGAATAAAATCAAGAAGCGAGAGGAACTCCTATTGACTTCTGCCCCCCTTTCGGGGGTAGAATTCGGGCATGAATCCGCTCGGAATTTTAAATGCCGCCGAGCAAGTGGCGCAGTATTTGCGAGGTGAACTGAGACAGGGGCGATGGACTGGCTTGATGCCAGGGATTAATCAGTTGACTAAGGAACTCGGTGTGAATCATAAGACAATTGAAAGTGCGATCATCCTTCTGGAAAAGGAGGGTATTCTTGTGGGGCAGGGGCCTCGTCGAAGAAAAAAGATCGAGATGTCGGAGGAGGGGTTCAAGCGATCTCTTAGGATCGGGATTCTCCTTTTCGAGGGTGATGATCGAAAGTTGGATTATATTATTGAGATTTTTTTTGGTCTGAATGCGGCCGGGCATAACCCGTTCTTTCTTTCGGCGTCATTGAGCGAGTTGGGGATGGATGTGAATCGCGTCGCCTCGCTTGTCGAGAAGACGAATGCCGATGCCTGGTTGGTTCTAGCAGGGTCGCGGGAGGTGTTGTCTTGGTTTGAATCAGAAGGCTCCAATTTTCGCACTCTTTGGGCGTTCGGAGAATTCGGCAATCGCGGGGGCAGGTCCCAGTAAGGCGGAAGCTTATCGGGAAGCGGTTCGGAAACTCATCGCTTGTGGTCATAAAAGAATTGTTCTCTTGGCTCGTCCCCAGAGGAAAATTCCGCAACCCGGGGTGCCGGAGCAGGCTTTTTTGTCTGCCTTGGAGGACGGGGGGATCGAGGTTGCGGACTATCACTTTCCTTTCTGGAAGAATTCAAAAGAGGACTTTTACAAGTGTTTGGACTCGCTCTTCAAGATGACCCCACCAACCGCATTGATTGTTCAGGAGTTTATTTTATGGGGCGCGGTTGAACAGTTTTTAGGAACCCATGGAGTCCGTGTCCCGGATGATCTTTCGTTGATCTGTGCGGATTCCGATTCCTCTTTTGCCTGGCGAAATCCAAGCATTGCCTGCTTTCGGATCGGGAATAGGTCCTGGATCGGCCATGCCCTGCGTTGGGCCGTTAAAATCAGTTTGGGCGAAGACTATCGTCGGCAGATCCGATCAAAGGTTCAGTATGTTCATGGTGGAACGGTGGGGCCGGCCCCGGGGTTTCACTGAACTGGCGACACGGAACTTACTGACTGACTGCTAGGAGTTTGCTTTTGGCGGGAGGGATCTGAAGCCGCCCTTGGACCGGAGCGGAGGAGGATACCAGGGGGTTGTTCTAATCACTAGGGAAAACCGGAGCTTCGCAAATGACGCTTCTAGCAACACCGTCCCCACGAACGATAATCATACCACTCGAAACGATCGGAATTGTGTCAGCATCTACTCTCTCTCCATTTTCATCTATCCAGCCAGCCAAACGACCTGGATCAAATGGATTTCTCGGAATTTGGGCATACTCGTCAAATCCTCCCACCTCGTTAGGAATCCATAACTGATCACCTACGCCGAAATTAACGGTGAGAAAAGTGTTCTCAAACTTACTTCCCCCCAGGGTTAATCCGACTGGATAAACACTACTCAGATAATTGAACGTGGTCGTGAGCGCAAAGCTTGTCCTTCCCGTTTTAGTGAAACCTAACAATTGAAATTCGTTTGCAGAGACTGCGTTGATGATAATTCCGTCCGTGTAGATCAGCGGCACCTTCGCCGGATCAATGGCATTCCCTTCAGTATCTGCCCATCTCTCAGGTTCTTGCGAGAAAGGATTAGCAGAAAGATAAGCATATTTGTCAAAGCTCCCCTCCCCATCGGGCAGCCAAATTTGATCAGACGTTCCAAACGAACCTGTAGAGGCCAAATTAACGCGATTGTTGGAACCAAAGACCGCCGCCAGAGTCTGAATTTCACGCAAAGTCACCTGACTCGTGTGATCTACACCACTCGAAAGATCATCGTCAGTCACGATCATATTTCCCTCCACGGAAGCCGTCGTCACAATTCCATCTCCCGCTCCAGCACTAATCTCAAGAATGAAAGTCCCGTCACGAAATAAGT
>JBLHUR010000019.1:0-50349 GCA_047629805.1 Akkermansiaceae bacterium | reverse complement strand
GCTGCGGGCGGGCTGGCGCGACTCCTGCAAGGCTGGAAGCGGATGAGCTTCCAGAACACTTCGACGAAGGAGGCAAATCACGAAGTTGGGCGCACCGACCATGACTTCACACAACACTCCGTAATCCGCTCGACGAGGGAGCGACAGCGAAGTGGTGCCCGGGTGGAAGGGGTCCCCTTTGGGGAAGGACCCACCCGAAAAGGCACGGCGACGGATTACGGATGTTGTGTGATGGCCATGGATGCTGGAGGCGTGACAGCCCGACCGTTCTGAGAGTTGCCCTGACCGAAGGGAAGCTGGTCTTGGGAACGAAGCACTTTTGACGCCTGACCGATCATAACCACTCCCAAATCTGCGCCAATCCGCCCCGCCCTTCCCCGTCGTAAAACCATTGAAGCTGCAGGATCGAGGATCATTCACCTCGTTGTATGCCTGGCATAGTTTTTGGAAAATTCACCCGCTTCAAACCGCCCCACCCCACCGTAAAACCATTGAAGATACAGGGATAGAAGAGGATTTCCTCATACATTGCCTGACACCATAGCCCCCTATGACACGTGTCCCTATGAAACGCCACCGCAACCAATTTCCTCTTAAAAGGTCTGGCCCTTAAAATGTGACACCATAGTCGCTCATACTTTGCCTAACACCTTAGTTCGAGCGATTTTCAGCCTCGTTCTTGGACGCCCATCACGAGTCCTGTAACTTTTCTTCGATCTTAAAACTGAAAGTGACTTCGTTATTTTCTACCTCGTTTGCCATAATAACTACAGATAAAAGCCCCCTAATCTCCCCACCCGAGTAGTTTACAAAAAATCCTTCATCATCAACCTCACTATTAAGAATATGATACCCTTCAGACTCTATTTCAACACACATCTTCCTGAAGAAAAAGTTATCATTTCCGAATAAAAATTCGCCGGGACTGACAAATCCCGGTGTTTCTTTTGCCCCTCTTAAAACACATCTGCAAACAAGTGATTTGACAGCAGGAAACTTAACCGATTTCTCTTTTTCAATAATCTCGACCGCAAACCCTTCGAGGTGACTACCGTAATTTTTTTTAATGGTTGTATGGACACAAACTTCATTAAAGAACTTGGATGGTTGGATAGGCATTTTTCCACCTAATACAGAAAAAAAGTAAATTGCTAATATTACTGAAAATGTTGCACACAAAAAGTATCCAAATTTCCTGCTTCCTCTTAAATTCATTGGGAAATTAGTACGTTCTACAAGTTAGTTTTTTTGTTATTTTCGCCCCACCTTGGCCATAGATTTTCGCCTCACCCTCGCAAACAGTAATTTCATTACCCAAGCCTCTGTCGTTAAAGAGGATCCCTCCGAAAGAGATTGTTGCCACACCTTCGTTGGCAAGACATCCGCATGGATTATACTTTCGCGAAGTCGAAACTTTTGCGAACAGCACAATGCCACTGTCATCAGCAACGCCATTAATCTGCATTGATGAGATGCTACCATTATCCTTGGCACTAAGATCGAAAATACTGTTTCCACTATATTCCCAAGTGATAATACCTTTTGCCTGCAAACTTCCATGTATGAGGATATCGTTTGGACCGTCCCCTACACGCTTTGTTTGCCAAGTGAGCTCACCAGAACCTTCTGGACAGTCTCCAGCCCATTCCTTAATCATACCTTCTCCTGCAACGTCCTTTTTATCAAACAAGTCTTCAGCATATGGATCATCTAAGTCGTCAAAATCATCAAAAAGATCCTCGACTGCTGAAGCAGTCAAGCTAGAGGCCACACCGATCGCGAAATTCGCCCATTTACCTAATACATCAAACTTTTGGATTGGGTCATTCCCCACCATGCCGTAGAGATTCACTCCACCACGCTCCCCAATCGGATCTCTGCTTGGCCAATCTCTGACCGGTTGAGCGACATAGGGGTAGATTGGGGGCGGTTTTTGCCTTCGAGGGGGCCGCTCTCCGGTTGGTGGACGTAGTGATAGCGCTGGCGATCCATGCTTACGAGGTTGTGGCGCATGATGATACTTTCGGGCATTGTCACGATCTACGCCTACGGTGGAGGAGGGAAAGATAGGCGTATCGGAAGGGACTTGTCGGGTAGATCGCAAAAGGGATTCGTAAGCGTAGGGGCAGGCGAAAGTCGACCGGGAGTCAACAAGCTTCTGCTCCCAGGCACTGCGCCTTGGGCGGAGAGATTGGGAATCCCGGGTCAGGATCGTTGAGGGAGCTTTCATGTTTACGAACTTTCGGTTTTTGTTGAGGTTTTTTGAGAGCCTCTGTTCTACCACTTGATCTAACTCCGGCAAAGGGAAAAAACGATTAAAGATGCTCCGCGTTTTGACAAGTCCAGTCCCTTGTTCCTATTTTAATTGTCTATTTTAAATGTCAGACGATTTGCATGAATTGTTGTGATCAGGGAAACCTAAACCTTGGCTGGGCAGGGTGGCCCCAAGGGATGCCGGGCGCACTGCTTGAGGTGGGTGCACTTCCCCTTATCCGAAGAATTCAGAGGTTCCGGTTTTTGAAATCACAAAACCAGCCTGGCATGTTTTTTATTGAGACACTGAACAGCTTGGGGGAGGACTTTCACCGGGGGAGGACTTTCACCGCATTTTATTTGCCAGACGATTTGCACAGATTCTAGCAACAGCGTTTCGGTTCTAACGACTAGCTTCTCTCTGGTCAGGTCAATGTTCAGAGCACGGACTTCACGCCTCCTGCCGGAGTCGCGCGACCACGTCATGAAAAAGATCGTTGTGAGGTGTCCCCTCCAATCCGGCCTCGATTCTCTTAAAGAATCTCAAGCACCTCCTCGAGCCGATTAAGGACGCCACCGCAATCAGCGATTTAAAAAATGGAAGGAGATCATGGTCATCCCATGATCAGAGAGATCTTCATGACTCTCAAGTTTGAGCCGCTTGACTCTGCGACATCATCGCGGAATATCCACCCGTCTAACCGCGACATGCACGATGAGGACCTTTTTCGGTATGCCAGGCGTATTTTTCTTTTTCTTTTTCTTATTTAAATTCCGAAAAATTCCATTTCTTCCGGAAATTAAATGGACGGTAATGGATGGAGAAATGGCTTGCAAAATGGATGGAAATGGGTGTATCCTCGGATGGTTATGATTAAAATCGACCATTTTCAGATTACAGCGGAGATCCTTGAATCGATCGCAGAGATCGATGAATTCAAGGGTGCTTGGAAGGCCTGGGGCACTTTGGCTCCGGAGCGCTTGGATGCATTGCGCCGCGTGGCGACGATCGAGAGCATCGGGTCATCGACACGGATCGAGGGGAGTAAGCTTACCAATCGGGAGGTGGAGAAGCTCTTGTCCAATTTGCAGATTGAGTCTTTCGAGTCACGGGATGAGCAGGAGGTAGCCGGCTATGCAGAGGTAATGGAAACGATCTTCCAGTCATGGGAGTATTTGCAGCTTACTGAGAACCATATCAAGCAGCTTCACCGAGATCTGCTGAAGCATAGTGCGAAGGATTCTCGGCACCGAGGAGATTACAAGAGCGCATCAAATAGTGTGGCCGCTTTCGATGAAGATGGTCAGCAAGTGGGCATCGTATTTGAGACGGCATCGCCGTTTGATACGCCGCGATTGATGGGAGAGCTCGTAGAGTGGATAAATCACGTGCTGAAGACCAAAGAAGTTCACCCGTTGCTTGCGGCGGCAGTGTTTGTCGTGGTATTCCTTGAAATTCATCCGTTCCAAGATGGAAACGGTCGTTTGAGCCGGGTTTTGACGGCGTTACTGCTGCTGAAGGCAGGCTATGCTTATGTGCCTTATAGCTCGTTGGAGAGTATCGTAGAGAAGCACAAAGAAGGGTATTATTTGGCTCTTCGTCAGACTCAAGGAACGATTCGGACGCCCGTGCCGGACTGGGAGCCTTGGGTGATGTTTTTTCTTCGCTCACTGAGGACCCAAGTAACGAATCTACAGAAGAAAGTTGAGCGGGAGAAGATTCTATTGGATACGCTTCCGGAGCTGTCGATGGAGATCTTGGATCAGGCACGTGAGCACGGCCGCGTTACTATCGGTGAGATGGTAAAGATCTCCGGTAAGAGCAGGAGCACTCTCAAGGACCACTTTCGTGCTCTAGTAGAGAAGGGGCATTTGGTGCTCCACGGTAGTGGGCGAGGGGCCTGGTATTCTCTCTAAAAACGTAACTACTCAGGTCTTTAAGAAAGCTTAATCACCTGATCTGCGTAGAATCATGGTGCAACGACCGACCCGTGACGAACTCATCGCCTTGGCAAAGGCTGATCCCGAGGCTATCGCGGACTTGGTTCTTATGCTTTGGGATCGTGTTGAGGCCTTGGAAAAACGGATCGCCGAGCTCGAACGCAACAGCCGCACCAGCAGCAAACCACCTTCCACAGACAAGGGGAACTTCACCAAGCCACCCAAGCCAAAACCTCAAAGTTTGCGCCAAAAACCCGGTCGCAAAACAGGTGGTCAAAAAGGCCACCCCGGCTCCACTCTGGAAAAGGTCGCCAACCCGGACCATTTCATCACCCATGATTTTCCAATTCACGCGGCCTGCCCGGACTGCCGCACCCGGCTGCCGCAAGAATCCAGTGGGAGTGACGATTGGGAAGTCCGGCAAGTCTTTGACTTACCGCCTACCACCTCGATGCCAAACGGGGCGTCGAAGCCATGGCACGCATGGGCCTCATCCCCCGCTACCGCGGCCTGCTGATCCACGACTGCCTTGGAGCCTACTTCACCTTTCAGAACTGCCTGCATGGGATTTGCAATGCCCACACCCAGCGCGAACTGACCTCCCTGCACGAACAACTCGAGCAAGCATGGGCCGCCGAAATGATCGAACTTTTGTGAGAGGCGAAAGACCTCGCTGAACGAGAAATGAATCGGGAAGAAGGAAGTCGCCGTGTCATTGGAGAGGGACGGCTGAAAAAAATCCTGACCCGCTACAATGAGATCTTATCCGCAGGATACACCCTCAACCCCGAACCTCCACCCAAACCAAAAGGCCAACGCGGTCGTGTCGCACGCGGCAAAGCCCTCAATCTCCTGGACCGCTTTGATAAGTACCGGGAAGAAATCATGGGCTACTTTCTTTATCCCGGCCTCTATCCCTACGACAACAACCAAGCCGAGCGAGACGTCCGCATGATGAAAGTGCGCGAGAAAATCAGCGGAACCTTCCGAAGTGAAGAGCACGCCAAAGGCTTCTGTGACATCCGCAGCATCATCTCCAGTGCCCGCAAACAAAGCCGCGCCATGCTCACAACCTTGAGCGAACTCATCGGCCAGCCCACCACCCTCGGCCTCTCACTCGCTCAAGGGTCCTGAGTAGTTACGATATTTGAAGAGTTTCCGATCCATTTTTCTACTTCTCGGTTGCCTACACATCGCAGTGGGCTCCCTGAACTGTCTGCAAATCATCGCGTGGGCCAACGTGATCCACGACTACTCCGCCGAACGTTCTCTTGAAGAGGCCGCGGCCATGACCTTCAGCGGAGATCACCCCTGCGAGATGTGTCTCACCATCGCCGACGCGAAAGCCGAGGAACAGACACCACTAAAGGCTCCTGTTCCCTGCGATGAACGTCAGAATCTTCGCTTTGAATTTCAAGCTCTCGCCCATCCCGATCTCCCAAAGATCGACCATTGGCGAAAGCCTCCCGCCAGCCCACGTGCCGGCCAAACTTTGCTCACCCTTTCCCGCGTTGAAGAGTCCGTTCCTACTCCCCCGCCCCGACCCGCGCTCGCCTAAAAGTGCCTCCTCCCACCTAATCGTGGGACCTCCTTTGCTGGACTCGATACGACGCGCTCTGCCGTCGTATTCAAAACGCCAATTCGCCCCGTGAATTTCGCGGACCAATCCAGGCAGGACTGAGCACGCGATCGCCCCATTCTCACCGCCGAAATCCCCGTCGGTCTCCTCCCCGTGTCCGTCCGCCTGAGAACCCCCGATGAAGCCTGGGTTATCAACGAACTCTCAGACTCCATCTCCATCGTTTCCCTCTCTCAGCGCGTCACCCTTGCCACCATCCCAACCGGCGACGAACCCGCCGACGTCGCCTTCGCCGATGGCAAAGCATTCGTGACCTGCTCTCGTGACAACACCATCGAAGTCTTCGATCCCGTCACGTATCTCAAGCTCGACACCATCGCCCTCCAGGGAATCTTCCCACGCGCCATCATCGCCGCGCCCGATGGCTCCTCACTCCACACCGTCTTCCTCCATACCAGCAACGGCAGCACCATCCTTCCCCGCGACAAAGCACCCGCGACAAAGCACCCGCGCAAAACATCCCCGACAACGTCAATCCCGACCTTCCCGCGCCGCCACAAGTCGCCCTCATCGTGCCCATCGATCACGAGAAAATCGCCTACGACGTTCTCGATCACGATCTCGCCACCATCGACGCCCAAACCCACGCCGTCACCGCCTATCAAGGCGACCTCGGCACCAACATGCTCGGCCTTGCCACCCTCCCGGATGGCGAACTCCTCATCGGAAATACCGAAGCCCGCAACCTCATCGCGCTGGAGCCCAATCTCAGAGCCCGCTTCACCTCGTCCCGTCTCGCCCGACTTAATCAAGGCACCGTCACGCAAATAGATCTCAATCCGGATCCCGACCTCACCTTTCCCGAGATTCAATCCGACTCCAACAACGATGCCCTCTCCCAAGTCTTCGAAATCCTTCCCAACGCATCTGGCACCCACGCTTGGCTCGCATCCTTCGGAACCGATCGCCTCGCCCGCTTCGATCTAAGCACGAACGAAGTCACTGACCTCATCGATCTCCGCACAAATGACGACACCGTCCAAGGACCACGCGGACTCGCTGCGCATCCAACACTTTCCCGCCTCTTTGTTCTCAATCGCCTCTCCCACACCCTCACCACCATCGACACCGACGATCTCACCGTCCTCGCTGAAACCTCCCTCTCCTCTCACCTCGATCTCGATCCCTCGCTCAAAGAAGCCCGCGGCTTCCTCTTCGATGCCCGTCGCTCCGGAAATGGCAGCGTTTCCTGCGCCTCCTGCCACATCGATCTGGAGCGCGATGGCATGGCTTGGGATCTCGGCAATCCCACTGATTCCATGCTCACCATCTCCGGCGCACTCCTTTCACTTCACTCGCCGGACTCCTTCGTGGACCGTGAGATCCACCCCATGAAAGGCCCCATGATTACCCAGACCCTCATCGGCCTCTCAGAGGAAAGCAAGCTCCACTGGCGCGGTGACAAACCCACCATCCAATCCTTCAATCCCACCTTCCCAAACCTCCTCGCTGCCGAGTGCCTTCCCGCCGCCGACATGGATCAAGTCGCCGCATATTTGCTAAATCTGCGGCACCATCCAAATCCTCACCTCCAACTTGACCGCAGCCTCCCCGCAGACCTCGACGGAGGAAATCCCACCGACGGCATCGCCGTCTTCACCCTCTTTGATAACCACTGCTCGGCCTGCCACACCCTCCCCTCCGGTACTAGTAACAATCTCGATATCCCCTCCACCTTCGGATCCTTTCAACCTTTGAAAGACGCCCCGCTCCGCACCACCTACCATCGTAACTATTTCAACCCCACCGCCGGAGAATCCTCGCTCACCGGCTTCGGCCTCGGGTCGGATGGCTCCCACCACGCACTCCCCATCGCACACCCCTACTCTCTCCACATCCTCAACGATATCGACCGCCCGCTCGCCACCCGGCAAAAGGAAAAACGCGACCTCACCGCCTTCATCCTCGCCTTCGATACCGGCACCGCTCCCGCCATCGGCCACAGCGTCACGATTAAAGCCGGAGAAACCGCCACCCGCGATCTCCTCGCCGAAATCTACACCATGGAAGCCCAAGCCAATCTCAAAAGGCTCAGCGGAGTCGGCCTCATTGTTCGTGGAATTCATCAAGGTCGATCACGTTCATTTCAATACCTCCCGGACTCTACGAGCTACCTCGCATCTGCCCCCCTTTCCGCCACCCAACTCATCGATCGCCTCCAACCCGGTGACTCCATCACCTTCACCGGCGTGCCCTTTTCATCAGCGGAACGCTACTCTATCGACCGCGATCTCGACGGCACGCCCGACGACTCGCTTCTCCCTCCGCCCCTCACTTTCGACCGAAGCCGCCTCCTCACCTGGCCGTCCAACCGGGTCGGTTGGCACCCCGAATCATCCTCCAACTTCGTCCAATGGCAAGCCCTCCTCCACCCTGCCGAAAAGCGAAAGACCCTCTTCCAACTTTCAGACCGCGCCACTTCTGAGCGGACTTTTTATCGTCTCCGTCGCACTTGGTGAGATCTCGAACCCCAAAATAACAAGATGAAAAATACCACTAAAATACTCCTCGCGCTTGGACTAGCCAGCCCTATCTCAGCAGCCGTCATCACCGCCACCAACGGCAGTGTGGCAGGCTCCGATGGCTACACCTGGAACATGGTCCTCAACTCCACCGACCATGACAGCACCTCCACCGTTGGAAGCGTCGGCAGTTGGTCATGGGAGGACCAAGACCTCAACGAAAACCCAGTCCTCGGCGGTAACAATAACATCGGCTGGCGTCACCAATCAGACTGGATCGCCATCACCCTCACCGAGGCCACCCGCCTAACAATCGCGGCAGAACGGAATGATGCCACCGCAGACCTCAAACTCTTCCCATCCTTCACCGTCTATCAAAACCTCACCAGCATCATCAACAACAAGCACTTCTACGAGAACGACCGTGATCTCAGCTGGGACTCAGCCCTCACCCACCAGGGTCATCTCGCCAACACAACCTTGGGCTCGATCACCATGACCATGGACCTTCCAGCCGGAGACTACAGCTTAGTTCTCGGAGGAAATTCCACCTCCGAAGCCAGCGACGTTCCAGTCAACTACAGCGCCTTCCTCACCGCAGCTCCCATCCCGGAGCCTTCCTCCACATTGCTAGCCCTCCTTGCCGGACTTCCCGTCCTCGCGAGAAGAAAGCGCTAAATCAAGATCCTCCCCTCAAAGAAAAATCGCCAGACGCGCTAGCGACAGGAGTTGCGGAGCCCCCGCCGCTTCACACCTCCATTCCCATGCAAAAGCTCCTTCCGGTCCTCCTCATCCAACCCCTCCTCGCCCACCACGGCCAAGATTTCCTAGTCACCTTGGACAGCAAAACCCTCGCCCCATGGCAGGCCCTCTCCGGAACCGGATTTGAGCATACCCGCTACAAATCCTCCGAAGAACTCTCCGCGATTCAAACTTTCGTCGTGGGCTTCCCTCATGATTTCTCCTTCGCCTCTACCTTCCGATTCGCCGACGAACGCTCAGGCGGATGGGATGATTTTTCAATCACCCCTTCCCTGCAATGGAGCGCTCCTTCACTCGCAATCGAAACACTCGATCTTACCCTCCACCTCGCAGTCGCTGCCGGGTGGGAAATCCCTCTCGAAGCCAGTTCGGGACACACTCATCGCGGTCTTCGCCGCAGACGACTCCATCCAAACCGGCTACGCCCTCGCCTATCGCCACCAATTCGACGATCACTTCTCACTCGGCCACGAAGTCATCGGCGACTTTGACACCAGCGGCGAGCACCTCGCCTACCTGACCTCGACTTACGCTCTCAACCACCACCTCACCCTCACCCTCGGAGCCGCCACCGGTCTCAGCGAGGATTCTCCAGAATCCACTTTTCAAAGCCTCCTCGTCTGGCGGTTTTAATTTACCCCTCTCGTGTCAGATTTGGAGAACGGCTCGGCAGACCTTTGGCAACCACCCTTTCCCATGCTCCTTCAATTTTAATCACATGATCGGGCAACCACACCTTCCCAAGGACGATGGAGCATCCTTCAGAAGTTGAGGTTGACATTCTGATGCCGAATTAGCTCTTCGGGATCTTGGGAATCGAAGACTTAGCTGGCTTTTTGGCCTTATCGACGGCCCAAGCGACCACTCCGACAAGGAAGGCCAAAAGAGTCGCTCCGTAGAAGTAATAGACGGTGCTGGCACCCTCGATGAAACCGTATGAGTGCAGTCCCACTTCGAGCATGTTGACCCCCCACCAAGAGAAGACGACCACGGAGCCACCGAGAATGCTCATGAGGTGGATGCCCCAGCCCTTCATCCAGCCGGCGAGGCGGCAGTGGAGAATGATGAGGCTCCAGAGAACAATCAAAAGAGCTCCATTTTCCTTAGGATCCCATCCCCAGAAGCGGCCCCAGGAATCATTAGCCCAGATACCCCCGAGAACCGTTCCCACAAGTGCGAATAGAAGAGTAAAGCACGTAATTCCAAAGACGGTCCGCGTCATGAAGCGGTGGAAGGCCTTGGGATCCTTCATGACTCCGGCAAGCGCTAGGAAGACATAAGCCATGGAGAGGAAGCAGGCAATTAAGCCACCACTATATCCAATCGTAATCGTGACCACGTGGGTCGCTAGCCAGTAGTTGGAATCCAGAACAGCACGCAGCGGGTCCATGTTATCTTTGGCGTCGCCCAGCTCGAAACGGAAGGCGAAGAAGAGGCCAATGACGCCAAGCGCGGCTCCAATCGAAAGCAAAATCCGACGACGCGTGAGGAACTCGGCGATCCCGAGAACGATCACCGCGCCGGCGGTGATGAAGGGAATGGTATCATAAAGATTGGAAACCGGAGGCCGCCCGGTGATCACGAAGCGATGGATGATCCCGGCGAGGACATAGAGGACGCCCACCGTGAACACTCCGGCAGTGATCCACTGAATGACCCGTCCACCTTTGCCATCACGCACGATCCACCCGAGAGCAGAGACGAGGAAGGCCACGATGAACCAGGCGAGACCGTGGATGAAGTAATTACGGTCATAATAAGTCACTTCGGAATCGATTTTTTCGCCCTCCTCGCGGACCTCGGCCCGGTAGTGGAGATCCTTCTTCCAAGCAGTGAGCTGATCGAGAAACTCCTCGGAATTCGGCTTCTGCGCGGAGTCACCAAGATCAACGAGGGTTTTGAAATCCTTAAAGAAAATGGTGGGGTCTGTGAGCTTTCCTTGCAGGAACTGTTCAACACCAGTTCCGAGACTGACCCATTCCTCGTCGTCGCCTTCTTGGGGCGGAATCCAAACAGGACCGTATTTTGCGAAAGTAGCTTGGCGATTTAGCTCATATTCGAAGGCTTGAGCCTCAGGAGTCTCAAGTCGGCGGGTTGAATTAATGACGCTATCGAGAATAGGGAGCCAGTAAAAGAAGCGGGAGGGCTCACTCACCTTATCGAGCATCGTGAGATATGTTTCATCCACGTAGGCAAGCTGCCCGGGATCGATCTCAGGAAGACCGGCGCGGAGAATATCCAGTGAATCTCTTAGTCCGGTGTAGTTGAGTGCCTTTTGAGCAAACTCTACTGTCTTTTTCTCATTGGCAGAAAGGGAATCCTTTCCCTTCTCTTCCTGTTTTTCAAGAATCTCGCGACCACGGGCGATGAGAAGTTGAAAGCCGTCCTCATCGGCCGTTCCACCGTTTGTCAGATCATTGAAGCTGAGACGGGCCCGGCGCTTCTTGGTTTCGATTCCAAAGGGTTTCAAGATGTCACTATCATCCAGGCGGAAAATGGGGAGATCATCGACGAGCTCCGGGCGAAACATGCAATCGAGGAACCATTCAACCGGACCGATCTTGTGAACGGTGCCACCCGACTTCACCTTCATGGTGAGCGAGCCATGGAAGCCCAGCATTTTAAATCGAGCGTAAGTTGCCAGCGGTTTCACGCGACCACCATCTTGCACCGGAATGGCCGAAGCCACTTCCACCACCTCTTCGCTCCAAGGCGAGTAGGCATCGACCTCGCGCACGTCGGTAGGAGGAATGATGCCCCGGATTCCGTAGCCGATGAGGCCGAAAAGGAGGAGAAGAAAAAAGATGACGAGACTCCATCGAAGTCCCGTGTGATCGAGGTCGGCGGACTGGGTCCTGGGAGGTTGAGGATTGCTCATGAAGCTGAGAGTTTGGTGGTTGGTTTTTTCTTGGGACGACTGCCCCCGGCAAAGCGGGCGAGCATCATGAGGAAGTGAAACAGAAGCCCGATGGTCGACGCGTAGAGGGCGTATTCGGGCCATTTATCGGAAGGATTATTTACGATAGCGAAGGTGGAGGAAGGAGTCTCGCCTTCGGCCGCAGGACTATAACCTGCTTGATAAAGAGTGTAGCCGTCGTGGCGAGCGGGCTCGTTCATGATAATTTCGTAATCCTCGCGCTGGGTGCCATCGATCTTAGTGATGTTACTTTGAAACCAGCGTGGGATCTGGGTGCCAGGGTGGTATTCCCCTAGCGTCTTATGCAGGTCAACCATGAAGGGCATGGGCCAGACCTCCATGAGATAGGTGACGCCGTAACGAACACCTTCATGCGAGAAGCTGACAGGATAGGGATTGCCTGCCCAGAGGACGAGGCGCTGAATCGTATTTCCTTCCTTGTCCTTCACCGAAGCGTAGCAACCGGGCATGTTAGCCTCCTCTTGCTGAATGTTTTTCTCGATTTCAACGAGGAAAAAGCCATCGACAACTTCAACTCCTTCGGGAGCTTTCTCGGTAGTGCTTTCGAGCGAGAGGGCAGAAACCGGAAGATAATGATCAATTTCCAGAGTAAAATCGAATTTCTCGAAAGTAGCCTCGAGCTTATCCTTGGATCCAAGGGCCTTGATAAATTCCGAGCGGACAATCGCGGGGTTTTTGCGCTCGCCTTTTTCACCATAGGGGAAGATTTCGATGTCGTGCTTAAAAAGCTTTTGAGCGTAATCGGACCTTTCTCCCTGCAACACGCGCATGTGGCCTTCTTCTTTGGAAACACTGGAGACCGCACCTGCAATGAGCATGAAGAGAATGGAACAGTGGCTGAGAAGAACGCCCGCTTTTTTCCAGCCCTTGCGAGCGCGGATGATCGCTCCGCAGAGCATGTTGATACCGAGGACGACGATCACCCAGTAAGCACCAGGAAGCGGGAAGAAAATATATTTACCATCCCCGAGAGTGGGAATGACGTAGAGGGACTCGATGTCGAAGTATTTGTGAATGGTGGCCCAAAGGCCGAACCACTTTTGCTCGATGGTGCCAAAAAAGGTGAGCAGAAAGAGTAAACTCAGACAGATCACCGCGATCTCAAATCCGGAGAGGATGCGGAAGATACGCGCGCCGATGGAGCGCTTGGGCTTGGGCTTGGGCTTGGGCTTAGATGGGGAATCGCTCATGTCTTAGTATTTGGAGGACTCGGTTTTCTTTTCGGGAGCCTCTTCCCCGGTGGGAGGAGTGATGAAGTGGTCCTCAATGGGAGTGAAACTGCGCATGTAGGTGAAGAATTCATCGCGGCATTTTTCGACCTCTGCCGTTGGACCGGTCATTTTCAAAGTAATAATATTGGCGCCTGCCGGACGGATGATGCCGATCAGGGAGAAATTTTCCTGAATCCCCTTTCCCATGCCTGGGGTGTAGGTCCCGGCACCTTCGACAATGTAGGCTACTTTCCCAAGCATGTCGGTCTTTCCGAGATAATCTTGGGTTTGGAGCGGAGTGAGGCCGAATTGACCGAGCCAGCGGTTGGCATTTCCGAGAACATCGCCTTGGCTTTCGCCCATCACGATCTCAACCGAGTCATTCTCGCCTGCCACATAATTGATGAGGCGAAACTGCGTTCCGGGCAGGCGACGCCAGCCCAGAGGCGGTTCATCCTTGAGATTCCCGGGATAATGCCGGTCGTGGAGGGTCAACTCCCGAGTCTCCGTCACATGAATGGATTTCTCGGGTCCGCCACAACCCGCAAGAATGGTGGCAGAAGTCGCTAGGAGCAGAAGATTTCGCATGGCTTGAATAGACGTAACGGCGCGCGGTGAAATTTCAAATTTCAATTTCCTGATTCGGAGGCATGGTCTCCCCCGTGGAGCCGATCAAGTACCTCAATCGCGAATCCGGACAGGTGGAAACCGAGCAAGTCTACGGGGAGGGATTCCTCCGCTGGGCTTACGGGAATCCTCTTGGAAAGATTGCCCTACATAGCTTTGTGAAGCGTCCCTTCTTTTCGAAGTGGTATGGGCAACGGATGGATGCGCCAAAAACGACCGAAAAAATCGCTCCGTTTCTGGAGACTTATGGGCTGGATGAGGGGGACTTTGAAAAATCTCCCGATGAGTTCACTTCGTTTAATGATTTTTTCTATCGCAAGCTCAAGTCGGGCGCCCGCCCCATCGACGACGCTCCAATCATCCTGCCCGCCGATGGCCGCCATTTGGGCTTCGCTAATGCGAGTGAGATTTCGTCCGTCTTTGTCAAAGGGCAAAAATTCGACGTCGCCGGGCTCCTGGGCTCGGCCGAACTGGCTCGAAAATACGAAAACGGCCCCATCTTGCTCTCCAGACTTTGTCCCGTCGATTACCACCGCTTTCACTTCCCCTGCGCGGGCACTCCCGGCGAGACCCGCATCATCAATGGCCCCCTCTTTTCAGTATCCCCCCTCGCATTGAGGCAGCGCCTGTCTTACCTGTGGGAAAATAAGCGAACGGTCACCGAATTGGTCACCGAGGACTTTGGCACCGTGATTTGCATGGAAATCGGAGCGACCTGCGTGGGCTCCATTCATCAAACGTTCACGCCCGGGCAACCCATCACGAAAGGAGCAGAGAAGGGATACTTCGCCTTTGGAGGATCCTCCACCTTGTTGATGTTCGAGCCAGGAACGGTGACTTTGTCCGCAGATCTCTTGGAATCTAGTAGCAAGATCATGGAGCTTTATGCAAAAGTCGGGACGGCGGCGGGCTTTTCGTCTCCTACGCCCGCGTTAGTCTCGATGCAAAACCTGGAACAACTTACTTCATCGCGGTCGATGGAGAAAACAACTTAAGAGGAACCTTTGATCTTTCCCTTTCCACGTCACGAGACCAGATGACTCCATGACTCGAAGCCATTCCGGCCAAAACGAACTGGAGCTACTATCAAGCTCTCAACGGAACAACCGCCAATACCTACTTTTACACCACTTGGCATACTACGGCGGCTTACGATGGCCCCACATTCCTAGGTCCATCCCCTGCATCATTCAGCGACGGTACCATCGCGGCCGAAATCGGTTCAAAGATCAAATGAGTTCTACCGGATCACTACGGGAGTTGGTATAAATCGCTGCGTCCATGCCTCGTGACCACCTGAAGCTCCAGCTCATCATCATCCTCTGGGGCTTCACCGCCGTTTTGGGCGCACTCATCGACCTCTCGGCAGTCGCGATTGTCACTTATCGAACCGCAATCGCCGCGATCTGTCTCCTCATCTGGATCGGACCAAAGGCTAAGATTCCCAAAAAACAGGCTCTCATTTTCATCGTCACGGGCTTCGTCATCGGAGCCCACTGGATCACCTTTTTTCTTGCTGTCAAAGTTGCCAACGTCTCCATCTGCATGGTCGGCGTCGCCACCCTCTCGGTCTGGACCGCCCTCCTCGAACCGCTATTGGTGAGAGGTCGGAGACTCCGCCCCATTGACCTCATCTTCGGCGGCGTGATCGTCATCGGAGTTGCGGTCATCTACCGGAGCGAATTGGAATTCAGCCACGGATTTCTCATCGCCCTCCTTTCCGCCTTCCTTGCCGCCGCCTTCTCGGTCTTCAATAGCTTCCACATCACCAAGGCCAACCACCTTGTCATCACCCTCTACGAAATGGCCGGGGCCTGCCTTTTTGCCCTCACCGTCCTCATCATCACCGAGAAAGAAATCCCTCTTCCTCCCCGCTCTCTCGACTGGCTCTGGCTCATCGTCCTCGCCGTTTTCTGCACCGTCATCGCCTTTTCGCAATTGATCGAACTCCTCAAACGCCTCAGCGTTTTTAACATCAATATGGCTGGCAACCTCGAGCCCGTCTACGGAATCCTCCTCGCCGCCCTCATTCTGCAAGAACACAAAAACCTCAACTCCGGCTTCTACCTCGGCGCCTCCATCATCATTTCCGCCATCTGCGCCTACCCCTTCGTCCGCCGGAAATTCGTCACTCGCTAAACAGGACCCTTTCCCCCCAAAGCCTAAGAATCCGTGAAACCCCACTAAATCCGCCCGTGATTTCACTCCCCTACCACCAAATAAATCTATCTCGATTGAACCCCTCCAAACCCCACCGCAAAAACCACCTCCTCGTCCTTGCCCCCTCACTGTTGAGTGAAATGGATAAAGATAACATCCAGATCCACGGAAGCCTCCTCCTCTCCCTTTCCATCGGCATCGCATTGACCAGAAGAAAACGCGGATGAGATTAAAACTGATTGCTTCCCAAACTTCTCATAAAGTGCCCGCGCCGCCGCCCTCCGGCTCCTCCGCAAATAACCCATCCCGAAGCAACTCCTTCGAAGGTTTCCCATTCCAAACCGAAGTCAGCAACAGCACAAAAAATCTTTCCCGATTGAATCCCCCCCCAACCACCGTATATCCCGACAATGAAATTCAAAATCCTCCTCACTTCCCTGATCGCCAGCGGAGCCACCCTCGCTCAAACCACCGATGTCAAGCCCGAGGCCGAGACAAAAACCGAAAAACAAGAAACCTGGACCCAGCTCTTCAACGGCAAGGACCTAACCGGCTGGACTCCTAAATTTTCAGGCTCCGACCTCGGCGTGAATTACAAAGACACCTTCCAAGTCAAAGACGGCCTCCTCACCATCGACTACTCGAAATGGGAAAAATTCTCCGGCGAATTCGGCCACCTTTACTACAAGACCCCCTACTCCCACTACAAAATCCGCTCCACCTACCGTTTTATAGGAAAACAGGTCAAAGGCGGCCCCGGTTGGGCCAACCGTAACAACGGCTTCATGCTCCACTGCCAGGACCCCAAAACCCTCAAAAAAGACCAGGACTTCCCCAACTCTGTCGAAGTCCAACTCCTCGGCGGCTTCGGAAAAGGCGACCGCGGCACCCTCAATATCTGCACTCCCGGCACCCAACTCCATTGGAAAGGAAAACTCACCAAAGGCCACGTCATCAACACCGGCGGCCCCACTTTCCACGGCGATGATTGGGTCACCGTTGAAATCGAAGTTCGCGGCGACAAATTCAAGCACATCGCCGGTGGAAAAGTCGTCTGCGAATACGATAACATCCAACTCGACAACGGCACTCCACTCAAAAAAGGCTACATTTCCATCCAGGCCGAAACCGCTCCCATTCAGTTCAAATCCATCGAGTTACTAGAGCTCAAGGAGTAGTTTGCACGTTCTCCCCCTCACCGGGATCCCTGACACCTAGGGTCCGCCACGGTTAGAAAAAAGACCACACGATCTGTGCCAATTGCTCGAAGCGTTTCGCTTCTGAACAATTGGTCTTTTTTTTGCGTGAGGTTTTATGGGCATCCCAATCATGACAGCACCAACGATCGACCTTAAAACGCTGGCCAATAACCTTAGAGTCAACCCATCCTAACAGACTCTCCATTTTCAATGGTTGACATCCAGCGACCATCTCTATATTCATCAACGTTGAAAACTCTAAATAAATATCATTCTTAAGTCTCAATCATCTCATCGACTTCAACCACGGCACACACCACGGCACACACCATGACACCTCTCCTAAAAACCTCTTTCATTTTGGGTTTCGCCACCACTCTCTCCAATGCGGCCCCTATCGGCATTAACTTCGGGGCCGGGCGGACAGACGCCTCCCTTCTAGCAACCGACAGCGCTGGCGTCATCGCCCAGACAAACTGGAACAACCTCACCGGAGCCACTGGCGGGCCCACCATCCTCAATGATTCTTCCGGCACCGCCACCGCAACCTCTATCACCTGGGCCACTGCCGAGGAATGGAGCCTGGGCGATGTCCCCGCCGACCCCAATGGGACCCTCCTCAATGGGTGGATCGGCTCCCAAGCCGTAACTGATCCCCTCTCCTCAGTCACCCTCACCGGTATCCCCTTCGAGACATACGACCTCTACATCTATCTCGCTCATGACCGAGCCACCGAGGACGTCGCCCTAACCGAGGCCAACGCGGCCTTCTCCCCCTTCCTCGCTCACGAAGACGACACCGACATTCTCACCCCCGTCGTTTTCAGCCAACAAACCCTCACCGCCAACGGTGACGATACCCAATCCGGAAACTTCGTCAAGTTCACCAACTTGACCCAGGCCGACCTCACCCTCTTCCTGGACCCCGCAGGCAGTGTCGGCACCGCCGAACGCGGAGCGATCAACGGTATCCAGATCATCGAAATCATCGCTGGCGACGGCGACGGCGACGGTCTCGATGACACCTGGGAATCCTCCTTCGGACTCGATCCATCCGACAACGGCCTCAACCCCAACAATAATGGCGTCGCAGGCAACCCCGATAATGGGGCAGACGGAGACCCCGACAACGACGGCTCGACAAACGCCGAGGAACAAACACGCCAAACCTTCCCGAACGATGAAGACACCGACAATGACACCCTCCTCGACGGAGTAGAAAGCAACGACGGAATCTACCTCAACGACACCATGACCGGCACCAACCCGCTCCGTGTCGATAGCGATGGCGACACCCTCAACGACAACGTTGAAAATAATTCCGGCACCTTCGTGGATGAAACCAAGACCGGCACCAACCCAAACAAGGCCGATACCGATGGCGATGACCTCACCGACGATTGGGAAATCACCAATGCCCTGGACCCCTTCGATGACGGTAGCACTGATCCTAAAAACGGCTCCGCAGGTGACCCCGATACGGATGACTCTGATAACGCCGAGGAACAAACCAGAGGCACGGACCCTCAAGTAGGCGACACCGACGGCGACAACCTACTCGACGGCGTCGAAACCGGAAATGGCAACTATGTCGATGAGAACGCAACCGGAACAAATCCCCTCAATCCTGATACCGACGGCGATTCCCTACAGGACGATATTGAGAATGACAATGGCACCTTTGTCAGTGCCGCCAACCCAGGCACCAATCCGAACTTGGCCGACACTGATGGCGACGGTTTCTCAGACGGCTGGGAAGCAAACAATGGTCGCAACCCCCTCTCACCAAATGACAATGCCGCCACAGACGGCGCGATTGGCCTAAACTTTGGAGCAGGACGCATAAATGCCGAACTCCTCGCCACCGACTCGGCGGGAGTCGTACCCCAGGCCAACTGGAACAATCTCGCCACGTCAGTCGGAGACAATACCGAGCTCAACGATGATCAAGGCTCCGGCAGCGGCGCCACCGTCTCATGGGCCACGGATGAAGAATGGAGCATAGGCGGACCGGGCGCAGATGCCAATGGCACCCTCCTCAATGGCTGGATTTCATCCAATGTCGCTGATCCTGCTAGCACCGTCGATGTCAGCGATATCCCCTACAGAAATTACGACCTCATCATCTACATGAATCATGATCGCGACTTCGAGGACGTCCTGATTTCGGAAGCCAATGAGGCATTCCCCGCTTTTCTGGCCCACGAAAACGACACCGACATCTTAAACCCCGTGACCTTCGCCCAACAGGAAGTCACCGCCGAGGGAGATGCCACCCAATCCGGCAACTTCTTCGTTATTCCAAACCTCACCGGCCAGACTCTCAACCTCCTTCTGGGACCGGCCGGAGAGGCTGGTTCCGCCGATCGCGGAGCCGTCACCGGTATTCAAATCATCAACCGTGGCCCCTCCAGCGGACTCCAAATTACCAGCATCATACCAAACCCGGAAGCAGGCACGGTCACGATCACTTGGAACTCGGTAAACGGACGCAGCTACGCCATCGACGCCGGCCCCAACCCGGACCTCGCCGCAGCAGACGAAATCGATGACTTCGGAGCCACTGGTGACGTCTCAACCTACACCGAATCCTTCATCGATTTCACCGCGACCACAAAACGCTTTTATCGCGTTCGTGAAGTCACTGAATAATGACTCCCGGAATCCGGTTTCAAATTCTGACCTTGAGTATCATGGCCGTTTCGGTGGCCATGATCTCTTCTTGTCGGGAGAAACCAAAACCCCGCGCCGTAGAATCACCCTCACTCCCGGTTCCCACCACACAGGCACTGGTAAAGACCCTCGCCCGGGAGAACTCCTCCCCCCTTTTTCAAAAGATTCCCGCTACGGAGTCCGGAGTCACCTTTATCAATCGCCTAAGTCCTGACCATCCCATGGCCAGACTCTACTTCAGTGGATTCGCCTGCGGATCAGTCGCGATGGGCGATTTCAACGGAGACACTCGCAACGACCTCTTTTTCACCAGCGGAGCCGGAGAAAATGCTCTCTACCTCCAAACAGAAACCGCTTGGCAATTCCAAGACATCTCAAAAAAAGCCGGCATCACAGGCGGTGACCGCTGGGCCTCAGGCTCCCTCGCGGTCGACCTCGATGGCGACCGCGACCTCGACCTCCTCGTCTGCAACTACGACGCCCCACCTCACCTCTTCATCAATGACGGCCAGGCTAACTTCACCGATAAGGCGGCAGAGTGCGGCCTCACTCAAAAAGACGCCCACATCATGCCAACCGTCGTGGACTACGACCGCGATGGTGACCTCGATCTCTTCCTTGTTTCCTACCAGCTTTTCAAAAAAGACGGCCGGCCTCCCAAGCCTCCGGTAGAAACCGGACCAGATGGTAAACTCAAAATCATTGAGGAATTCGCCCGCTACTATCGCCTTAAAAAAAATCCCGCCGGCCAAACCGTCTTGGATGACTCAGGACGCCCCGACCTTCTCCTTCGCAACGACTCCGCGCCCGGAGATAAACTCCCCACCTTTACCAATGTCACCCGCCAAGCCGGCCTCTCGAACCCCGGCTTCGGACTCAGTGCCACCTGGCTCGATCTCAATCAAGATGGCTGGCTCGACCTCCACGTCGGCAACGATTTCAGCGACCCGGATCGCCTCTACCTCAACCGCGGCGACGGCACCTTCATCGACACTGCCTCCGGAGCAATCCCCTCCTCGGCCTGGTTCTCCATGGGCTCCGATTCCTGCGACATCGATGGAGACGGGTTGGAAGACCTCTTCTGCGCCGACATGGCCTTCACCAGCCACTACAAACAAAAGGTCGGGATGGGCCAAATGGGAGCAAACCAAGCGATGCTCGAAAGAATCCAACCGCTCCAGCTCATGCGGAACCACCTTTTCCTCAACACCGGAACCGGGCGCTTCCGCGAAGCAGCCCAGATGGCTGGGCTGGGAAAAACAGACTGGACCTGGTCGGTGAAATTCCAAGACCTCGACCTTGACGGCATGCCCGACCTCTTCGTGACCAACGGAGCCTGCCGCTCCTTCAACCATTCCGACTTCCCGGGAACCACCTCAACAAATCTCATCGGCAAAACAAAATGGGATCTGTGGAAAGACACCCCACCCCGGCCAGAAACCAACCTCGCTTTTCGCAATTCTGGGGGAGTCAAATTCAGCAACGCCACCGATGCATGGGGACTTGGCGAATCCAGCATTTCCCACGGGCAGGCCTGCGGCGATCTCGATGGTGACGGCGACCCCGACCTCGTCATCACAAATATTGACGACACCGTCTCGCTTTTTCGAAATGACAGCAACGCACCCCGACTCGTCATCGAACTTCAAGACAAAGCATCCGAAGGTGCCCAGATCAAGCTGCACAACGATCATCTCAGCCAAACTCTCAGAGTCCGCTCTGCCGGAGGCTACTACAGCACCGCCACGTCCTCCCTCATCTTTGCCACCGACCGCACCTCTGAGGCCCTCATCACTTGGCCGGATGGCGAGATCCAAAATCTCCACGGGCTCGAACCCGGATTCCACTACCGCATCGCCAAAGACTCAGCCCCGCCTCTCCCTTCCAAAAAAGACCTCCCACTCTTCGGCAATGTCCAAATCTTAAAAGGCGTCGAACATCGCGAAGCCCTCTTCGATGACTTTTCCAAACAACCTCTCCTCCCCCACAAACTCTCCCAACTCGGACCCGCCAGCGCCTGGGCTGACATCGATGGCGATGGCGACCCCGATCACTACCTCGGCGGCACCAGCGGAAAGCCGGGCACCCTCTATCGAAATGACTCTGGAAAGCTCACCGCCCTCACCATCCCGGATTTCCTCGTCGACCAAGATCACGAAGATGCCGCCGCCGCTTTTTTCGATCACGATCAGGATGGCGACCTCGACCTTTACGTCGCCAGCGGCAGCTATGAAGACGACCTCCACTCGCCCCTTCTCCGTGACCGACTCTACCAGAATGAAGGAAACGGAAAATTTCTAAAAATAGACCTCCTCCCCGACCTGCGTGATGTCGGATCAGTCGTCCGCCCCATCGATATCGACGCTGATGGCACTCTCGAAATCTTTGTCGGAAGCCGCGTCCTTCCCGGGAGCTATCCTCAATCCACCCCAAGCCGCCTCCTTGTCAAAGAGGACGGCCGCTACCACGACCTCCATCCCACAAAAGCCCCCTCTCTCGCCACCACCGGCATGATCACCGACGCGATTTGGGCCGATGTCAATGGCGACCAAAAACCGGACCTCATCACCATCGGTGAATGGACCACCCCACGAGTCTTCCTCAACCAAGGCGGCTCCCTTTCGGACTACACGAATCAAGCGAATCTGAGCCCTCTCACCGGCTGGTGGACCCGCATCGCCTCCGCTGATCTTGATGGCGATGGTGACCAGGATTTCGCCGTCGGCAACTTTGGCCTGAACACCAAATACCACGCCTCAACCTCCAAACCAGCCCTCCTCTACTACGGGGACTTCCAAGGAAATGGCGTCAAGCGACTCGTCGAAGCAGAATACGAAAACGAGACCCTCTTTCCCATTCGCGGCAAAAGTTGCTCCACCAGCGCCATGCCCGCACTCGCTTCTAAATTTAAAAACTTCCACTCCTTCGCCCTCGCAGAGCTGACCGAAATCTACTCGCTCAAAGACTCTGAAAAATTCTCCTGCACCACCCTCGAAAGCGGCTTCCTCATCAACGACGGGAAAGGACACTTCACCTTCCGCCCCATGCCTCACCTCGCCCAAATCTCCCCCATTCAGGGAATGGTCTTCGCAGATTTTTCCGGCAATGACCTCCCTGATCTCGCCATCGCACAAAACTTCTACAACGCACAATTTGAAACCGGCCCATACTCCGGCGGCATCGGAGTTCTTCTCGCAAACGATGGCAAGGGAACCTTCAAGGACATCCACCCAAGTAAGAGTGGCCTCTTGATTCCCGGAGACCCTCGCGCACTCCACCTCCTCGATCTCGATGGAGACTCCCTCAAAGATTTGATTTCCCCTCTCAACAACGGACCTTCACTGTGGCTGAGACGGACCCGTGAAACCCTCACTTCCGACCAATGACACCCCGCTCCCTTCTTCTTTCCTGCCTCGCCCTCCTTCCGTTTTGCGCCCTAGCCGACTCTCTCGGCGTAAACTTCGGCAGCGGTCGGAACAATGCCAGCCTTGGCACCAATGACTCGGCTGGTGTCATTCCTCAGACCAACTGGAACAATGCCAGCGGAGACACCGGCACCCTTTCCAATCTCAAGGACGATTCCGGTGCCACCAAAACCACCAACATCACCTGGAACATCGATGAACAATGGAGCGACGGCGACACCCCCGCCGATGCCAACGGCACCCTTATGAAGGGTTGGATCAGCGCAAATGACAATGCCTCCCCTGGCTCGATTCAGATCAGCTCCATTCCCTTCACGACCTACGACCTCTACATCTACCTCAACCACGATCGCGCCAGCGAAGACGTCCTCATCACCGAGACTCGCTCCGCCTTCCCCGACTTTCTCGCCCAAGAAAACGACCCCTCCATCACCGGCCCCATCACCTTCACCCGACAACTCGAAAGCGCCGCCACCAACCCAGCCGCTTCCGGAACCTACGTCCGTTTCGAAGGCCTCACCAACGCCACCTTGAACCTCAAGCTCAGCCCGGACGGCTCCACAGGTTCGGCAGACCGGGGAGCGATCACCGGACTGCAAATCGTAGAAACCGTCACCCTTGCCGGCCTTCCCGAGGTTGCGAACTCCAGTGCCTCCGCTCTCACCCCGAACTCCGCATCTCTGGGCGGAAACCTGATCGACAATGGCTCGGGCGCCGACACCGCCACCCTCAGCTTCTCATGGGGCTTGACCGATGGCGGCAGTACCCCTGCTGCTTGGAATGCCTCCATCTCCGGGGGATCTCGTACTTCCCCCGGAATTTTCTCCGCTTCACTCGCCTCGCTACAACCAGGCACCACCTACTTTTACCGCAGCTTCGCCACCAACAGCATCGGCGACGACGACGCCTCAGAAAGCACAACCTTCACCACCCCTCCCGCGCCCGCCAGCGTCACCAACCAGCCCGCTTCGGACATCTCTGCCACGAGCGCCTCCCTTTCTGCCGAGGTCACCGCGACCGGCGGAGACACCCCCAACCTCATCATCTACTACGGCGACAATGATGGCGGGACCACCACCGCAAACTGGGATTCACAACTCAACCTCGGCCCACAATCAGGAACCGCCAGCAGCCCCATCTCAAATCTCTCCCCAAACACAACCCACCACTTCCGCGCCTCCGCCACCAACGAAACCGGCACCGCTTGGGCCAGTGCCTCCTCCACCTTCCAAACCCTCCCACTCCTCCTCCCCACCATCGCCATCTCACCCGCCACCTCCGTCAATGACACCTTCGCAAGCCTGAGTGGACAAATCACCGATACCGGTGGCGAGCCCCCCAACGTCACCCTTTTTTACGGCACCACCGACGGAGGCCAAAATCCCGGCAACTGGCAATTCACCACCGCCATCGGTTCACAAGATAGCCGTTTCTCCGCTTTCATCACCAAGCTCACCCCCACCACGACCTACCACTTCACCGCCCGCGCGCAAAACGCCGCCGGAGATGCCTGGGCCAATTCTTCCCTCACTTTTACCACGCCCGTCTTCGTCGCTCCCTCCGTCGTCATCAATGAAATCCATTACGATGAATCAGACAAAACAGAACGCGCTGAATTCATCGAACTTCACAACCCCGGCAACTCCGCCAGCGATCTCTCCGGCTACCGCTTCACCAGCGGGATCGACTTCACCTTCCCCTCCGGTTCCATCATCCCTCCTGGAGGCTACTTCGTTGTCGCCGAGGATCCATCCTTCGCGGCCTCTAAATTTAGCCTCACAGATCCCCTCGGCCCATTCGCCAACGGAACCGGACTTCGCAACTCCGGCGAAACCATCACCCTCAGCGACCCTGGCGGCACTGTCATCGATGAAGTTTCCTACTCCCTCGGCTTTCCGTGGCCCACCGTAGGAGATGAACTCGGCTCTCCCCCAAGCAGCCCCTCCATCGAACTCCTCAACCCCTCCCTCGACAACGATCTCGGCGGCAGTTGGCGGGCCTCCGGGTTCCCCGCCATCCAAGGCAACTCCGGCCCCGGAAATAATAATCCCGCCACCCTCCTCGCCAGTGCCCAATCCGGCTGGCGCTACCGCAACGGCCTTACTTTGCCCGATGACGACTCCTCCAACAAGACGTGGCGGGACAATGGCTACCTCGATTCGGACGATGGCGAATGGCTCAACGCAACCACTCCCATCGGCTTCGGTGACAACGATGACACCACCGTTCTCACCGACATGCGCAACAGCTACGTTAGCGTCTATCTGCGCAAGGAATTCACCATCGCCCCTGGCGAGATTCCCTCCGAAATCACGCTGGACTGCTACCACGATGACGGCGCCATCATTTATCTCAACGGAATCGAGATTGGTCGCTTTTCTGTCGAGGCCGGTCCCGTCACTTTCCCCGCCCCCAACGGCTTCGCCAACAACCACGAAGCCGACTGGACCGAAATCACCCTCACCGAGACCTCCGCATACCTCGTCGAAGGAACCAACGTCATCGCCATTCAAGCCATCAACACCACAATCACCAGTAGCGATTTTTCAATCGATGCGCGAATTACGGCGGGCTCCACCGCCAGCTACCAACCCACCCCCGGCGCTCCTAATTCTTCATTCGCCCTCGCGACCCCTCCCCAAATTAGACAGATCGATCACGCCCCCGCACAACCAACCTCAGGACAAGAAGTCACCGTCACCGCCAAAGTTACCGACCCCGACGCTCTCGCTTCAGTCACCCTGCAATACCAACTCGTCGAACCCGGCGATTACTTCTGCCGCTACCTCAAGTTCAGCTCCAACGGCAATCCCAACCTCGACCCTCGCTACGAGGACCCCGCCGAATGGACCTCACTTACCATGACCGATGACGGCACCAGCGGTGATGAATTCGCCAACGACGACGTCTTTTCCGTCACGCTCCCTTCCAGCCTCCAACAAAATCGCCGCCTCGTCCGCTACCGTATCTCCGCCTCGGATGCCACCGACAACACGATCACCGTTCCATACTCCGACGACCCCCAGCCAAATTTCGCCTACTTTGTTTACGATGGCACCCCGGCCTGGTCCGGCTCCATCCGCCCTGGCGACGCCCCCGTCACCTACCCCGGATCACTCATGTCGAGCGTCCCCACCTACACCCTCCTCACCACCTCCGCCTGGACCAATGATTCCCAGTTTGGCAGATACTCCGGATCAGAATACCTCTGGCCCGGCTCCATGGTTTACGATGGCCGCGTTTACGATCACATCCAGTATCGCCCTCGCGGAGGCGTTCACCGCTATCAATATGGCAAGAATTTTTGGAAGTTCGACTTCAACCGCGGCCACCGCTTCCAAGCACGCGACAGCTACGGAAAAAAATACGACACCGAATGGAGCAAGCTCAACTTCTCATCCATCGTCCAACAGGTGAATTTCAACCATCGCGGCGAACAAGGCCTCTTCGAATCCACCGGCTTCAAACTCTTCAAACTCGCCGGGGTCGAAGCCTGCCACACCCACTACACCCAATTCTACGTCGTCGATGACGCCCATGCCGAGGGCTCCACGCAATACAACAGCGACTACTACGGACTCTACCTCGCCATCGAACAAATGGACGGCCAATACCTCGAAGAACACGGCCTCCCGGATGGCAACCTTTACAAAATTGAAGGCCACAACGGTGACTCCAACAACCAAGGGGCAAACCAAGTCAGCGACCGATCCGACGTTTCCACTTTTATCAGCGCCTACCGCAACGGGACTCCCACCGCCCAGTGGTGGCGCGAGAATCTCGACCTCGAAAAATACCTCAGCTACCGCTCCATCGTCGAAGGCATCCACCACTACGACATCGCCGGCGGGAAAAATTACTTCTACTTCAACAACCCCGACACCAATAAATTCGAAGTCCACCCCTGGGACCTCGATCTCACCTGGGCCAACAACATGTATGGGTCCGGTAACCATAACTTTAAAACCAAAGTCGCCCAAAACCCCGCCTTCAATACCGACTACCAAAACCGCGTCCGTGAGCTCATGGATCTCCTCTACAACAATGACGAAGGTGCCCGTGTCATCGACGAGGTCGTCAAGGACGTCTGGACCCCCGGTCAACCCTCTCTCGTCGGAGCGGACCGCCGCCTCTGGGACAATAACCCCAATATCACCTCCCCCGACCGCTACTATGACGTTGCCGCAAACAAGGAGTTTGATGGCATGATTAATATCCTCAAGAACTACACCGTCAGCCGGGGAAGCTGGATGACTTCAAATCTCCTCACTGATCGCGCCAACATCCCCGCCACTCCCGTCATCTCCCAAACGGGGAACACCCTCGCCTTCACCTCCACCAACTACAGCAGCCCCTCCAACACCACTTTCGCCAACATGGAATGGCGCATCTCGGAAATCTCCAACCCCGACACCCCCACCTACGACCCCACCGAACCCTACAAGTTCGAAATTGAAGCCCCCTTCGAATCCGGGCCACTCCCCGCCTTTTCCTCAAACTATACCTTCCCCCTCATCTCAGCCCGTCCCGGCCAAACCTACCGCGCCCGCGTCCGCCATCAGGACGCCGCCGGCCGCTGGAGCCACTGGTCCGCCCCTGCCGAATTCAGCGCCGCCACGCCCGATGTCTCCCTCTACCAAAACTCCCTCGTCATCTCCGAGATCATGTTCAACCCCGCCGCCCCCTCGGGTGCCGAACTCGCCCTCTCCTCTGAAAACGATGACTTCGAATTCATCGAGATCCAAAACGTCGGAGCTCAAACCCTCGACCTCACCGGCATCCGCTTCACCAAAGGAATCGATTTCGACTTTCCCGACGGAACCCAAATCGCCCCCGGCGCCCACCTCCTCATCGTCAAAAATATCGCAGCCTTCGAGTCTCGCTACGGCCCCGACCTCCCCATCGCCGGCAGCTATGGCGGGGACAACCTCTCCAACGGCGGCGAGCAAATCAAACTCTCCCTCGGAGCCGGCACCGCCATTCTCGACTTCACCTACCGCGATTCCTCCCCATGGCCTACCGGAACCGATGGCGACGGCTTCAGCCTTTCCCTCCTCCTCCCGGCCTCCCTTCCCGACCACACCCTCCCCACAAGTTGGCGCATCAGCACCGCCCCCAACGGAACCCCAAATCAAGACGACACCCAAACCTACGGCTCCTGGGCAATTGCCAATAACGTCACCGGACTCCCCAACGATGACGACGACGGAGACGGCATCTCAAACCTCATGGAATTCGCCCTCCTCGGCGCCCCCCTCATCCCGGATCCTTCCATCCTCCCCACCGTCTCGATCTTAGATGAATTCCTCACCCTCACCTTTGATCGCCCCATCGCATCCGATGGCCTGACCTACATCGTAGAATTTTCAAAGGACCTTCAATCCTGGCGCGATGAAAGCTCCCTCCTACTCTCCTCCACCCCATCTGCCGCAGGATCACTCACCCAGATCTGGCGCAACCAATCCAACCTCCAGGCATCCCCCGGAGCCTTCGCCCGCCTCCGTGTCACCATTAACTAATTCACAGTCGTAATCGCAAGAAACGGAGTGATGCTTTCGTAAGCCAATTTCTTGCGATGAGTTTTCTTTCCCCAAAAATTAACACCCTCTTTCTTGCCGCCTCCATCAACTGCCTCAGGAGCGTTTTTGCTGCCGATCAATCGGAAGAGCTCTCCTTCTCAAAGGACATCCGCCCCATTCTCTCCGCCAACTGCTTCAAATGCCACGGCCCCGACGATGCGAAAGATGACGACGGCAAGTCCCTCCGTAAAGCAGGCTTCCGCCTCGATATCGAAGACGAACAGGACTGGCAGGAAGTCATCGCCCGAATCATCTCCACTGACCCAGACGACATCATGCCTCCCCCCGAGGCCAACAAAACTCTCAAACCAACAGAGATCAACCTCCTTAAAAAGTGGATCGGGCAAGGCGCAAAGCACGAAAAGCACTGGAGTTTCGTCCTTCCTCAAAGATCCCCCATTCCTCCCAACACCCACCCCGTTGACCATCTCTTCACTGACAAACTCGCCAAAAAAGCAGATCCCTACACCCTCATCCGCCGCCTCCACCTCGACCTCACCGGCCTCCCTCCCACCCTCGAAGTCGCCGACACCTTCGCCGCCAACCCCACCCCCCAAGCCTACGCCAAAATCGTAGACGACCTCCTGAAATCCCCACACTACGGCGAACGCTGGGCCCGCCGCTGGCTCGACCTCGCCCGCTACGCCGACACCAACGGCTACGAAAAAGACCGAAACCGCTCCATCTGGCCTTACCGCGACTACGTCATCAAATCTCTCAACGACGACAAACCCTTCGACCAATTCACCATCGAACAACTCGCCGGTGACATGCTTCCAAATGCCACCCCCGAGCAAATCACGGCCACCGGCTTCCACCGCAACACCATGCTCAACGAAGAAGGCGGTATCGATCCCCTCGAATTCCGCTTCCACGCCATGACCGACCGCGTCGCCACCACCGGCACCACCTGGCTCGGCCTCACCACCGGCTGCGCCCAATGCCACACCCACAAATACGACCCCATCACCCACCACGATTACTTCGGCCTCATGGCCTACTTCGACAACACCATCGAGCCCGACTACCACCTCCCTGACCCCACCCTCACCAACCGCCAAAAATCCAACCTGACCCAAGCCGAAAAGCTCATTGCCCAACTCCCCTCCCACTGGCCCGCCCCCTCCGGCAAGCCCACCCTCACCCCGCAGACTCTCCAAAAAGTCACCGCCAAGTCCCCCGTCAAAATCAAAGATACCACCGCCATCATCACTGGCCCTGCCCCCGCAAAAGACACCTACACCGCAACCTTCGAAACCGACCTCCAAAACCTCACCTCCCTCCGCCTCGACGTCCACGCCCTCGATGGCCAAGGCCCCGGCAAAACCGAACACGGTAACTTCGTCCTCACCGAAATCGAAGTCACCGCCGCCCCCCTCGACAACTCCGAGTCCCCTCAAAAAATCACCCTCACCACGCCCACCGCCTCCATCGAGCAGTCCACCTTCCCCATCGCCAATACCCTCGATGGCAACCAATCCACCGGCTGGGCCATCCACGATCCCAAAAAGCCCCTCCACCAAAACCAACACGCCACCTTCCAATTCTCCGCCCCCCTCAGCCACCCCTCCGGCACCCGTTTCACCGTCACCCTCCACCAAAATCACGGCTCCGGTCACACCCTCGCCAACTTCCAACTCTCACTCGGCACCTCCATTCCCTCCTCCGAAACTCCCGCACAAAACCTTCAAAAATCCTACCAAGCTTGGCTCACCACCCAGCAGCCTCACCTCGCCCCCTGGCAACCCCTCACCCCAACAAAGGCTGAAGCCAACATCCCCTATCTCACCCTCGAAGAGAACGGCGTCGTCTTCGTCGCAGGCGACATCTCAAAGCACGACATCATCACTCTCTCCTTCCCCGCTTCCGACCTACCCATCTCCTCCCTCCGCCTTGAAGCCCTCCCCGACGACCGACTCCCCGCAGGCGGCCCCGGCATGACCTACTACGAAGGCCGAAAAGGCGACTTCTTCCTCTCCGAATTCCAAGTTGCCACCGACAAACCACTCACCTTCTCCGACTCCTCCGAAACCGTCTTCGGTGCCCAATTCGGCTCCGGGAAAGCCAACGCCTCGACTGCCATCGATGGAGACATTCAATCCGGCTGGTCTCTCAAAGGTCACATTGGACAAAAGGCGATCGCCGTCTTCAACCTCGCCGAGCCCATCCCTCCAAACACCGCTTTCCAGGTCACGATGCACTTCGGCCGCCATTTCGCCTCCACCCTTGGCAAATTTCGAATCAGCGCCACCCAAAAACCAAAGATCAAAGCCATCGCCCATACCGGGACCTCCCAGGATTTCCTCCTCCAAGCACCCGAACTCAAAGCCCAAGCCGACAAAATACGTAGCCTTCAAAAGCCCCTCAAAGGCACCCCCACCCTTGTCATGCAAGAGCGACCCCCCACCCACATCCGCCCCACCCACCTCCGTCACCGCGGCGAATATACCCAGCCCAAGGAAGTCGTCAAACCACGCCTCCCCGATGCCATCTACCCCTCCGGCAAACCCTTCCCCAAAGACCGCCTCGGCCTCGCAAAATGGCTCGTCTCCGCCGAAAACCCCCTCACCGCCCGCGTCGTCGTCAACCGCCACTGGGCCGCTTTCTTCGGTGAAGGCATCGTCCCCTCACTCGATGACTTCGGCATGCAAGGCAAGCTCCCCACCAACCAAAAGCTCCTCGACCACCTCGCCCTCACCTTCCTCGAAAATGGCTGGTCCCTCAAAAAACTCCACCGCCTCATCGTCACCTCGAAACCCTACCAACAAACATCCAAGATCGAGTCCGGCACTTCCCAACAATTCCTACGTCAACGCCTCGAAGCCGAAATCATCCGCGACGCCGCCCTCCAAGCCTCCGGCCTCCTCAGCGAAAAAATGTTCGGCCCACCCGTCCGCCCCCCGCAACCCGGGGGCGTCTCAGAAATCGCCTACGGCAGCCCAAAATGGAACCCCAGCACTGGCGAAAACCGCCACCGCCGCACCATCTACACCTACCAAAAACGCACCGCCCCCTTCGCCTTCCTCACCACCTTCGATGCCGGGTCCGGCGAAGCCTGCCTCGCGAAACGCGACCGCTCCAACACCCCCCTCCAAGCCCTCACCCTCATGAACGACCCCATGTTTATCGAGATCGCCACCCACTTCGGCCAGTCGCTCGAAAAAACAGATGGCACGCTTGAGCAAAAAATCACACAAGCCTTCCGCCGCCTCCTCACCCGTCCCCCCACAAAAGAAGAAATCCAACTCCTCACCCACTTCCACCAAACCCACAACTCCTGGCCCGCCCTCACAAGAGCCCTCCTCTCTCTCGACGAATCCGTCACCAAAAATTAGCTCATTCCGGCAGCGAGCCACCGAACCGTTTCCTACCGGCCCAATAAGTCCCATAAGACCTACCCCCCCAACCTCCCCTCTCATATTTCCCATTTAGAATTTCACCATCCCATGCCAACGCCCCACACCCGCCGCCACTTCCTCACCACCGGTCTCGCCCTCGGAACAACGATCCACTCCCTCCGTGCCGACAACGACTCTCCCATGTCCAAACCACTCATCGTCTCCACCTGGCCCTTCGGCAAACCCGGCAACGACAAAGCCCTCGAAACCCTCAATAACAAGGGCTCCCTCCTCGACGCCGTCGAACAAGGAATCCGCCTCGTCGAATCCGACGAAAAAAACCGCTCCGTCGGAATCAACGGACTCCCAAACGCCGCCGGAGTGGTCCAACAAGACTCCTGCATCATGAATGGCCCCGGCCACGACGCCGGCAGCGTCGCCGCCATCGAAGGCATCCTCCACCCCATCTCCGCCGCCCGCCGCGTCATGGAGAAAACGCCCCACGTCATGCTCGTCGGAGATGGCGCGAGAAATTTCGCCCTCAGAGAAGGCCTCGAATCCATCGAGGTAGACTCCCAAAAACTTCACAAGCAGTGGCACAAAAAACAAACCCCGCCCCCTTCCTCAAAACACCCCAAAGACAACCACGACACCGTCGCCCTCCTCGTCCTCGACGCTGACGGAAACATCGCCGGCGGATGCTCCACCAGCGGATGGGGCGGTAAACTCCCCGGCCGCGTCGGCGACTCCCCTATCATCGGGAGCGGGCTCTACGTCGACAACGAAGTCGGAGCCGCCGGAGCCACCGGACTCGGCGAAAACGTCATGCGCTACTGCGCCTCCTTCATGGTCGTCGAATACATGCGCCAAGGACTCCACCCCGAAGCAGCCTGCCTCAAAACCATCGCCCGCATCGCCGCCACCGATCCCAAATCAGCCGAAGACCTCCACCTCAACTTCGTCGCCCTCGACAAAAAAGGCCGCTTCGGCGCCGCCGGGACCGGAGCAGGATTTCAATACGCCGTCACCACCCAGGACTCCAGCCGAGTCCTCACCGGAGCCAGCTTCACCAAAAAAGACATCGGCCCCGAAGGCGGCAACACGAAGTGACCCAATCTTGACGAAACCCCCATAATCCCAAAAACAGGGATTATGAGCACCTCAATCAGAGCGACCGATGCCTAAAATCGATTCGGGCACCTATCAGACATGGCCAGATCCGAGCCCATCACGATTGAAAAAAAAGGCCGGCCCGTGGCTGTCGTCCTCGCCATCGAGGAATACCAGCGCATGGAATCCGAACTCGAACGCTTCGCCGACCTACGCCTACAGCAAAGCATTTCCGACATGGAAGCCGGAAAGACCTCACCCGCTAAAGAAGTCTTCACATCCCTTAAAGAACGCTACTCATAGTGGACTATCAGATTTCGCTCACAGCCCGCTTCACCCTTCACGTCCAAGAAATAGGAGACCACATCGCAAAAAGCAGCCCAGCCAGCGCTCTCCGTTGGATCAAGGAACTAGAACGCCAAATCCACCGGCTCACCAAATTCCCCGAAGGACACGCTCCCGCTCGCGAAAACAAAACCACGAAATCGAGCTCCGCCAAATGCTCTACGGAAAAGGCAGCCATCAATCCCGAGTGAATTTCACCATACGCCAAAACGAAGTCATCATCCTCGATGTCCGGCACGGCGCGAGCGTAGATCTCCCACCCAAAGATCTTGAATAGGGTGTTCAAGTCACCTAATTCCCTCCCAATCTGAAAGAATCCCCCCTCCCACCCCGTTTTTTCTTACGAAACTTATTGCGAAACAGTCTCAATAAGCTTTCTTACCTCCAGACGCCCATGCCTTCTCTCGCCCTAGATCTCGAACGTGACTCCGCCCTGACTCTCAGTCAGGCCGCGATTGGTTGCGAATTCCAGATCCGCCACGTCGAGGGCCCAGCCTGCCGCCAGCTCCGCGAAATCGGATTCTGCGAGCAAATGCGCGTCAAAAAGCTCACCAATGGCCGCAACATGCTTTGCACCGTTTGCGGCACCAGGCTCGCCCTAAGCAAAGACCTCGCCGACCAAATCCGCGTCGTGCCTGCCTAACCAGCACCCCTCTCAATGAGCGAGCCATCCCTTAAGGCCAAAATTGCCCTGGTCGGAAATCCCAACGCCGGAAAAACCACCCTTTTCAACGCCCTCACCGGCCAAAACCAAAAGGTCGGCAACTACGCCGGGGCCACCGTCTCCCGAAAATCGGGCACCTTTTTCACCCCTCACGGCCACAAGTTCGAACTCATCGATCTCCCCGGCTCCTACTCCCTCGAAGCAAATTCCCCCGACGAAAAAATCACCCGCGACGTCCTCGTCGGTGATCAAGAAAGCGAAGCAAAACCCGACCTCGTCCTCTGCGTTCTCGATGCCTGCCACCTCGAACGCCACCTCTATCTTCTCCTCCAGGTTCTCGAACTCGGCTATCCCGTTATCGCCGTCCTCAACAAAATCGACAGCGCCGAAGCCCAAGGCCTCCGTATCGACCCCACCGCCCTCAGCGAAGACTTCGGCGTCCCGTTCGTCCCCATCTCAGCCACCACCGAACGCGGCCTCACCCAACTCAAGCAAGCCGTCCGTCTCCCCTTTCCCCCAGCCCCCGGCTTTGCCATCGTCGACGATCTCTACAGCGAAAACGAAGACTCCTACCAGAAAAACCGCTTCGAATTCATCCACCGCGCCGTCGCTGCCGGCCTCCAACGCCCCGACGAATCCGCCCTCGAACTCACCGACCGCATCGACGCCCAAGCCCTCCACCCCATCAAGGGCTGGCTCATCTTCGGCGGCCTCATGCTCGCCGTCTTCTGGTCCATTTTTAAGTTCGCCGAAGTCCCCATGGGCTGGGTTGAAGGAGCCTTCGAGTGGCTCGGCAACACCGTCAGCGGAGCAATCGGCGAAGGCGACTTCCAAAGCCTCCTCGTCGATGGCGTCCTCGCCGGAGTCGGCGGCGTCCTCGTCTTCCTCCCCCAAATCGTCCTCCTCTTTTTCTTCATCAGCCTGCTCGAAAGCTCCGGCTACATGGCCCGCGCCGCCTACCTCATGGACGGCATCATGAACAAAGTCGGCCTTAGCGGAAAATCCTTTCTCCCCCTCCTCTCCGGCTACGCCTGCGCCATCCCCGGCATCATGGCCACCCGCACCATCCCAAATGCCAAAGAACGCCTCGCCACCATCCTCATCCTCCCCTGGACCTCCTGCACCGCCCGCCTCCCCGTCTACGTCCTAATCATCCCCCTCATCTTCGTCGGTGCTCTCAACCAAGGCCTCGCCCTCTTCGGCATCTACGCCCTTGGCACTCTCACCGCCCTCATCGCCGCAAAAATTCTCAAACCCCGCCTCGGCAAAACCGAAGCCCCCCAATTCCTCCTAGAACTCCCCCCCTACCAAAAACCCCAATGGTCCCACGTCTTCCACCAAGTCTGGGACCGCGCCTTCGCCTTCATCAAAAAAGCCGGCACCGTCATCCTCGGCCTCAGCATCCTCCTCTGGTTCCTCAACACCTACCCCAAGAGCGACTCCGACGACCCAGCCATCCAACAAACCCACTCCTTCAACGGCCAAATCGGACAAGCCCTCGAACCCGTCGTCAGCCCTCTCGGCTGGGACAACCGCATGGGCACCGCCATGATGGCCTCCTTCGCCGCACGCGAAGTCTTCCGCTCCTCCCTCGCTATCTCATACGCCACCGACGAAGAAGACGAAGAAGGCCTCCGCGGCCAACTCGCCAAATCAACCCGCGCCGACGGCTCCGCCCTCTACACCCCCCTCGTCGGCATTTCCATCATCGTCTTCTTCATCTACGCCCTCCAGTGCCTCCCTACCACCGTCGTGGTACGTCGAGAAACCGGCTCCTGGAAATGGGCCATCGCCCAATTAGTCGGCATGACCCTCTTCGCCTACCTAGCCGCCCTCCTCGTCTACCAAGGCGGCAAACTCCTAGGCTACTCATGATCATGAACTGGCAAACCCCCGCCGCCCTAACAGTAGTAGCTCTCACCGCCATCATCTTCCTCCTCCGCCTCCGCCGAGGAAAAAAATCCTGCGGCACCAGCAGCTGTGCCTGCCCTAAAAAGTAGTCAGAAGGCGGAACCAATAAGGAGCATGCATGGTAAGCCTCTTGGGCGCATTCCGGTCCGTTCTTAGCGGCTCTCTCATCCCCGAAGCGCGAACCGATCTTTCTGCACCCCACCCACCTTCCCCAAACGCTCACACAACTCTCTCAAAGAGAGAAAACTCGGGGTGCTGAAGGCAAGAAGTCCAGCGTCCCAGTCTTCAAACTGGGGTCCTCGCGATTCCCCAAAACAGCGCCCTGGAGTTCCGCCAGAAAGCCCCGACACTTCCCATTCCTCCGCACCCGCACCTCCAAGCGGCAAGGGCTCCACAACTCGTGTCTTGGCCACCGCCCAAAAAACTCCACAAAAAAGAAGAAGCAACCACCCCGCCCCGTATCACTCCCCATGCGGATTCTCCTTTTCCTAATTTCGACCTGCTCCCTCCTCACCGCCGCAGTCCCCTGGAAAAGCGCCCTCAAGCAAAAACCAGACTGGTATGCCACCAGCGAAGCCCACCAACTCGCCGAAAAAGTCATGCTCTACCAGAGAGACAATGGCGGCTGGCCCAAAAACCAGGACCTGGCAAAGGACCTCTCAAAAAAGGATCTCAAAAAACTCAGAACTCAACGAAACGACCTCAAAGAAACCACCATCGACAACGGAGCCACCCACAACCCTCTCAGATTCCTCCTCCGCATCTGGCAAAGCAAAGCTAGCCCCGACATCGAATCCTCCATCCACCGCGGCCTCTCCTTCCTCCTAAAAAGCCAATACCCCAACGGAGGTTGGCCTCAACGCCCCCACGGATCCGGCTACTCGCTCCACATCACCTTTAACGACGGAGCCATGATCGGCGTCATGTCCTTCCTAAAAGAGGTCCTCGAAGAAAACCCTAGCCTTCTCACCCAAAAGGAAAAAACAGCCATCAAATCTACCCTCTCCCAAGGCCTAGACTGCATCCTCAAAACCCAGATCCGCGTCAACGGAAAACCCACCGTCTGGTGTGCTCAACATAATCGAGAAACCCTCCTCCCCGCCAAAGCCCGCTCCTACGAACACCCCTCCTTCAGCGGAGGCGAAAGCGCTGATATCGTAAAATACCTCATGGAGGGCAAAGACCCATCCCCGGAAGTCTGCGCCTCAATCGAAAGCGCCGTCGCCTGGTTTCAGGCCCATCAAATCAAGGGCATCCGAACCGAAAAAAAAGACGGAAACAAAGTCATTATCGAAGACCAATCAGCACCAGTCCTCTGGGCCCGTTTCTACCACCTCAAAACCGCCAAACCCATCTTCTCCGGCCGCGACGGCATCATCAAATTTTCCTTCGCCGAAATCGAATCCGAACGCCGCAACGGCTACGCTTGGTATGTCAACAAGCCCCGCGCCATCCTCAAAGACTACCCAGCGTGGCGAGAGTCGCTTAAAACGGCCCAAGCCCCCCCAAGGTGAGAACAACCCTTCCCTCCTCATCCGACTTCCCACGGTCTACCTCGAAAACCGCGCTCCAATCGTTCAGACCTTCTTCATCAATCAAGGTCTGCTCATATCGATCTCCCTCAATTCGGAGATACTTTGTACTTCTTGCCTCAGGATCCATCCGGATCATCCCATGCTGCTCAAAATATCCCGCCATCATCTCACGAATCTCCATCCCCTTGCCTCCCACCAACTCCGCCGCTCCTTCAAAATTCTCGCGCGAGATCTCCTTCACAAAGTCAAAGACCGCTCGCTTCGTGGCCCGCAAAAACTCCGCCTTCCTTCGCGTAAATGGAACCTCTTTCACCGGAGCCTTCGCAGACTCCTCAACCTCACCTTCAGAATCAGAATCCCGCAACTTCTCCCACTCGTCGATGAGACTGGAATCAACCTCCCTCACCATCCCCTCTAAAAACGACTCGGCCTCCTCAACCTCCTCGGTCTTCAAAGCCGGTGGCACCGTCTGTACAAGGACCTTATAAACCTCCGAAAGATGCCGCAGCAAAACGGCCTCACTCCGCTCCAAGCCATAATTTTTCACATAATCCTCAAAGGAAGACCAATTCTCAAACATCTCCCGCACAATCGACTTGGGCCGCACCCCCGCCTCCTTCGCCCACGGATTATCCAACACAAATTCGTTGTATGTCTGATAAATAAAATCCTTCCCGGGCTTTGGATGCTCCACCTGATCCAAGGCCTCCATGCGATCATCATATTCCACTCCATCCTCTTTCATCTGCGCCACCATCGCGGTCTTCACCTTATCAACCTGCTTCCGAATCACCGCCGTCGGATCTTCCAAAATGGCCTCAATCAGCGAGAGCATATTCACGACATAATCAGGAGCTTCCCGATCCAACTTTGGAATCGTCTCAATCAAATAAAGCCCCAGCGCCTGGTTCATCGTAAAGTCATCCTGCAACTCGACATTCAGCTTCACCTTCGCCGGCCCAACTCGCTCGGCCTTCGGAATAATCGTCAAAACATTCCCCTCCACCAATCCCCGGAAAAGCATAAAGGCCTGCGTCCGCAACGCCTTCTTCCGCACCGGCGTCTCATGACTCGCTTCAATAATACGACGTAGCTCCCCACACCCATCCTCAAAGTCCCGCGAAAGCACATTCAACAAAGTCCCGTGCCGCACATTAAAACTCGAAACCAACTTCTCCGGCGGAGCAGTCTGCAACTTCGCATAAGTCTTCTCATCCCAATTCACAAAGCCCTTCTCCGGTGGCCTCTTCTTCTGGCCCTTGCTCTTCTTCCCCTTCGCCGCCGCCTTGGCATCAGACTTCAAATTATCGATGACATACTCGGGAGCCTGCGCCACCACGTAGCCGATATCATCAAAGCCCCGCCGTCCCGCCCGACCACAAATCTGGCGAAAATCCCGAACTGCGAGAATCTTCGTACTTTGTCCCCCGTATTTATAAAGCTGCGTAAAGAGGACCGTCCGAATCGGGACATTCACCCCCACTCCCAGGGTATCCGTCCCACAAATCACCTTCATCAACCCCTTCTGAGCCAGCTTCTCAACCAAGACCCGATACTTCGGCAGCAACCCGGCGTGGTGAATCCCGAGACCATGGCGCAAAAGCTTCTTCACCTCTTTGCCATAAGGACTCTTGAAATCTGCATCCTTTAAAACCTCCGCAATTCCCGCCTTCTCCTCTTTCGAACAAAAGTTCCGGCTCATCAAATTTTGCGCCGTCCGTGCACAAGATAGCTGGGTAAAATGAACGAGATAAATCGGAGCCTTCCCCGCCTCCACCAGTTCCTCGACCTGATCCTCCAGCGCCGTCGTGCTATAAGAAAACTCCAACGGCACCGGCCGATCCTCCGACTTCACCAAAACCGTCTCCGCTCCCGTCAGCGCCGTGATCTCTTTCTGAAAAAATTCCGTCTCCCCCAGCGTCGCCGACATCAAAAGAAAACGCGCCTGCGGCATCGTCAACAACGGCACTTGCCAAGCCACTCCCCGCTCATGATCCGAATAGTAGTGAAATTCATCCATGATCACCTCATCGACCTGAGCTTGCGATCCCTCACGCAGCGCGAGATTCGAAAGAATTTCCGCCGTGCAGCAAATCACCGGAGCATCCGCATTCACCGTCGCGTCCCCCGTAATCATCCCGACATTCTCGGGACCAAAAGTCTCACAAAGCGAAAGAAACTTCTCATTCGCCAACGCCTTAATCGGCACCGTATAAAACGACCTCCGCCCCTGGCAAATCGCCCGAAAATGAAGCGCTAGCGCCACCAAAGATTTCCCTGACCCGGTCGGAGTATTGAGAATGACATTCTTCCCCTCATACAACTCCAAAATCGCCTCCTCCTGATGATCATACGGCTCGATCCCAGTTTCGATCAACCATTCCAAAAAGACATCAAGCACCGCTGCACTCGAGGACACATCACTTACATTCGCTGGATCCAACTTCGCCACCCCCGAAACCTGACGCCCCCTCGAAAGATGTAAAGACTCCGCTCCCATTCCCTCATCGACACCGAGGGGAATCTTACTAGCCTGAACAAATGAAAGCACGATCAATGCTTTTGGCCTTAACCGCTGTCGTGAACATCGCGACCGCACAAACAGAGTCAAAAGCCACCCCGGAAGTCGAAATCAAAGAAATCATAGCGACCCACCAGACCGCAATGGCCACCTTTATGGAAAAAGTCCGCGCGCTTCCGAGAGAGAAGCAAAGCGAATTCTACCAAGCCGAATATCCCAAGCCTGACGAGACCCTCGCCGCACTCAACAAGTTCGTCGATGCCGATCCCAAGGCCCCCGCTGTTCTCGACGCCCTCACTTGGATCGCCCAAAACACCCGCGGAAGTGGCCTCGACGCAGACGACTACGCCAACCTCGAAGAGAACCACCTGAACCACGAAAAAGTCGGAAGCATCATCATGGCTCTCGCCTATTCGCAAAAAGCCGAAGCTCTCGACTTCCTCACCACTGCCAGCAAAAAAAGCACCGTCGCCAATGTGCGTGGCACCGCTCTTTACGCTCTCTCGGTAGGAATGAAAAGAGACAAGACAAAGGCCGCGGAACATGTGGCTCTGACTCAAAAAATCATCTCTGAATATCCCGACCTCACCATCGGAAACCGCAAGATCGCAAAATCAATCAAAGCCGAAAAAGAAGCCGCCGTTAAATTCGCCATCGGTAATCCTGCTCCCGAAATTATCGGCAAGGATGTTGACGGAGCCGAAATGAAACTCTCCGACTACAAGGGCCAGGTCGTCGTCCTCGACTTTTGGGGCGATTGGTGAGGCCCTTGCCGTGCCATGTATCCCCACGAGCGGTCGCTCGTTGCGCGGATGAAAGACAAGCCCTTCACCATTCTCGGAGTCAATAGTGACCCCGCCGAAAGATACAAGAAGGCCATCAAAGAGAACAACATCACCTGGCCTTCATTCTGGGACGGCGGTAAAACCGGCGGCCCCATCGCCACCGAATGGGCCGTTCGCGGATGGCCCACCATCTACATCCTCGATGCCAAAGGAGTCATCCGCTACAAAAACGCCCGCGGCAAAGCGATGGACGAAGCAGTCGATGCCCTCATGAAAGAAATGGAAGGCGAGTAAATCGAATCAACCCATCTCCAATGACGAAGCTTCAAGAGGCTTCGTCATTTTTTTGCCCTTTCTTTAATCGTCGAAAAGGCCGCAGCTTCCTAAATCACCTTCCCGGACGACGTGGCACCGTAAGATCGTGTCGACGTTTTGATTTGAAGAAAGCTCTTCGTTCCTCGGTTGAGGGAACCCCCGCTGGAACACTCGGAAAAAGAGCGCCTTTCTTCATATCGAGAAGATTTTGATCGGTAAACGCATCCATCAGCGCGATAAGATCCTCCACCTCCTCATCCGTCAGCCCAAGGTCGCCCATCTCTTCGTGGTTCACCGTTTCAGGGTAATTCGTGACACCCCAGCGTTCAGGTTCGAGATCTCGCTTGTTATAAAACTCCATGACCTCTTTCAAAGTCTGAATGGAACCGTTGTGTAGATAAGGCGCGGTCAAAGCCACGTTCCGAAGAGTCGGAACTTTAAACTGCCCAAGCTCGCCCTTCTTTCCTGTGACCGCCCCAAGACCAGGATCGATCCGATCAATCGCGGGAGCACCAAGATTATCAAATCCGGAGTCAGAAAGCAGGGGCTCCAACCAACTGGCCGCTCCGGTGAGGTGACATGCCGCACATCCACCCGTCGTTTGAAAAACATCCAACCCACGACGCTCCGAAAGGCTGAGCGCCTCCTTGTTCCCCGCCCAGTAGTCATCAATCCGCGCGTTGAACGGTCGAAAAACCGGCTCACGCAGAAAAGCGACCAAAGCCTCAAAAGCTCTCTTGGCAGCCTTCTGATCATCAAGATCTTTGAACTCACTTCCGTAACTCGCCTTCCTTAGCTTTCCTCCCAGCTCAGACTCACACGTAATGTTCATCTCATCCTTGTCAAAGAACGGATGGCGCACTTGCTCCAACAAATCATGTGCCCGGCCATCCAGAAAAAGCCCACCTTCCACGATGAATTCCACCTCGCCATTCTCATCATAAGTATCCTCCAAGCGCTGCGGCGGAATGAGCGCGGCATACATCAACGACGGAGCATTACGGCGCCCCATCCTCCCGGCGACCGCCCCGGGAGAAACCCGTCGCCCATCCGAAAAAGCGACCGACGGACTATGACAGGAAACACATCCCTGCCCCGGAGGATTGGAAAGCGAGGTATCGAGGAAAATCTTCTTCCCCAACGACGCCAATGGCGGCTCGCCTCCCATGGCAACCCCGAGCCCCAACAAGCACAATATAACAGCCTTCTTCATTTCTTCACACCCAAGCCAAGCGCCTTACAAAAGGCGATGCTACGCTCGATTTCGCCCAACTGATACTTCCGCTCATCTTCAGGTCGATTCAATTTCTTTTCTTTCCCATCCGCCGCCCATTTTTCAAAAGCGGTAAGACTGGCGGGCTTCCCTTCCGGCCAGCCTTTCCAAAAAGCCTCCTTCTTAAAACCAAGCTCACGATTGAATCCTGAAATCGTCTCAATCTGCACCGGGGCCTCCGGACAGAGCTCGGCGAAGCGTTTGAAGTAAGCTTTCCAATCCACCATCCCCTCACCCATCGCCGTCCACTGCGCCGTCACCCCATTCTCACTCGGCCAAATCTGTGTATCCCGCAGGCTCGTCGTCAGCGTGTATTTCCCAAGGTTTTCCAAATTCTCCATCGGAGTTTCCAAAGTCCAAACGGCATTTCCGGAATCAAGATTCACCCCCACGAAATCCGGTCCCGCCTGCTCCACCAGCGACTTCAATTCCAGCGAATGCAGGTCACCCGCATGATTCTCCACCGCCACCTTCACGCCAAGTTCCTCGCAAACACTCTTGCTCGCTTTCAACACCTCCACCGTATCCTCAATGCGCGCTTCAATCCCACCGTCCGTCTTCCGATCCTCACCCTTTCCCAATACAACCCGCAAAACCGGCGAACCCAGAGCCTTCGCCGATCGCAAGCCGAGCCTCAGATGCTCCTCCGCCGTCCCCCACTTGTCCTTAAAGCTCACCGAGGTCGGACAAATACTCCACGTCCCCAGGAAAATTTTAATCCCCTTCTCATCACCATACTTCTTAATCTCTCCCAGCGCCTTTTCCTCCAAGGTCACAAAGGCATCAAGGTCCGTGATGAAAACCGTATCGACCTTCAACTTCACCGCGTAGTCAATGAGTTGCCTCGCCTTCCACCCCATCGCCCGCACCGCGAAATTATCATAACCCAGCACCAGCGGTTTAACCGCAGCCGATTGCCCAAATGCCGAAGTCGCGGAAACAGCCAAGGTGCCGGAAAGAAAGTGTCGTCGTTTCATAACTAGATCTTCCTACGTTCCAAAAACGAAACAAGTTTCGAATATGGAGTGTGGACATTCCTGTCCGTTCCCCGCCCCCAAACAAACCGTCACCTTCACATCACTCCCCTGGCAAAGCCACCTGCCCCGAATGCATCAAATACCCGATCAAATCCCTTACTTCCTCCCCCGAAAGCCCCTCAATCAAGCCCGGCGGCATCATCGAATCCGCCAATCTCTTCGTCTCCAATACCCCCGCTCTCTCCAACACCACCTCTTCCCCCAAAGTCTGCAAAGTCATCGTCCGCTCATTCGTTGCCGACACCACCCCGCTCAGCACCCGCCCATCCTTCAGCTTCACAATCGACATCTGATACTCCGCCGGCACCACCGAATTCGGCGCGACAATATTCTCCAAAAGATACCCCAAATCAGCCCGACCCGACCCCGTCAAATCCGGCCCCAACTTCCCTCCTTCACCATAAAGCCGATGGCAACTCGCGCAGAGAGTTTGAAAATGCCGCCGCCCTTTGGCCTTGTCAGCCTGCACCCGAACTTCGGTCGTCAGCGACTTTTCCAAAGCCTCGATTTTCTTCTTCATCGCTGCATCTGATTGTCGAATCTCGCCCCAAACCTCGCGAGTTTGCTGGGTCAATTTATCATCCTTCATCGCAAAAATTTGCCGCGCATGAAAAGGAGTCACCGCCTTCCGTGGAATCTCCCCGCTCTTCATCTCTTCTAAAAGGAAGCCCGCCCACTTCGGCCTCGTCACCAAAGCATCAATCACCGCCGCCTTATCCTCAACCCGAGAGACCTTGCGATAGTTCTTCGCCAGAGATTCCCCAATTGCAGAATCATCGAAACCGGCAAGCCCCTTCACCGCCGTCGCACAAAGCCCCCTCGTCCTAAAAAGCCTCTCACAGAGCGAACGGAGACCCTCCACTTTCGCATCGATGAGAGCCTCCAAGGCCCGCTTCCGCACCGGCAACGCTTCCTTCTCATTCAGCGCAGTCGACTTCAGCGAATCCATCGCCCGCCCATCCCCAAAGAGCGCACGCAGCTCGCGGGTCAATTTGGGATGACGCTTGGTCAACTCGACCGAATCCACCCCCCAAGCCCCAGGCATCGGAGCCTTCTGCCATCCCTTGAAACCTTCCATCAAGCCCTTCATAAGAAATCCGGACTTCGTCTCATCTTGAGCAGCAAGACCAACAACTTCCCCCACCAACTTGGCATCCTCCACCGAAGAACGCGCAATAAATCGCAGCAAATCCGGCCAACTCGTCGCCTCCGCCACCTTTAATTTTTCTTCCCCCAAAGTCGTAATTCCAAACCAAACCAGCTTCGGCAAATTATGATCCTCGGCATCCTCCGCACGCCCCGCCAAAGCCGAAGCCAAAACGACCCGATCCTCCACCGGCATCCGCTGTAAAGTCGAAGCCAGAGCAAGCCTCACCAAGCCCGACTCATCCCCCTTCGCCATCTCCACAAAGCGCTCCCGCAACTCCGGATCCGAAGGAGCCTTCCGATGCTCCATCGGCCCATAAACCGAATCAATCGGCCACTCATCCGTCAGCAAACGGATCGCCCAAACCCGCATATGCTCATCTTCATCACCTAGCAAATGTTTCAGCGGATTTGCATCAACATCCCCAAACGTATTGGCCAACCAAAGATTCCTCAATCGATCACGAGTAGGAACTTGGGAACTCAAAGTTTGCCAGAGACTTCCGCGCGGACCATTTCCAGCAGGAGGGCAACCTGCCTGCTTCCACCACCATGCATTCCCGAATCTCTTAGGTGGCTTCTTCACCTCCCCATACGAAAACCGAAAAATCCGCCCACTCGTCCGGTGCACCCCCGTGTGATCATGACACTCCCCCGTATCACTCCAATCTAACCCATAAAGCGCCCCATCCGGCCCCTCCCGGATATCCAATCCCCGAAACCAATCATCGCCCGCTAAAAACTGATCCGGCTCATGCCGCGCCACATACCCACTCCCCTCGCGCTCCAATTTTTCCACATTCAAGCGCCGCCCATGCTGATTCCAAGTCAGCAACTTCCCCTGCCATTCCTTCGGCAAATGATCCCCCTGATAAATGCACATCCCAATATGCGAATGCCCCCCGCCAAAATCATTTGCCGCCCCATTCCGCGACTTATTCCAGCTCTCCCCCCGATCATAATGCCAATGATCCGCGTGCATCTGAATCGCCTCGTAAACCTTCTCATTCACCGACCTCCCAAAGGGCCGATCAAAGTGCCCGCCCGGAATCATGTGCCACAAATGCCCGTTCACCGTATTGATAAAAAACCCCTCCCCATGCTCATCCCAATCGTGCCCCCACGGATTTGTCGTCCCATGCACAATCACCTCAAAAAACTTCCGCTTCGGATGATACCGCCAAATCCCCCCGCGCAATGGAACCCGCTCCGCCTCCGGAGTCCCCGGCGCACCCACCATCCCCGGACACGATCCCCCGCAACGCCCATAAAGCCAACCATCCGGCCCCCAGCGCAAGCCATTCGCCAAGTTATGATAATTACTCTTCGCCACCGTAAAACCATCCAGCACCACCACCGGCTCCCCATCCGGGACATCATCACCATTCGCATCCGGAATAAAAAGCAACTGCGGCGGACACATCGCCCAAACCCCACCCGGCTGCACCTCCACACTCGTCAACATCTGCAGCTTATCAGAAAAAACCGTCCGCTTCTCCGCCTTCCCATCACGATCCGCATCCTCAAAAATCACAATCCTATCCCGCAACTCCAAATCAAACCTCTTCCCCTTCTCCGCATACGTATAATTCTCCGCCACCCACATCCGCCCTTTATGATCCCACGCCATCGCAATCGGATTCCGCACCTCCGGCTCCGCCGCAAAAACTGTCACCTCAAACCCCTCCGGCACTTGAAAAGCCTTCGCCGCCTCCTCCGCTGACATCGGCTCCCCCTTCTCATCCTTCTCACTGTTGTAAACCTCCGGAAACTCATCCCCAAAAGCCATGCCAAAGTATCCCAAAACAAGATATAAAACCTTCATCACTCCCGCCAGCAAAGCAAATCCAGCCCCAAATGGCACTCACAATCGCATCACCACGGCAAGACCACTCGACCTCGGCGATTAGCCCACTCGCAGTTGAGTCCAGTCGACCGGGCTAAGATCCAAACGCTAAAAGCTAAAAGCCAGCTCCGCACACCCTTGCGGCCACTCCCCCAAAAAGAATCATTGAAGAAAAGCGAAACTCCATCATCCCCATCCCCGTAGAAAACCTCCACACTTTCCCAATCATGCGATTCGTCCTCCTTTTCTTCACCCTCATCCTCCCCGCCCTCGCCGACTGGCCCACCTTTCGTGGCCCCAACAACGATGGCCTCTACCCACCCCGCCCCGATGGCAAAGCCCACGGCTTTCCCACCGAATGGTCCGAAACAAAAAACATCGTCTGGAAAACCCCCGTCACCGGCCGCGCCTGGTCCACCCCCGTCGTCATGGGCGAGCAAGTCTGGGTCTCCAATGCCACTCCCGATGGTAAAAAAATGTTCGCCGTCTGCCTCGACAAAGCCACCGGCCAAAAACTCCACGACCTCCTCCTCTTCGAAAACGCCGATCCCGAACCTCTCAGCAACCACATCAATGGCTACGGCTCCTGCTCCCCCGCCATCGATGCCGATCACGTCTACCTCCACTTCGGCAGCTACGGCACCGCCGCCCTCGATCGCAAAACCGGCAAAAAAATCTGGGAACGCCGCGACCTCCCCTGTCAACACTTCCGCGGCCCCGGCTCCTCCCTCGTCCTTCACAAAAACCTCGTCATCCTCTCGATGGACGGCGTCGACGTGCAATACCTCGTCGCCCTAGACCGCAAGACCGGAAAGAACGTTTGGAAAACCCCACGTACGACAGACTACGGAGACATCGAACCCGGCGGAAAAATCCGTGGCGACGGTGACTTCCGCAAAGCCTACACCACCCCCGCCTTCATCACCTTAAACGGCGTCCGCCAACTCGTCTCCCCCGGAGCCAAAGCCTGCTACGGCTACAACGCCGACACCGGAAAAGAACTCTGGAAGATCACCTACAAAGGCTTCTCCAACGCCGCCGCCCCCGTCTTCGTCGGAAACGAAATGGCCCTCATCAACACCGGCCTCGGCAAGCCCCATCTCCTCGGACTCCGACTCGACGACAAACTCACCGGCGACGCCACCAAAACCCACATCGAATGGGACATCTTCAAACGCATCCCCGGCCGCTGCTCCCCCGTCGTCCTCGACCGCAAAGCCTACTTCACCTCCGAATCCGGTATCCTAAGCCGCCTCGATCCTGACAAAGGAGAAATCGAAACCTACCTCTCCCTAAAAACCAACTTCTCCGCCTCCGCCGTCCACGCCGACGGACACCTCTACCTCGCCGACGAAAAAGGAAAAACCTTCGTCGTCAAACCCGGCCCAAAACTCGCAGTCGCCTTCACCAACCAACTCGACGAAGGCTGCATGGCCTCCCCCGCCCTAGACGGCAAGTCCATCTACCTCCGCACCAAAACCCACCTCTACCGCATCGAAAAATAAACGGACCCGCGATCTCCGAATCGCGACCGCCAGGACCAGAAAAAATTTCACCCCCAAGATTCGCCTTTGTCGTGTATTTCGCGGTTAAAAGAAACCCTCAACCAATCCCAACTTCGCAGCCCCCCAGACACAAGTCACCCCTCTCAACGCTTTTGCTGGCCCTCCCCCACTCCCCTCCCCAAACTCACCCCCATGCAAAGCCTCCTCACCCGCATCCTTTTAGGATTTCTCATCCTCTCGAATTTAGGATTTTCCGCGCAGCGGCCCAACATTGTCTTCATCCTAGCCGATGACCTCGGCATCATGGACCTCTCCATCGAAGGCTCTACCTTCCACGAAACGCCCCACATCGACGCCATCGCCAAGAGCGGCATGCGTTTCACCAACGGCTACTCCACCTGCCAAGTCTGCTCCCCCTCACGCGCCTCCATCATGAGCGGGCAATACCCCGCGCGAGTTGGCATCACCGACTGGATCGGCGCCGCCACCGGCATGAAGTGGAGACGCAATGACCGGATCCTCCCCTCCGAAAACGGCGACCGCCTCCCTTCCAAAATCACGACCGTCGCCGAAGCCCTAAAGTCCGGCGGTTATCGGACTTTCTTCGCCGGAAAATGGCACCTCGGCGGCGAAGGCTCCGGCCCCGAAGCCCACGGCTTCGAAGTCAACAAAGGCGGCTACTCCTCCGGCTCCCCCCGCGGCGGATACTTCTCACCCTATAAAAATCCGAATCTCGAAGACGGCCCCGCTGGCGAAGTCCTCCCCATCCGCCTCGCCCAAGAAACCGTCAAATTCATCGAGCAGGATTCCCAAAAACCCTTCTTCACCTTCCTCTCCTTCTACTCCGTCCACGGCCCCATCCAAACCTCGCCCGACCTCTGGGAAAAGTATCGCAAGAAAGCAACCGCCGCCGGCCTCGCCGCCGAACGCTTCAAAAACGACCGCACCCTCCCCGTCCGCCAAGTCCAGGACTGCCCCATCTACGGCGGCATGATGGAGTCAATGGACGACGCCGTCGGCCTCCTCACCGCCCACCTCAAAAAACAAGGCCTCGATCAAAACACCATCATCATCTTCACCTCCGACAACGGCGGCGTCTCCTCCGGCGACGCCTTCGCCACCGCCTGCCTACCCCTCCGCGGAGGAAAAGGCCGCCAATGGGAAGGCGGGATCCGCCAGCCCTACTACATCGTCGCCCCCGGCGTCACCAAACCCGGCACCACCTCCGCCCAATTCGCGACCGGCACCGACTTCTTCCCCACCCTCCTCGACCTCACCGGACTCGACCAACTCCCCACCGCCCACCTCGATGGCATCTCCCTCGTCCCCGCCCTCAAAGGCGGCCAAGCCGACCGCACCCTCTACTGGCACTACCCACACTACGGCAACCAAGGCGGCGAACCCTCCAGCATGATCCGCGAAGGGAACTTCAAACTCATCCGCTACCACGAAGACGGCCGCGAAGAACTTTACGACATCAAAGAAGACATCAGCGAAGTCTCCAACCTCGCCACCGGCCACCCGGAACGCGTCAAAGAACTCTCCGCCAAACTGACCGCCCACCTCACCGAAGTCGGTGCCAAAATCCCCAAACCCGATCCCCGCTTCGACCCCGCGAAAAAGGCCCAACAAATCAAGAACCACCACACCGCCACCAAGGCCAAGCTCGAAAAACAACACGCCAACTTCCTCAAGCCCGACTACCAGCCCAACAAAACCTGGTGGGGTTCCTTAAAGACAGAAGACTGACCCAAGGAAGGACGCTCTCGCCTCATAAAATTGCTACCGCTGTGAAATTCCCACCTCATTTTTTTAATTCCCCAGACAATCTGACCTCTCACCAAACCTCCGTGCCCCCGCTCAGAAAACACCTTGTCTCGCCCCCCCAAATCATAATCTCCCAGACTCAATGACGCTGTATGCCCATCAACCCCCAACCACGGAAATTCTTCCCGCATTTTTGGAACGGTCACGGTATGCCTCCATCGTAAACTCTCACCTATCACTACGAACCTCCATCCCTTCCATAATGGTTCTCCGGAAATCTATCACTATGATCCCAAGCTCAGAATCCCCCTCCCCCCTCCACCACACCCGCCCCCATCCACTCTCTCGATTCCGTCATCCTCATACCCTCTCTCAGCACCTA